>SVLV01000020.1 GCA_015067765.1 Oscillospiraceae bacterium | reverse complement strand
TCATCCACACCGCAGCTGACCCCACCGTGGAGTGCATCAAGATCCCCGATATGGCCCTGGCCGTTGCCGAACAGTTTGCTCTGCAGGATAAGGACGTGCTGGTCCTGCTGACCGACATGACCAACTTTGCCGACGCCATGAAGGAAATCGCCATCACGCAGGAACAGGTTCCCTCCAACCGCGGCTATCCCGGCGACCTGTATTCCCGTCTGGCTGCCCGCTATGAGAAGGCCGTCGACTTCGCCGGTTCCGGTTCCGTTACCATTCTGGGCGTAACCACTATGCCCGGCGACGATGTCACCCACCCCGTGCCGGATAACACCGGTTATATCACCGAGGGTCAGTACTACCTCAAGGGCGGCCGTATCGAGCCCTTCGGCTCCCTGTCCCGTCTGAAGCAGAACGTCAACGGCAAGACCCGCAAGGATCACCGTGCCCTGATGGATGCCATGATCCGTCTGTACTCCTCCTACAAGGATACCATGGAGAAGAAGAACATGGGCTTTATCATGAGCCGCTGGGACGAGAAGCTGCTGAAGTATGGCCAGATGTTTGAGACCCGTATGATGGACCTGTCCATCAACCTCAGCCTGGAGCAGGCTCTTGACCTGGGTTGGGAGATCCTGGCCGCCTGCTTCGAGAAGGATGAGACCGGTATGAAATCGGAGCTGATCGCGGAATTCTGGCCCGCACAGTAAAGAAAGGCGGAAACGATGGCAAAAATCAAGCTGACAAAAAATGAGCAGAAAGCGCAGAAAGATGCTCTGAAAATGTATCAGAGATATCTTCCTACGCTGACCCTCAAAAAACAGCAGCTCCAGGCCGAGATCCGCACCATCGAGGAAAACGCAAAAGCCGTCCGGCAGCAGAAGGCTGCGCTGGAGGAGGAGTTCCGCTCCTGGATCGCCGTCTTCGGCGAAGAGGATGCCTTCCTGCCCGGCATGGTCACTGTTCGCAACATCCGCAAGGGCATCGGCAATATTGCCGGTGTCACCATCCCCGTCTACGAGGGAGCTGATTTCTCCCGCGGGGATTACGATCTGTACCAGACCCCCCTCTGGGTGGACCTGGCTGCCGATTGCATGGAAAAGGCCCTGTCTCTGGACCTGGAGGCAGAGGTGCTCAACGAACAGGTTCGGCTTTTGCAAAAGGAGCTGCTCACTACCTCTCAGCGAGTCAACCTTTTTGAGAAGGTGAAGATTCCTGAGACACAGAGCAACATCAAAAAAATATCCGTATATCTTGGTGACCAGCAGGTCAGCGCCGTTGTCCGCTCCAAGATCTCCAAAAAGAAGATCGAGCAGCGCAACGCGGCCGCAGCCGGAAAGGAGGAGACCGCCGTATGATCGTGCCGATGAAAAAAGTCTCCGTCCTTGTGCTGGACAGTGAGAAAAAACAGGCCCTGCAGCAGCTGCGTTGTCTTGGTCTGCTGCACATTGAGACCAGCAGCGGAACCGGCGAACGGCTCACCCAGCTGAAGGAGCAGACCGGCTGCCTGGAGCAGGCCCTGTTTGCCCTGGAGGATCTGAAGGAAAAGACCGCTGTGCAGCAGCAGTCTCTGAACCGCGACGAGGCGCTGGCGCAGGCCCAGCAGATCCTGGCCCTGGGTGAGGAGCGCAAGGATTGCCGCTCTGCCATCAGCGCCGCGCAGACGGAACTGGATCGCCTGAAAAAGTGGGGCGATGTGGATCCTGCGGAGCTGCAGCTGCTGGCCGAAAAAGGCATCTCCTTCACCCTCTGCGAACTGCCTCTGAGCGAGTACCAGCGGTTGGGCGAAGAGGTGGTCACCATCCCGGTCAACCGGGACAAGAACTCCATCCGTTTTCTGGCGCTCCCCTCCGGTGAGGAGACCGAGGGCTCCCGTCCCATCGACTCCTATCAGGTCACCCTGCCCACCTGTTCCACCGAGCAGCTGCGTCAGCAGATTGTGGACAGCCAGCAGCGACTGGCCGAAATTGACACCCAGCTCCGCGGCTGCATCTGCTACACTGAGAGCATAAAGCAGGCAATCGCCTCCCTGCAGAAGGATGCGGAGTTTGAGGGCTATGTCACCGGCATGGTGCGCGAGGTTCTCTCGGATCAGCCCAACAGCACCGCCGTCGCCTGCCTCACCGGCTATCTGCCGGCGGAAGATCTGGATACGCTGAAGGCCGCCGCCCGGGAACACTCCTGGGGTCTGGCCGCCGCGGATCCCGATCAGGAGGACAATGTGCCCACCAAGCTGCACAACAACAAATTCGTCAGCCTCATCTATCCGCTGACTGACTTTTTGGGTACGGTTCCCGGCTACTTTGAGTATGACATTTCCGGTTGGTTCCTGGCCTTCATCCTGGTGTTCTTCGGAATCATCTTCGGTGATGGCGGCTATGGTTTGCTGATCACCGGTGTGGGCGCCGCCCTGATCGGAAAGAATGTGGCAGCCAAAAAGCCCATTCCTCCCCTGTTCCTGCTGATCACACTGTTTGGTGTGGCAACGATCCTTTGGGGAACGGTTACCTGCACCTGGTTCGGCCTCACACCCGACCAGCTGCCTCAGTGGCTGCAGAATCTGTCCATCCCCGTGATCTCCAATGTGAATGGGGATAAGCTCTGGTATCCCTTCTGGACCGCAGGTCAGGCCGGTTTGACCACAGCGCAGAACCTGCAGATCTTCTGCTTCTCTCTGGCGTTGATCCAGCTGACTGTTGCCCACGTCAAGGGCATGATCCGCAACCGCCGCTCTCTGCAGGCGTTGGGCGATCTTGGTTCTATCCTGCAACTGTGGGGTATCTTCTATGTGGTCCTGTGCCTGGTGGTCAACGGCCAGGTATTCCCTCTGGATCTGGTCCTTGCCGGTATTCCTGTGGGCACTGTAGCCATTGTTCTGATCGGTGTTGGCTTCGTGCTGAGCTTCATTTTCGCCAGTTACGAGGGTAGCATCAAAGAATCTGTTCTGGACAGCTGTAAGAACATCATCTCCATCCTGCTGGGTGTGGTGAATGTGTTCTCCGACATCGTGTCCTACATCCGTCTGTGGGCGGTGGGTCTGGCCGGTGCTGCCATTTCCGCCACCGTAAACGAGATGGCAGGCCCTATGTTCGGCAGCCTGGTATTCATCGTATTTGCGGTGATCCTGTTGGTCTTTGGCCACGGCCTGAACATGATTCTGAACGTTCTGTCCGTGATTGTCCACGGCGTCCGTCTGAACACACTGGAGTTCTCTTCCCATTTGGGTATTTCCTGGAGCGGCCACAAGTACGAACCTTTCCAGGAATGATCCGGGCCGTGTAATATCGGCCTTTGATACAAACACATTTTTCAAATTATATAAGAAAAAGGAGAATGATCATGACTTTCAATTTGGGTATGCTGGGCATCGCATTGGCCATGGGTATTGCGGCAACGGGTTCCGCTATCGGCATCGGCATCGCCGGTCAGGCTGCTATCGGCGCTTGGAAAAGATGCTATATGAACAATAAGGCTGCTCCGTTTATTCTGACGGTGTTCGCCGGCGCTCCCCTGACTCAGACCATCTATGGCTTCCTGCTGATGCAGACCATGATGGGCTCCTCCGCTGATCCCATGTTCCTGCTGGGTCTGGGCATCGCCTCCGGCTTCGCTATGGCAATGTCCGCCGTTGTGCAGGGCAAGGCCGGTGCTGCCGGCGCTGACGCACTGGGTGATACCGGTAAGGGCTTCTCCCAGTACATCATGGTGGTTGGTCTGTGCGAAACGGTCGCTCTGTTCGCACTGGTCTTCAGCATGGTGGCTCTGGCCTGATTCTCTTTGAAAAGAGACTTTCGCCAAACAACGCAAAACAAAAAGGACGGAACTGCGATGCAGTTCCGTCCTTTTTTATTATTTTGCTTGCTTCCGCATTTTTCGGCGGATTTCATGCATTTTGTAATAGGGGGAGGTTCTCTGCCGGTACAGCTGCAGCAGGCCTCTAACACACAATTCGATGGCCATAGCGATCCACATACCGTGCAGTCCCAGCGGGCCCACCAGCAGCCGGGCAAGGGTGATGCGCACGACCCAGATACTGCCCAGATGCAGCATACTGGAGACGAAGGTATCTCCTGTTCCGCGAAGGGCGCCTGCCGAAACAATAGCTACACCGAAGAGGGGCTCTGCCAGCAGGCCGATCCTCAGGACCGCCGCCGCCAGTTCCTGCACCTGCACATCGGGTGTCAGCAACCGAAAGACCCACGGACAGAAGATTGCCATCAGAGCGCCCGTCACTCCCATGAAAATGCCACCCATGGCCACACAGATATTACCGTACCGCTTTGCCAGCTGGAAATTTCCGGCGCCGATATTTCTGCCTACCAGCGTCGTTGCCGCAGCGCCCACGCCGTAACCGGGCATATAGCAGAGGCTCTCGGCCGTCACTGCAAAGGAATTGGCTGCAATGGTCACCGGCCCCAGCGGTGCAATGATCATGGTACTGACTACCATAGCGCCGCTGCTGGCGATCTCCTGCAGTGCCACCGGCATGCCAAGACGGAAGGCTCTGCGGAAAATCTCCAGATTCCATCTGCCATATCCGCCGCCAATCAGACGCAGCTGCTCATTTGCGATGCAGCAGCGCCATGCCATCAGCAGGCTGATCACCACATAGGCCAGACCCGTTCCGATTCCTGCGCCTAAAACACCGTACCGGGGGATAAAAAACGCATTGAAGGCAATGTCCAGCAGGCACATGGAGGAGTTGAGGATGCTAGGCGTCACCATATCGCCGCCGCACTGCAGGAAGGAGGAACACAGAAGATTGATCTGGGAAAAGGGCAGCGTCAGCGCAAACACAAGGAAGTAGGCCGAGGCATCCTTCCGGATCAGCGGATCACCGCCCAACCAGCCCGGAAGCGGGCCGCTGATTGCCGCACCCAACAGACACAAGGTGCCTGATATGATCAGTGCCGCAATCAACCCATGTCGCACCACATTCTTTGCCTCAGCGATCTGTCCGCCGCCGACATTGTGGGCTACCTGTACGGAAAAGCCCGTGGCTACCGCATAACTCATGCCGCCCAACAGCCATGTGCTGGTGGTCACCAGTCCAATTGCTGCTGAGGCGGACGCGCCCAGGGCACCCACCATGGCAGAATCTATGTACTGCATGACGATGGTGGTGATTTGTGTCAAAATAGCGGGAAGACTCAGCTTCCACACCTGCCTCACTTGTGGCCCCAATTCACTCCATTTATCTTTCATGGACTCCCTCCGCTCTGTCATAGCGCTCCATTACGCAACGCGCTCTGCTGGTTTTTGCAACGGGCATTCCACGCCTGCCGGAAATTTTCCACAACTTTTGCCCCATTATAGCACAAAGGTTTTTGCTTGTCTGCCTCTCATCAAGAAAAATCTCATTTTCTGTCCGGCCTTTCCTCCAAGTGTTTTTGCTCAGGCAGAAAAATTTCGACCAGCATTTTGCTCTGTTGTCATTTTTTAATCGGTTTGCTATAATAAATTCATCATTTTGATTCCGATCCTTTTCGAAAGGGGCATATTTCTATGGCAGAATATATCAAGCTGAATCCCGGCGCATTGACCGCGCTGCGCACCGTGAATCCCCGTTTGATCTCCTACAATGTGGAGATGACCGAGGTCACCGGCGGCACCTTCTGGAAAGCCTATACCGATGCCCAGATCGATGGCACGGAGCAGGTTCCTCCTCCCGATTTTTCCAAGGGTATGGCCTCCATGCACCAGTGGTATGACCCCATTGACACCACTAACCCCCGTCTGATCAAGCTGGCCAGAGAGTTGGGCAGCTGCTGGGTGCGCGTCTCCGGCACCTGGGCCACCAGGACCTACTATGACTTTGACGGCACCGGTATGCCCGAGGGCTACTTCAACCACCTGAAGAAGGACCAGTGGATCAATCTGCTGAACTTTGTGAAGGCCGTAAACGGCAAGCTGAAGATCTCTGTGGCCAACTGTGACGGCCTGCATGCCCATGATGAGCCCTGGAATCCCAGCCAGGCCAAGCTGATCTTCGACCTGAGCCGGGAACATGGCTGCCCCATCGAGGCGGTGGAATTTGTCAATGAGCCCAATATGCTGCAGAACACCGGATTTCCCAAGGACTATACCGCCGCGGATTTCCGCCGCGACCAGGATATCTTCCACAAATGGGTCCGGGAAAACTATCCCGAGTGCACCATCATCGGCCCCAGTGACACGGACCCCAATGCCATGACCAAGGATGCTGACGGCAACCCCCATCCCTGGGCCAACCAGATCCCCGATGAGACAGCCGGCATTGCCGCCGCTCTTCCCTACTGCTCCACCGCCGATCTGATGGATGGCTGCACGGAGAAGCTGGATATCTTCAGTTATCACTATTACAACGGTGTTTCCGAGCGCATGGCTGCCATGATGCCCTCCGCCTTCACTCCCTTTGAGGGCTGCATGAGTGAGGAGTATCTGGGTGCTGCTTCCCACACCGCCCGCTGCTTCCTCAGCTACCGGGATAAGTACGCCGCTCCCGGCGGTGAGATGTGGGTCACCGAGTCCGGTGATGCCGGTGCCGGCGGCCACACCTGGGCCTCCACCTATGCAGAGGTCGTCCGTACCCTCAACGAAATCGGCTCCTTTGCCACCGTTACCGACGGTGTGATCTTCCACAATACTCTGGCCTCCTCTGACTATGGGTGGCTGAAACACGGCACCTTCGTACCCCGTCCCAGCTATTTCTCCGTGCTGCTGTGGAAGAAGCTGATGGGCAACACGGTCTATGCCTCCGGTGAGCCCATCCGCCCCGGCGCCCATGTCTATGCCCATTCCCGGGCAGACGGCAAGGAGGGCGTGGCCTATCTGGTGATCAACAACTCCTGGACGGAGACCACCACCGTGGAACTGCCCAAGTCCGCTGAGGTCTATGCCCTCACCGGCAATGGCAGCATGCGCTCCCGCACCATGCTCCTCAACGGCCGCGAACTGGTTTTGGGAGAGAACGACGAGCTGCCCTGCCTGTGCGGACAGCCTGTCGAGGCCGGCACGCTGGAGGTCGCTCCCGGCAGCTGCACTTTTATTGTTCTGTAATCTTCCAAACCCACTGAGAAGGGAGGCAAATACGCTGTGAAAAAGCTTTACGAAAAGAACGAGGTCACCTTTGCCCTTGTCTGGATCGCCCTGTATGTAGGTGTGATGAACCTCTCCCTGCAGCTGTGTGACGGCTTTGATGATCTTGCCTCCAAAACGGCAGGACAGGTACTGGCCCCTGTGATCTGTGTAACGGTGCTGGCTGTAGCGGCTACCGTATGGATCCTGCGCAACGGTCTGGCGGAGAAGTTCGGTCTGTGCCGCTTTCGTGGTAATCCTGTCGCTTTCCTGTGGTTTATCCCCTTGATCGCCATGTCCTGCATCAATCTGAAAAACGGACTGGGACTGACTGCTCCACTGGCAGTCTCTCTGCTGATGGCCGCCAATACCGCCATCGCAGGCTATGTGGAGGAGCTCATCTTCCGCGGATTCCTGTTCCGTGCCATGGCAAAAGACAATCTGCGCAGCGCTATCATTGTGTCCGCTGTAACCTTCGGCGCAGGACACATCGTCAATCTGCTCAACACATCGGATCTGTTGGGGGTCCTGCTGCAGGTGTGCTATGCCATTGTGATCGGTTTTCTTTACACCATCATCGTGTATCGGGGCCGCAGCCTGTGGCCCTGCATTGCAAGCCACATGTTCGTCAACGGCAGCAGCACCTTCGCCTTGGAGCAGGGACCTTTTACCGATCTGGTGGCCGCGCTCTGCGGCTCTGCCGATGCCGCTCTGGTACAGATCTGCAGTGCCCTGTGCATTATCCTCCTGTCTGGTGGATACGCGCTTTGGCTCTGGAAAAAAACTACATAAGAAGAAAAGGCTGCGCCAAACCGGCGCAGCCTTTTTATGCTGGCAATATGCTCCAAACCCAATAGATGAGGCCATACACTACGCTGGCCGCCGTGCCGTACACGATTACCGGTCCTGCCACAGAGAACATCTTTACCGCCACGCCGGTCACCCAGCCCTCTGCCTTGAAGTCCACCGCCGGGGAGACCACTGCGTTGGCAAAGCCGGTAATGGGCACCAATGTTCCCGCACCGCCAAAGCGGGCCAGCTTCTGATAGAGGTTGAGCCCTGTCAGCAGGGCAGACAGTCCCACCAGCGTGACAGAGGTGGCCGTGGAAGCGGCTTCCTGCTCCATGCCGGAACCCAAATACCGATTCTGGAGCCACTGACCGACCACGCAGATCAGGCCGCCGATCAAAAAAGCAAAAAACAGATCCTTTGCCAGCGGCGATTTTTCCTGCAGCGTCTTCACATACTGCTGATATTCCTTAGGTGTCATATCCACCGACAACACATCCTTTCCCGGATAGTATGTTCGATTTGGAAAAAAGTATGTGTCTGCTTGTCAATAGCATAAAAAAAGGCTATACTAAAGTATCATCCCATTTCCAGCAGAAAGGAAGGTGGCGCTATGTACGACAGCGCACATCCCTTTGGGCGAAAGAAACGCGCCGATGTGACCATCATCCCGGATCTGTGCACCGGCTGCGGATACTGCCCCCAGTTCTGTATCATGGACTGTATTATCCAGCGGCCGGACGGACTCTATGAGATCGTGCAGGAGGATTGTATCGGCTGCCGCGCCTGCAAAGTAAACTGTCCCTTTGATGCCATCACCGCAGTGGAAAAGAGATAAGAGGCCCGCCATGAGAAAGCTTCCTGCGCAAAAAGATCGGCCTCTGGGCCTCTATATTCACATCCCCTTCTGTCAATCCAAGTGCGCCTATTGCGATTTCTATTCGTTGGCCCACAGCGAGGAGAAGATGGATGCCTATGTTTCTGCTCTCAGCCGCCATCTAACCGAGGTGGCCCCCCGCGCCGCTCTCCATCTGGTGGATACTGTCTATTTCGGCGGCGGCACCCCTAGCTATCTGGGTGTCTCCCGTTTGACACAACTACTAAAAATAATTCAAAAGCATTATCGGTTGGCCAAGGATGCAGAGATCACACTGGAGGCCAATCCGGACAGCGCCGGCGATTGGAAGGCACTGCGCGCTCTGCGCCGTGCAGGCTTCAACCGCATCTCTTTGGGGGTGCAAACCACCGATGATGCACTCCTCCGGCAGCTGGGGCGGATCCACACTGCCGCTCAGGCCCAGCAGGCCGTGGAAGCGGCCCGCCGCGCCAAGCTGGAAAATCTCAGTCTGGATCTGATTTATGGATTGCCCGGCCAGACCATGGAGCATTGGCAGAAAACCCTTGCCGATGCGGTGGCAATGAACCCGGAGCATCTGTCCTGCTATGGGCTGAAGGTGGAGGAGGGCACCCCCCTTTGGCATCAGAATCCCGCCAATCTGCCGAACGATGATCTGCAGGCGGAGATGTACTTATATACCGTCTCATTCCTGCAGCAAGCCGGCTATCAGCAGTATGAGATCTCCAACTTTGCCAAACCCGGCCGGGAATCCCGCCACAACCTGAAATACTGGACGCTGCAGGAGTATGCCGGCTTCGGTCCCGGTGCCCATTCTGATTTTGGCGGGGTCCGCTATGGATACCAGCGGGATCTGGAGGGATATCTGCGGGGCGATTTGGTGTTGTCCGAATCCGAGATCATCGATCCGCTGGACCGGGATATGGAGTATCTGATGCTCTATCTGCGCACCAATGCCGGATTGGACGGCAAGCACTTCGAAACCCGATTCCGTCAGCGCTTTGCGCCGCTGGAACAGCAGCTGCGCCAATATGCGCAGATGGGCCTGGCCTGTCAGGACGGTGCAGTATGGAAGCTGACACCGAAGGGTTATCTGGTGTCCAACCAAATCATCGGCCAACTGCAGGAGATTCTTGTGCAGGAGAAGCTTCTCCGCCTGAATCGGGCAGCACAGAAAGATTACCGCATCATCCAGAATTAAGCAAAAAAACCGGAGGGAAATCCCCTCCGGTTTTTCTTATTTTACATAGACTTAGCTGTCCGTACGGTTTCTCCACTCCAGTTCCTGCTCCAGTGCGTACTTCAACCGCTCGTTCTCGGCGACCAGATCATCATAATGACGGCTCTGAACATAGTACTTCACAAAACTGAAGGTTGCCTCGTTGAACTCCTCATCCGTATACTCCGGCAGCAGGGAGCCGCCCTTGCGGCGCAGGCCCTGCACATTGATGATCACCAGACGGCGCTTCTGCTCGGACAGCTGGAACACCTTCAGGCTATCCGGAATTTCCAGCTGCAGATCATAGGTCTCATTGACGATCTCCAGCAGACGGCGCTGCTCCGGCTTCGCGGATACGATGACACCGTATTCGGCAAACAGCCGCTTCAAATAATCTACAGAGACCTGCTCGCGGGTAATCGTACCCTTGCCGATACCGGTCAGCATGGTGTTGGAAAGATTGAGGCTTACATAGACCTCATTGCCAGTCTTGGGATATGCCATATTCGTTTCCTCCTATCAAAGCGGTGTTTTCCGGTTCTGCGAAGCAGAACTTCTTTCTGAATATAGCGTATCACTTTGAAAACAAAAATGCAACAGTTTTTTGAAATTTTTTTCAATAAATTTTCGCATTTTTTAATGCTTTTTGCTTATTTTTAGAACTTTTTAAGTCCAAATGTACCAAACAACTCATACAAGCCAAACAGGCTGAACAGACCGTGACATTCCAATCTATAGGCGTTTTTTCGTCTGTTCTTGAGTCATACGCCCGTCAAATCAAATGGCGGCGTGTATTCCTCCCGGGCAGAGGTCCGCTCCTGCAGAAAGCCGTCCACAATGCCACAGTTGTTCATATACGCAGCCGCTGCCCGATACTCCGCAGCAGTTACATGGCGGGCCATAGTACCCTCGGCTCCGGGCTGGGGGGTGTACTGACTCATCAGGGAGAAGAGCACCTCTCCCGGCTGGAAATTGGCCGACACCCAGTCAATGACCTGTCGGGTATTTTCCAACTGTCCCGGCAGCACCAGATGACGGATCACCACACCGCGGCGCAGCAAACCGTTTTCCAGCACACAGGGTCCGGTTTGGCGGTACATCTCCCGGATGGCTGCTGTGGCAACCGGAAAATAGTCCTCTGCGGCAGACAGGTCCCGACCCAGATGCGGCAGGGAATATTTCAGGTCCGGCAGATAGATATCCACCTTTCCCTCCAGCTGTCTCAGCGTCTCCACCGACTCATAGCCACCGCAGTTATACACCAGCGGTACCGGCAGCTTTTCCTCCAGCGCCGGCAGGATCCAGGGCAGGAAATGGGTCGCTGTGACCAGATTGATGTTGTGGGCGCCCTGACGGATCAATTCCTCGAAAATCTCCCGCAGCCGCTCCGTTGTAACTGTTTTTCCAAATCCACCCGTAGAGATTTCCCGGTTCTGACAGTAACTGCACCGGAGAGTGCAGCCGGAGAAAAATACCGTTCCACTGCCCTGCGTACCGGAAATCACCGGTTCCTCCCAGTGGTGCAATGCGGCACGGGCCACCCGCAGACCGGCTGGCATCCCGCAAAACCCATTTCCCTGCGTCTCGGTGCGCAGCGCACCGCATTGGCGGGGACACAGTGTGCAGATCATAGTTCCTCCTCCGCAGGAATTGCTCCCGTAAATTTTTCAAAGGCGGAGGGGATGGCCCGCAGCCGTCTCTCCTCCCCATCGGCCCACATCCAATCGACAGGGCCATCCCCCTCGATCTCCAGCACATAACCGGTCATCTTCCATACGATGTGGGTAAAGATATGCCTTGCCGACAGCGTCTTGTGCCAGCGGTGTACCGTCAGCCCCCATTGCTCCAGCTGCCGGGCCGCAGCCGCCTCGTCCAACAGGCCCTCCACATGGGGATACTCCCACAGACCAGCCAGCAGTCCCTCCTGCGGCCGCTGCCGCAGGGCCACTTCCCCCCGGCGGCACAGAACAAATACGGTCTTTTCCTCTGACCGTTTCTCACGCTTCGGCGCACGCACCGGCAATGTCTGCTGCTTTCCCTCCCGACAGGCGCAGCACAGCTCCTGCAGCGGACATTGGCTGCACAGCGGTGCTCCATTGGGCAGACACACCGTGGCCCCCAGATCCATCCAGGCCTGGTTATAGGCACCGGCCCGGTCGGCCGGCAGCGCCGCAGCAACCCAACGGCGAAATTCTTTTCTGTTCTTTGTCTCCAAAATATCCATGGAGCTTCCGGTAACACGGGCAACCAGCCGCAGCACATTCCCGTCTACCGCAGGCTCCGGTTTTCCAAAGGCGATGGAGAGGATCGCCCCGGCGGTGTAGTCACCGATTCCCGGCAGCGCCATCAACTCCCGGTAGGTATCGGGAAACCTGCCGCCGTACTGCTCCACAATGATTTGCGCAGCCTTCTGCAGATTGCGGGCGCGACTATAGTAGCCCAACCCCTCCCACAGCTTCATCAGCCGCTCCGGCTGAGCCTGCGCGAGGCTCTCCACCGTGGGGAAGGCCGCCATAAACCGGGCAAAATAGGGCAGTACCGCAGCGACTCGGGTCTGCTGCAGCATGATCTCCGACACCCAGGTGCGGTATGCCGAGACCTCCTCCCGCCAGGGCAGACTGCGCCGATTTTGGTCATACCACGCCAGCAGTGGCTCGGTCACTTTGTTCAATTGAAGAATCTCTTTCTCCATATTCATCCCTTATTAAACCGCACAGCATACCCGCAGCGCCGGCATAGCTCCTCAGACGGCTGCCGCCGGGCAAATCCTTCCCGCATGGCACAGGCCCGCGAAGAGGCCAAAATCTCGTCCATTTCCTGGGAAAACAGGTTTCCCAAAGGAATATATCCCTCACCATCCAAACAGCAGGGCACCACCGTTCCGTCGCAGAGAACAGCAATCTGCTGGCTCAGACCGTGGCAGAACTGGGTCTGCCGATCCGGACTCTCCGGGTCTGGCCAATCAAATTTCTCCGCCTGCTCCAGATACAGACGCGGAGCCAGGGTGCGGTTTCCACGGCGGTCCTGCGGCAAGTCCTCTACTGAAATTCCGATCCGCTGGGACAGATAGGCCAGGATCTCACCATTGCGTTCCTGGGCGCCCCCTTCATTCCACAGGCGCAGGGCACATAATACACCCCGTTTCGACAGGGCGAGACAGCTGTCAAACACAGGCTGCAGATATCCCGGCAGCGCATCGGTACGGGCATTCCCCTCAAAGCTGTGCAGGGACACACTGACCTTGTGGAGACATTTTGCTCCCAGCAGCACCGGCAATTGCTGCTGCAGCAGCGTTCCGTTGGTGGTCAGGCACACACGGAAGTTCCACTTCCCAGCCACAGAGAGGATCTCCTCCAGCTGCGGGTGCAGCAGCGGTTCTCCCAGCACATGGAGGTAGAGATAGTCCGTATGGGGCCGCAGCTTCTCCGCCAACAGACGAAATTCCTCTGCCGACATGGTTCCGGCCGGACGCCGCGTGCCGGGGCAGAAGGAACAGGCCAGATTGCAGCGATTGGTGATTTCCACATAGACCCGTTTGAACATCTCTTCACCTCCCAAAGTTTTTCTCATTGTACCACAGCCGTGTGGAAGGGACAAGGAAAAAGGAAGTTCTTCCCGGGGAAGAACTTCCTTTTTGTTAGATTTACTGTACCAGCATATAGCTGCCGGATGCCGGTGCAGTGCGCACCATAGCCACCAGCCGGGTGGTCTGATCGAATCCGGCAGGCAGCTGGCCGGCCAGTTTCGCCATATCCACTGTGCCGGTATCCACATAGATCCGGTCGAACTGCTGCAGCAGTTCCATGGTCAATCCGGTCTTTTCCGGCTCATTGTAACGCAGCACCACAGACAAGCCTGTAATCTTCGGCAGCTGCTGCCGCAGAGAGGCCAAAACTTCTGTCAACTCCGCGGTCTTATCGATGCTGCCCACATTCAAAATTCGGTCCAAACGGCCCTTCACCGGATAGGAGAACTGATCCAACAGGATCTCGTCAAAGCCCATTTCCACGCACTCGGCGCAGATCTTCTGCAGGTATTCCCGGGTGGCATCTTTGGCCGGATCGGTCCAGCAGGAGGCATAGTCGTCATACCACAGCCATTTATCATCCCGCTGAAGGCTGGCGCCCACCATATCCGCCTTGGCAAACGCCATGTCAGCAAAGCAGCTGATGCGGGCCACCGTATAGCGGTCGGATTCCAAAATGGCCTTCAGGTTGGCCGTGGTCATAGCATCGCCGGTACGGACGCCCTTGGCCGTAACAAAGGTCGGATGATAGGTGAGGCTTCCGTCCGTCTGCTTGATCTGGATCACCACCGTCTCCGGCAGGGAGGCAAGCTTCGCCTGTATGTCTCCGTTCAGCACATCCGACGGCAATTCCTGTGCCTGCAGCAGATCGATGGTGGGCCGCTGCGGCTCCTCAATGGTCAGATCCACATCCCCCAGATCGCCGGTTTCGGAATCCTCCTCGTTCCGGAAAAAGTCCAGAAAGGGCAGTTCCAACCGTACATTACCGGCGCCGTCATAAACCAGATAGTCCTGTCCCAGCAAAAAGACAGCCGAGCCCAGAAGGACCAGTACCAGCAGTACGGTCAGCAATTTTTTCCCGGCGGACAGACGACCCCGGTAGCTGTTATAGCCTTTTGTGGCCATCTGACCACCTCCTTCGTAAATTTACGTCAGGGCTGGATCTGATCCAGCAGGCCGACGCGGCGGGCATGACGCCCACCCTCAAATTCCGTGTTCAAAAAGACTTCCACAATGCGCTTGGCCAGATTGGGTCCGGTAAGTCCGGCGCCCAATGCCAGCATATTGGCATCATTGTGACGGCGGGTCATCTCGGCAGAGAAGCTGTCCGTGCAATGGGCGCAGCGGATGCCGGCCACCTTGTTGGCAGCAATCGAGATACCGATACCGGTGGTGCAGATGACGATGCCCTTATCGCACTCACCGGAGGCTACGCTGCGGGCAGCCTTTTCACCAAAAGCGGGATAGTCCACACTCTCGGTGCTGTAGCAGCCGAAGTCCTCATAATCGATGTCATTTTCCTCCATCCAGATCAGGATATCCTGCTTGAGCAGATATCCGCCGTGATCGCAAGCAATGGCAATTTTCATAGTGGTTGCTCCCTTCTGTCACAACGGCCGGAACTCCGGCTCTCCTTTGTGGAATGTGGTAAAATAGCGCAGGCCGCATTCTTTCAGCAGCTGCTGACACTCTTTGATGGCGCAGGCCACATGCCTGCCGTGGTGGGCATCCGAGCCCAGGGTGATGATCTCGCCGCCCATCTGCCGGTACAGGGTCAAAATCTCCCGGTCCGGCAGCGGCGTATTGCCCCGGTTGGTGTTGCACTCGATGCCGATGCCCTTGGGGATAATGATGGAGAAGATCTCCTCCACCCGCTCCATATAGGGCGCAAAGGTCATATTCATGTGCAGCTGCTCGTTGAGGATCCGCAGCGGCAGCGTCAGATGCCCCAGCACATGAAACTTTCCCCATAAGACCAGATCCCGGATACCATCCAAATAGTCCTCCAGCATGGCATCGTACTGGGATTCCTGTTCCCGGGTCATGTAATACAGGTCAATATAATGAAACTTTGCTCCGGTGGTGTGGGCCGAGCCGATGAGAAAATCCAGTTCCGGGGCATTATCCAGCTGGATCTGCGCCCGCTCATAGGAGAGGATCACTTCTCCCACTTCCGCACCCAGCTTCAGCTTAATCCGGTCACCCCAGCGTTCCTGGGCCCGCTGAAACTGACGCAGCGCCTCCGGCCAGTCAAATTCCGAGCAGGGGGAGAAGTCCTTCCAATAGATGGTATCCAGATGATCTGTGAAACAGATCTCATCCATCCCACGCTCCACCGCCAGGCGGGCGATCTCCTCCATGGGGAGGTGCCCATCCGGGGAGCAGCTGCTGTGGAGATGGTAATCGGCTAAGTACAAGACCTCACCGCCTTACTTCTTCTTGAAAAAACTCTTGCGCTTTTCGTAGTTTCCCTCACCCAGCGTCTCACTGAACTTTCGCAGCGCCTCCCGCTGCTCCTTGTTCAGGTTTCTGGGAGTTTCAATGGTAACGGTCACATACTGATCGCCGCGGCCACGGCCGTTGAGAACGGGAATACCCTTGCCCCGCAGACGGAACACCGTTCCGGTCTGGGTGCCCTCGGGGATACTGTACTTCACCTTGCCGTCGATGGTAGGGATCTCCAGTTCTGCGCCCAGCACCGCCTGAGTAAAGGTGATGGGGGCCTCGCAGAAGACGGAGGTGCCATCCCGGTGGAACAGCTCATGGGGCCGCACCATCACCGTGATCAGCAGATCGCCGTTTCCGCCGCCATTGCTGCCGGCATGGCCCTCACCCCGCAGGGATATGGTCTGCCCGTGATCGATGCCGGCGGGGATATTCACCTTGATGGTCCTGCGCTTGCGCATCCGGCCGCTGCCCTTACAATCATCGCAGGGCTGGCGGATGATTTTGCCCCGACCGCCGCACTTGGGGCAGGGGCTGGTGGATGCGAACACACCCATGGGGGTCTGACGGCGCACCTGCACATTGCCGGTACCGTGGCACTGGTCGCAGACCTCGGGGCTGGTGCCCTGTGCACAGCCGTTTCCGCCGCAGGTGGTGCACTCCTCGGAGCGCTCCAGCGTGACCTCTTTCTCGCAGCCGAAGGCCGCCTCCACAAAGTCCACCGTCAGGCTGGCACGAATGCTCTCGCCCCGGCGCGGACCGTTGCGGCGTGTCTGGCCGCCGCCGAAGCCGCCGCCAAAGAAACTGCCAAAGATATCGCCCAGATCGCCGAAATCGAAGCCGCCGGCGCCATAACCACCGGCACCCGCTCCGAAGTTGGGGTCCACGCCGGCAAAGCCAAACTGGTCATAGCGGGCCTTCTTGTCGGGATCGGACAGGACCTCGTTGGCCTCGTTGATCTCCTTGAATTTTTCCTCGGCCTCTTTGTCGCCGGGGTTCATATCGGGATGATATTTCCGGGCCAGCTTTTTATAGGCCCGCTTGATCTCATCCTCCGAGGCGCCCTTGCTGACACCCAGCACCTCGTAATAATCGCGCTTATTTTCTGCCATATGGTTCTCTCCTCAAAGGACGGAAAACGCCGTTTAAGGGACAGGTTATTCCTGTCCCTTATTCGGTGAATTTCCTTTACTTCTGCTCGTCCTCGTCCACGACCTTATAATCTGCGTCGTAGTACTGCTGGCCGCCAGCGGGATCGCCCTGTGCAGCAGTGGGATCGCCCTGAGGATTGGCCTGCTGATACAGCTTCTCGCTCATCTTGTAGAACAGCTGGGTCAGTTCCTCGGTAGCAGCCTTGATGGCATCGGTATCCTCGCCCTTCAGGGTCTCCTTCAGCTTGTCGATACCGGCCTGAATGGGAGCCTTCTCCTCCTCGGGCATCTTGTCGCCCACCTCACCCAGAGTCTTCTCAGCCTGGTAGACCATCTGATCGGCCTGGTTGCGGACTTCCACCTTCTCCTTCAGCTTGGCATCCTCAGCAGCATACTGCTCGGCTTCCTTAACGGCCTTCTCGATGTCCTCCTTGCTCATGTTGGTGGAGGAGGTGATGGTGATGTGCTGCTCGGTACCGGTGCCCAGATCCTTGGCGGAGACATTGACGATACCGTTGGCATCGATATCGAAGGTCACCTCGATCTGAGGCACACCGCGGCGGGCGGGAGCAATGCCGTCCAGATGGAAGCGGCCCAGGCTCTTGTTGGCGGCAGCCATCTCGCGCTCACCCTGCAGCACGTTGACCTCAACAGAGGTCTGGTTGTCGGCTGCGGTAGAGAAAATCTGGCTCTTCTTCACGGGAATGGTGGTGTTGCGCTCGATCAGACGGGTGCACACACCGCCCATGGTCTCAATACCCAGGGACAGGGGGGTCACATCCAGCAGCAGCAGACCCTTCACATCGCCGGTCAGCACGCCGGCCTGCAGGGCAGCGCCCATAGCCACGCACTCATCGGGGTTGATGCCCTTGAAGGGCTCGCTGCCGGTGAAGGCCTTCACAGCTTCCACCACAGCGGGGATACGGCTGGAGCCGCCCACCATCAGCACCTTCTGCAGGTCGGAGGGCTTCAGGCCTGCATCGGACATGGCCTGACGGACGGGTCCCATGGTGGCATCCACCAGGTGGCCGGTCAGCTCATTGAACTTGGCGCGGGACAGGGTCACATCCAGATGCTTGGGACCGGTGGCATCTGCGGTGATATAGGGCAGGTTGATGTTGCTGGTGGTCACGCCGGACAGTTCGATCTTAGCCTTCTCGGCAGCCTCCTTCAGACGCTGCATTGCCACCTTATCGGCGGACAGGTCGATGCCCTCAGCCTTCTTGAACTCAGCCACCAGATACTTCATGATGCACTGGTCGAAGTCGTCGCCGCCCAGGCGGTTGTTGCCGGCGGTGGCCAGAACCTCGATGACGCCATCATCGATCTCCAGAATGGAGACGTCGAAGGTGCCGCCGCCCAGGTCGTAGACCATGATCTTCTGGGACTGTTCCTTATCCACACCGTAAGCCAGAGCAGCTGCGGTGGGCTCATTGATGATACGCTTGACATCCAGACCGGCGATCTTACCGGCATCCTTGGTTGCCTGACGCTGTGCGTCGGTGAAATATGCGGGCACGGTGATGACCGCCTCGGTGACAGTGCTGCCCAGATAGCTCTCTGCATCGGCCTTCAGCTTCTGCAGGATCATGGCGCTGATCTCCTGAGGGGTGTAGTTCTTCTCGTCGATGGCCACCTTATAGTCGCTGCCCATCTCACGCTTGATGGATGCGATGGTGCGGTCGGGGTTGGTGATTGCCTGGCGCTTTGCCACCTGGCCCACCATACGCTCGCCGGTCTTGGAGAAAGCCACCACGGAAGGGGTGGTGCGGTTGCCCTCAGCGTTGGCGATGACGACGGCTTCGCCGCCCTCCATCACTGCCACGCAGGAATTGGTCGTACCCAGATCGATACCGATTACTTTAGCCATAATAGTTGCCTCCTAAGATTATCTGTAATTTTTATTATTTTCGTTATCAGTTTGCGACCTTCACCATGGAGAATCGCAGGATCTTTTCGCCCATCTGGTAGCCCTTCTGGAACACCTCCACAATGGTGTTCTCGCCCACATTCTCGTCCTCCACATGCATCACAGCATTGTGCAGGGCGGGATCGAAGGGTTGGTCCTGTGCCGGGATCTCCGTGACGCCCAGCTTTTCCAGCACCGCGACAAACTGCTTGCAGATCAGCTCCATGCCCTGGCGATGTCCATCCCCTTCGGCAAACTGCTGCAGGCCGCGCTCCAGATTATCCAGCACATCCAAAAAGGGCTTGATGGTATCCATCCTGGCATCTGCATAGATGTTTTCCTTCTCCTTCGTGGTGCGCTTGCGATAGTTGTCATACTCAGCGGCAAGGCGCAGGTACTTGTCGCCGCTCTCAGCCAGCATCTGCGCCAGCTGTTCCATCTTCTCCATCTGCTCCCGGGTCACCGTAAAGGTCTCGGGCACCTGCTCCTGCACAGGTTCGGCAGCGGATTCGGTTTCTGCCTGCGCCGTTTCCTGGGCATCCGTCTCGACGGTCTGTTCCTCTTGGCCGGGCAGGTCCTTCTTTTCCTTTTCGCTCATTCCTCAATATCCTCCTTGGGGGGAAGCTGGGATTTGCCAAACATCCGGGTCAGGCTCTCGGCAAAATAGCTCAAGCGCGCCGCCACGGTGGCGTAATCCATGCGGGTAGGACCGACAACGCCCACCAGACCCCTCATATTATCTCCAATATCGTAACTTGCCACAACGACACTGCTTTCCCGCAGGGCCTCATTGACATTTTCCGGGCCAATGAGGATCTGCATCGGTGCATCACCGGCAGGCACGGGAAGCTGCTCCTTGCTGTCCACCATGAAGCTCATCAGCTCCTGGGCCTTGTTCACATCCCGGTACTCCGGGAATTTCAGCAGCTGGCTGGCGCCATTGGTATAGACCTGCTGACCACCGGAATCCTGCAGCAGATCCGCCGCATAGTCCACCACCTGATTCAGCAGCAAAAACCACTGACCGGACACCTGCTCCGACAGGCTCATCAGCCGGCCGTTCATCTCCTCCACACCAATGCCGGTGAAGTGGGTGTTGAGCAGATGGCTCAGCTCCGGCAGACGTTCCGATTCCACAGAGAGCTGCAGCTGCATCAGCTGGCTTTTTACTCTGCTGTCTGACAGCATCACCACGGCGATAAAACTCAATCCATCCATGGCAATCAATTCATAGCGCCGAACGGTGACCGCCTCCCGATGATCTGCCACTGCATAGGTGGGATACCCCACGAAGCTGGATACCATCTGCCCCGTCTGGGCAATGACGCGATCCAATTGCTTCAGCTGGCCGCCCAGAGAGTGGTTGATCTGCTCTGTCTCCTCGGCGGAGAGGGTCTTTTTCTCCATCAGTTCGTTGACATACAGGCGATATCCCTTGGGAGAAGGGATACGGCCGGCGGAGGTATGGGGCTGCTCCAGATAACCCATCTCCACCAGGTCTGCCAGCTCATTGCGGACCGTGGCAGAACTGATCTTTCCGGGCATACGCTCCACGATCGCCTTGGAGCCCAAAGGATCTGCCGAGTCGATATAGCCCTCTACCACAATCTTCAATATTTGCTTTTTGCGCTCAGTCAATTCCATAAAAAAACTTCCTTTAGCACTCTCTTCTCTCGAGTGCTAAAGGAAGTTTACCATTCCTATCCTATAATGTCAATAGCCGCAATTTGAAATAATTGTAAACAAACTGCTTCCTTGGGAAATCGCTTGCGCCGCAAGGCTTTTCGCCCGCTTTACCAAGGAATCCGCCCCTCTTCCAGCTGGTTGGGCGCCCAGTGCAGACGGTGCATCACCGGCAGCAATGCCTGCAGCACAACTACCAGCATCAGCACCTGCAGCGGCAGGTACAGCAGATTCTTCCAGGCGCTGGAGGTCAGGTAGAACAGATAGCCCTTTCCGTAGAGCATGGCACTCCACAGAGACCCCAGAAACACATTCTGCACATTGGTCACTACCTTGGCCAGAATCAGACTACGCATGGTGATGCGACGACGGTAAAAGCACAGAGCATACACCAGACAACCCAGTGCCGTAGTGATCATGTAACCGGGGAAATAGGCGTAGCCGCCGGAGGACAGGAAGAAGCTGAGGGTATCTTCCGCCGCGGCGAACACGATGCTCAGCACCGGGCCGCAGACTGTGGCGCACAGGGCGCGGGCCAGGAAGGTAACATTCAGGTTCAGATTTTCGCCCAGCGGGATCTTAAAACGCGCCAAAATGATACACGCGGCGATCATCAGGGCGGCGAACACCAGCTTGCGCAGGTCCTTCATCTCCCGGAGGGACTGCTGCCAATATTCCCGGGAAAAACAGGTGGAATACATCTTCATAATAAAACCTCCTCTGTGGTAATGGCAGTCCGATCAACTCGGTTGCCGCACAGGGGAGGAGATTCCTTCACTCTATGCGACAGCGGGATGCGAAAACTGTACTGCAGGTGCTGAGCACCATTTCGTCCAGCGGACAACTCCCCGTTCCGCCGACACTGGTCATAAGACGCGACACACAGTTTTCTACTCTGCCTGTTCTGCTTACAGTATAATCCTTTTATCGCCAAAATGCAATGGGTCTCCCGAAAAAAAGAGGATGTCCGCTGCGGCGGGCATCCTCTTTTTTTACCTGATTTACTCAGCCTTCTCTGCAGCAGCAGCGGCGGCAGCGGCCTTCTTCTCGGCAGCAGCCTTCTGAGCGGCCTTGAACTTCTCCTTCTCCTCGGGAGTGGGGATGGGCTCAATGGCGTTCTTGGGGCAGGCCTTGGCGCACATGGTGCAGTTCTTGCACTTGGTATAGTCGATCACAGCCACGTTGTTGACCACGTGGATGGCATCGAACTTACAGGTGCGTTCACACATGCCGCAGGCGATGCAGCTGTTGGCGCAGACCTTGGCCACAGCGGGGCCCTTATCCTTGTTGGAGCAGTTGACAAACACCTTCTGCTTGTAGGGAACCTCGGTGATGAGCTTGCGGGGGCAAGCCTCACGGCAGGCACCGCAGTTGGTGCACTTTTCCTTGTCCACCACAGCCACGCCGTCCACCACATGGATGGCATCGAACTTACAGGCAGCCACGCAGGAACCGAAGCCAAAGCAGCCATACTTGCAGGCCAGCGCGTCACCACCGCAGACCTTGGTGGCAGCCAGGCAATCCTTCACGCCGCGATACTCAAAGTTCTTCTGAGCATTGCAGCCGCCGTTACACATAACGTGGGCTACCATCTTATCGCCGGAGGGTGCTTCCATGCCCATGATCGCTGCGATCTTGGCGGCGTTCTCGGGACCAGCGGGGGCACAAGCGGTAACAGGGGCCTTGCCGGCCAGAATGGCCTCGGCGCAGCCGCCGCAGCCGGGATAACCGCAGCCGCCGCAGTTGGCGCCGGCCAGGCACTCCTGAATCTGGGGCAGGCGGGGATCCACCTCGACCTCGAAGACCTTAGCAGCCACAGCGAGGATGAGACCGAATACGATCGCAAGTACGCCGAGAACGGCGACAGCGTATACAATAGTCATAATTCGTTACCTCCTTACCAGACCTTCAGGCCGCTGAAGCCCATGAAGGCCAGAGCCATCAGACCTGCGGTGATCAGTGCAATGGGGAAGCCCTCAAAGCACTTGGGCGTCTCGGAGGAGACCTCCAGCTGCTCGCGAACAGCTGCGAACAGGAAGATGGCCAGCAGGAAGCCCAGACCGCCGGTGATGCCGTACACCACGGACTCGATAAAGTTGTAGTCGTTCTGCACGTTCAGCAGGGCAACACCCAGCACGGCGCAGTTGGTGGTGATCAGAGGCAGATACACGCCCAGAGCGGTATACAGGGTGGGAATGTTCTTCTTCAGGAACATCTCCACGAACTGCACCAGACCGGCAATGACCAGAATGAAGGCCACGGTCTGCATGAAAGCCAGATCCAGCTTCACCAGCACGATATTGATGCCATAGCAGAATGCGGAAGCCAGACCCATAACGAAGGTCACGGCTGCGCCCATACCGATAGCGGTATCGATCTTCTTGGACACGCCCAGGAAGGGGCAGATACCCAGGAACTGGGCGAAGATGAAGTTATTGGTCAGAATAGCGCCAAGAGAGATGGCGAGCAAAGATGTGATACTCATAACTTACTTGGCCTCCTTTTTCTTTTCGCTCTTGGCCAAAGCCCACTGCATCGCAGCGATCAGTGCACCCAGGGTCAGGAAGCCACCCACAGGCAGGGTCAGCATGCTGAGACCAAACTCTGCGGGGAAAATGGCAATGCCGGGTGCGCTGCCCAGAGCGCCGCCGCCCAGCAGGCCACCGCCGATGGTACCGGAACCGAAGAATTCACGGAACACGCACATAATGATCAGCACGATGGTATAACCGATACCCTGGCAGATACCGTCCAGCGTGGAGGCACCCACCGTATTCTTGGAGGCAAATGCCTCTGCACGGCCCAGGATGATGCAGTTCACGACGATCAAGGGGATGAACACGCCCAGAGAGCTGGACAGAGCGGGAACGAATGCCTTCAGCAGCAGATCCACACAGGTCACGAAACCGGCAATCACCACGATGTAGCAGGCGATACGAACTTCGTTGGGGATGATCTTGCGCAGCAGGGAAATAAAGATGTTGGACAGGGTCAGGATGATCAGCACGGACACGCCCATACCCAGGCCGTTAAAGAACGACGTGGTGATGGCCATGGTGGAGCACATACCCAGCAGCTGGACCAGCACAGGGTTCTGCGTGATCAGGCCTTCTTTCAATTGCTTACCAAAATTCATGTTGCAGATCCTCCTTTCTTAGCCCAGCACTTCAGCAACAGCAAGAGCAGCATTGGCGCCCATGTTGATGCCTCTGGTAGAAACGGTAGCGCCGGAGACGGCGGAGATGTTCTTGCCTACCGCCAGGGAGCCGGCGCCACTCAGGCCGACAAACTGATCCAGAACGGGCACACCGGCGGCATTGAGCTCATTGCCCACCACCTTGGTACCGATACCGGAGGTCTCAGCATGGCTGACCACAGAGATGCCGGTAACAGCCTTCTTGGCATCCACACCGACCATCATTACAATGCTGCCCTGAGAACCGGAGGCGGAAATCTTCATCACATAGCCGTTCTCACCGCCGCTGGTCATAGGATACAGCTCCACCAGCTTGCCGCCGTGAGCGGAAGCAGCAGAAAGCAGAGCCTCGGTAATTTCCATCTTATCGCCAAAGGTGCTGCCCTCGGGAGCCACAGCGCTCATAGCGATACGGGTGTTTTCCGCGTCGATCTCGGCGATCCGATCGCGGGTAACCTGATTCACCAGGCCCAGCAGGGCTGCCGTGATCAGGGCGATGACCGTCAAAGTGCCGGCCACCTTGAGAATAAAGTTAGCGGAGATCTTCATTATTTTGCAGCCTCCTTCTTCTCTTTCTTGAGTGCACCGTAGATGGTGGGGCGGACATACTTATCCAGCAGCCAGGTGCAGCAGTTCATGATCAGAATGGAATAGCAAACGCCTTCGGGATAGGAACCGAAGCGGCGGATGAACACCGTCAGCAGGCCGCAGCCCACGCCGAAGATGATCTGGCCCATCTTGGTGACAGGGGAGGTTGCATAGTCGGTGGCCATGAAAATGGCACCCAGCATCAGACCGCCGCCGAACACATTGTAGATCATGTAATCCACAGCGCCGA
Source organism: Oscillospiraceae bacterium (assembly GCA_015067765.1). Classification (GTDB taxonomy): domain Bacteria; phylum Bacillota; class Clostridia; order Oscillospirales; family Oscillospiraceae; genus Vescimonas. The sequence continues at coordinate 3,801 of SVLV01000020.1, read as the reverse complement.
TACCGGCAGGAGCAGCAATCAGGCTCAGCAGAGCCACGGTGCCCACATACATCACAGGGATGTGCCAGGAGATGATCTTGCGGCACAGCAGGTATACCAGACCCAGCAGCAGAGCCAGGGCAGAAACCTCACCGATGGAACCACCCACACGGCCCAGGAACATATCCATGGCGGTGAAGGTGTTGGTCAGAGTGTCGAAATCGCCGCTCTTCATGATGGCCATGGGGGTAGCAGCGGTCACCACATCAGCGGTAGAACCGAACATGGGAATCGTCTCGCCAACCTTGGCCCAGTTGGTCATCATGCCGGTGTAGCTTGCCACCAGCACGGCACGGCCGGCCAGAGCAGGGTTAAGGAAGTTGCAGCCGATGCCGCCGTAGAGCTGCTTAACCACAACGATGGCGAAGAAGCCACCGATGATCAGCAGCCAGTAAGGCAGAGTCACAGGGCAGGTCAGAGCCAGCAGCATGCCGGTCACCACAGCGGACAGGTCGCCGATGGCCATGGACTTCTTCAGCACCTTGCGCACGGCCCACTCCCAGAACACGCAGGAGACCACGGAGACCAGCGTCATCACCAGAGCACGCATGCCAAAGTAGAAAATGCTGAACACCAGTGCCGGGGCCATGGCGATGATCACGTCCGTCATAATGGAGCGGGTATCTTCATTGGAGCGGATGTGGGGGGAGGAGGAAGCGATCAGCTTCAAATTCTTATAATCCGTCATTTCCTTACGCCTCCTTCTTCTCAGCGGCAGCCTTCTCGGCATCCGCCTTGGCCTTGGCGGCCATTCTTGCATTGTTCACCTGCTGCTTGCCCAGGCGGAACGCATGGGTCAGAGGCAGACGGGCGGGACAGGTATAGGTGCAGGCACCGCACTCGATGCAGTCCATACCATGGAGCTGATCGCGGAAAGCCTCATAGTCGCCCTTCATCAGGTACTTGTACATAAAGACAGGCTCCAGACGGATGGGGCAAACGCCTACGCACTTGCCGCAGCGGATGCACTGGGGCTCTGCCACATACTTCTCCTCATCACCGGCAAAGGCCAGCATAGCGCCGGTACCCTTACCAACGGGAACGCTGACATCGTGCTGTGCCAGACCCATCATGGGACCGCCCATGATCAGCTTGTAGGTATCCTCCTTCAGGCCGCCGCAGGCATCAAACAGGGCGGAGATAGGGGTACCGATGGGGCACTCCACGTTCTTGGGCTCGATGACGCCGGAACCGGAGACGGTAACCACCTTGCTGACTACGGGCATGCCGGTATAGACAGCCTTGTAGATGGCGCAGGTGGTATTCAGGTTAAAGATGCAGCAGCCTGCATCGGCAGGCAGCTTGCCGGAAGGCACCTGGCGGCCGGACACGGCCTGAACCAGCTGCTTTTCAGCGCCCTGGGGATAACGGGTGTGCAGGACCTCCACCACCACGGGAGCCTGCAGCTCTTCGATGGTCTTGTTGAGCACGTCGGCTGCATTCTGCTTGTTGGCCTCAATGCCGATGTACACCTTATCCACGCCAAAGCACTTGGCCAGCAGGGCAGCACCCTTGATGACCTGCTCGGGACGCTCCAGGCAGGTACGATGGTCACCGGTGATGTAGGGCTCACACTCTGCGGCATTGATGATCACATAGTCCACCTTGCCCAGACCGGAGCTGATCTTCACATGGGTGGGGAAGGTTGCGCCGCCCTGACCCACGATACCGGCGTTCTTCACGATCTCCACCAGCTGCTCGGGAGTCAGGCTGCCGGGATCGTCCACAGGATGAATGTCTGCGCAGACGGTGTTCTGGAAGTCGTTTTCGATCACCACGGACATCATGCTGCCGCCCATGGAATAGGGGCGGGGTTCCACGGCCTTAACGGTACCGGAAACGCTGGCATGGATAGGCGCGGAGACAAACCCGCCGGGTTCGCCGATCATCTGACCTACCGTCACCTTGTCACCCACTGCGACGGTGGGCTTACAAGGAGCACCGATGTGCATAGACATGGGAATGACCACCTCAGCCGGTGCTGCCAGCTGTTCGATGGCCTTTTCATTGGTTGCGGCCTTCATATCATTGGGATGAATGCCGCCAAAGAAAGCTTTTGCCATTGTCTTCACCTCATCTTACTAACGTGTGGCGCTATGCCACCACATACTGCATTAAATTTTACATCAAAATTTTCACATTGTCCAGTACCGCCTCCGAAAAAGCGTCATTTTTTCCACAAACTCCCCTGTCGCCGACTTGACTTTCCGTGCATCCTTCTTGTTTTTTACACTCCTTCGTGCTATACTGCAAAAAACAGTTTGTTCATGCCGATGCGCAGAATATGCGCAATGAAAGGAGTTCCCATGCTGGACCGCGTCTATTTGAAACAGGAGGCCCGCAGCATTCTGCGCGGTGCCCGTGTATCCCCCTATCTGTTTACCCTGCTGTATCTGGTCATTCTGTTTGTACTCAACAGCGTGGATAACTATGTCTTTTTTGACTCTCAGCAGGCGGTCCTTCTCATTGAGCGCTATCAGCTGCCCATCAGCCCCGCCATCTTCCATGCACCTTTTCCGGGCCCGCTGGTCACCTTTGTCTCTGTTGCGGTAACGTTGCTGGGCAATGTGCTCTCCGGCGGCTGGGTACTGTATCATCAGGGCATCCGCCGCGGCGAATACCGGGACTATGTCACACTGTTTGACGGCTTCGCCTTTGCCGGAAAACTGATTCTGCTGGGCATTGTGCAGGCTGCGCTTGTGTTCTGCTGGTCGCTGCTGTTTGTGATCCCCGGCATCATTGCTACCTATCGGTACCGCTTCGCGCTCTTTATCCTGTGTGAAAATCCAGAGCTCAGCGCGCTGGAGGCTCTGCGTCTCAGCAAGGAGCAGACCGCCGGCTTCAAGTGGCAGCTGTTCCTGCTGGATCTGTCCTTCCTGGGCTGGAGCTTTCTGCGTTCCCTCACCTTCGACATTCTCAGCATCTGGATCGCTCCCTATATGCTGCAGACGGAGCTGGGCTACTATCAGGCCATCCAGTCCTCCCGCCAGCCTCAATCCCGCCCGGATGGCGACGATTTTGACGATTCCTTCCATTCTTTTTCATAGAGTTCTTTTTCGTGTCCTGCCAATCATGGCAGGACACTTTTCTCATTCTTCTCCCCGTGACTTTATGCGGAAAACAGACACTTTGTTCTTTACCTTTTGGGGAAACATTGATATAATATAGTATTCATATACGACCTGCTGCAGAAAGGAGGTGGCCGCACCGTGAAATTTGAAAAATGGAATGTTTCCCCTGTCTCCGAGGAGGCAATTGCCCAGCTGATGGATGCCGGCTACCCCTATCTGGTTTCCTCGGTGCTGGCATCCCGCGGCATTGCTACCGCGGCAGAGGCCGCCGCATTTCTGGAGCAGGATCACTCCCTCTCCCATTCCCCCACGCTGATGCAGGATATGGACCGGGCAGTGGCCCGCATCAACCGCGCCCTGGCAGACGGGGAAAAGATCGCCGTATTTGGCGACTATGATGTGGACGGCATCACCGCCACGGTGATTCTGGTGGATTATCTGAAAAGCCGCGGCGCCGATGTGTGCCACTATATCCCCCGCCGGGTGGAGGATGGTTACGGCTTGTCCGCCGATGCGCTGAGCGGTCTGCGCCAGCAGGGGGTCGTTCTGCTGATCACCGTGGACTGCGGCATCACCGGTGTGGAGGAAGTGGAGTACGCCCGCTCCCTGGGTATGGATGTGGTCATCACCGATCACCACGAGTGCAAGGAGTCCCTGCCTGCTGCCGCAGCTGTGGTGGATCCCCACCGAC
>SVLV01000053.1 GCA_015067765.1 Oscillospiraceae bacterium | reverse complement strand
CGTCATGCAGCTGGGCAAGATGCCCTTTAATGACAAGATGAAGATCATGGCTCAGGGCGTGGCAGATGAAAACGTTCTGACCATGTGCCTGATCTTCCTGGTGGCCGGTGCGTTCTCCGGCGCAGTCAGCGCCGCCGGCGGTGTGGACAGCACAGTCAACATGTTCCTCACCTTCCTGCCTGCCAAGTTCGCTGTGGGCGGTCTGTTTATCATCGGCTGCTTCATCTCCCTGTCCATGGGCTCCTCCTGCAGCACCATTGCTGCACTGGCTCCCATCGCTGTTGGCATCAGCGAGAAGACCGGTTTCGACGTTGCCCTGTGCCTGGGCGCTGTGGTCTGCGGCGCCATGTTTGGTGACAACCTGTCCATGATCTCCGACACCACCATCGCCGCCGTGCGCACTCAGGGCTGTGAGATGAAGGACAAGTTCATCATGAACTTCGGCATCGTCCTCCCCGCCGCTATTGCAACTCTGGTCATCCTCATCGCCATTACCCCCAGTGCATCCTCCACTCTGGATATCGGTACTTACAGCTTCTGGAAGGTTCTGCCCTACCTGGTCGTTCTGATTGGCGCTCTGGTCGGCCTGAACGTCTTTGGCGTACTGATGGCCGGTATCGTCCTTTCTCTGATCGTGGGCATCGGAACCGGTATGTTCCCTTGGACCGACCTGTTCAATGTGATTTTCAGCGGTGTTTCCAATATGTATGACATCACCGTCATCTCCATCATCGTTGCCTGCATCGGCGCTATCGTCGCCCACGGCGGTGGTATCCAGGCCATCATCGACTTCATCCACTCCAAGATCAACACCAAGAAGGGTGCCCAGCTGGGTATTGCCGCTCTGGTCGCCGGTGTGGATATCGCCACTGCCAACAACACCATCGCCATCGTTATGGCTGGCCCCATCGCCAAGGACATCAGCGATGAGTTCGACATTGATCCCCGCCGCGCCGCTTCCCTGCTGGACATCTTCGCCTCCGTCATTCAGGGCATCCTGCCTTACGGCGCTCAGCTGCTGTACGCTGTGTCCGGCGCCGCCGCTCTGGGCTACACCCTGAGCAGCGTAAACATCCTGCCCTACCTGTACTACCCCATCCTGATGGCAATTTCCGCCCTGGTCTTCATCCTGTTCATTCCCGAGCGCAAGAAGGCTGGCAAGTAAAAAACGATATATACAGTAAAAACCACGGCAATCTTGCCGTGGTTTTTCTTATGGTATGGTTATTCCGCTTCTCTCCAATCCTCCACCGCTTCGTCGGCAAGAGCAAGCAGGCTGTCCCACTCATGTGCAGCATTTTGATCCCAAACCGCTACAGTATAAAACCCCGCCGATTTGGCTGTCTGCGCAGCATAGAGGACATCTTCAAAGACCGCCGTCTGTTCCGGTCGACTCCCCAACTGCTGTGCCGCATGAAGATAGACATCCGGCTTATCTTTTCCAACCCCCAGCATCTTGCAGCTGAGCACAAACTCAAAATACTGATCGATCCCCAGATGTTTCAAACACCCACGCGCCAGTCTCTGATGAGTCGCAGTAGCCACGCACATTCGACAGTTTTTCCCCTTCAGCTTTTCCAGATACTCCAATATCCCCGGTTTGAGAAGGACATCATTCTGATAATGGCACTGCATGAGATCCTGCATTTCCTCTATCAATTCTTCCTCTGTGAGGGACATTCCAAGTGTCTGCCGAAATACAACAGCTGCCTTGGGAATGGACATGACCTGGAGCTCTTCAAGCACCTGATCTGTCCGTTCTTCACTGATACCCTTTTTCAGCAGGTACTCTCTTCCCAACTGACGCCAGTAGCCCATGGAATCCACCAGCGTACCATCCATGTCAAAAATACAAAACTTCTTTTCCATATTGTGGCTCTCCCCCTCCGCGGTGCGTTAGATCACGTAGTGATCGCCGGGCTGGACAGACGCCACCAGATCCGCAACCGTGATCCCATCCAGATACTCGTTGATCACCTTGTTCAGTCCCCGCCACATAGGCAGCGTTCTGCACTGCTCCACTCTGGGACAAGGCTCCGCCTCACAGTCAGCACAGGCCACCGGCGCCAGACTTCCCTCCGTCAGCCGCAGAATCTCCCCCACAGTGTAATCCTTTGGCTCCTTGACCAGGCGGTATCCCCCGCCCTTTCCCCGCAGCCCTACCAGCACCCGGTTTTGAACCAGGATCTTGATAATACTCTCCAAATACTTCTCCGAGATCTCCTGGCGCTGGGCAATCTCTTTCAGGGGCAGATACCCATCTCCCCGATGCTCCGCCATATCGATCATCACGCGCAGGGCATACCGTCCTTTTGTGGAAATCATCATGTTGATTCGCCCCCTTGCTCCTTGTTTAAATCCTATTATACGAGCAGGTTAATAGGATTTCAACCTTGTCCAGCATTTTTTCTTTTTCCTATTGACCAGATAGGTTTATAGGTGTATAATTCCTATAAACCTACTTGAATAAGTGGTAATTAAAGGCACCAATCGTATTCTTTATATAAAAACAGATCCATCCGGATCCAGGAGGCGTTTCATATGAGCCATATTCATACTTCCGTAGAAACTTTGATTGGAAATACCCCCCTGCTGGAGCTAACCAATCTGGAACGTGAGCTGCAGCTCCAGGCTCGCATTCTGGCAAAGCTGGAATACTTTAATCCCGCCGGTTCTGCTAAGGACCGCGTAGCCCAGGCTATGATTCAAGATGCGGAGGAACAGGGTCTGCTGAAGCCCGGCTCAGTCATTATTGAGCCCACCTCCGGCAACACCGGTATCGGTCTTGCATGCGTGGCTGCCGCCCGGGGCTACCGGACCATCATCGTCATGCCGGACACCATGAGCATGGAACGCCGTCTTTTGATGAAGGCCTATGGAGCTGAGCTGGTCCTCACCGAAGGGGCCAAGGGCATGACCGGAGCCATTCAGAAGGCAGAGGAGCTCTCCCGCCAGCTGCCCGGCAGCTTTATTCCCGGTCAATTTGTCAACCCCGCCAACGCCGCCGCCCACCGTGCCACCACCGGCCCGGAGATCTGGCGCGATACCGACGGGCAGGTGGATGTCTTTGTGGCGGGTGTGGGAACCGGCGGCACCATCACCGGAACCGCCGAGTATTTGAAAGAGCAAAATCCCCACCTGCACGTGGTGGCAGTGGAGCCCGCCTCGTCTCCCCTCCTCTCCGGCGGCAAGGCCGGAAGCCACGGTCTGCAGGGTATCGGTGCCAATTTCATCCCCGAGGTACTCAACACCGAAATTTATGACGAAGTTATCCCCGTGACCGACGCGGACGCCTATGCCACCGGTCGTCTCATCGGCCGAAAGGAGGGTGTTCTGGTAGGAATCTCCTCCGGCGCTGCCCTGTGGGCCGCTATCCAGGTTGCTCAGCGTCCGGAAAACAAGAATAAAACCATTGTGGTGCTGCTGCCCGACACCGGGGAGCGGTACCTGACCTCCGCCATGTTCGCGGAATAAGGAGGAAATTATGATCTACGCCGATAATGCAGCAACCACCAAAATCAGCGCCGCCGCGAAGGAGGCTATGCTGGACGCTATGGACCGTCTCTGGGCCAATCCCTCCAGCCTCCACACACCGGGTCAGCTGGCTGCTCAAGCCCTGCAAACTGCCCGAGAGGACATCGCCCGGTGTATCGGCGCCAATCCCCGTGAGATTTACTTCACCTCCGGCGGCAGCGAGGCCGATAACCAGGCTATCCGCAGTG
>SVLV01000052.1 GCA_015067765.1 Oscillospiraceae bacterium | reverse complement strand
CTACCCGCGATCCCCTGCAAGGACGAAGCAGAATATCTCTCCGTCTGTTACAGTCATCCCAAATGGCTGGTTGAACGGCTGCTTTCGATTCTTGGCAGGGAAGAGACGGAGGATTTTCTACGTTTGGACAACGAGAGCGTGCCGATGACCATTCAGCGAAACAGTCTGAGGTGCGATGCGCAGGCGTTGTTAGCGAAGCTGGAAGAGGCGGGGGCCACTGTGATCTTCCACCCGTGGCTCCCGGACTGCTGGGAGGTTACTGGGGCCGGCAATATTGAGGAGCTGGAAGCATTTCAGAACGGATGGTTCCAGGTTCAGGATGCCGCTGCGAAGACCGCAGCTCTGGCTGCCGGTGCAAAACCGGGTGACAGGGTGCTGGATGTTTGTGCTGCTCCAGGTGGCAAGAGTTTCGCTGTGGCTATGGCGATGGAGAACCAGGGCCAGATTATCTCCTGCGACATCCACGAGCACAAGCTTTCGCTGATCGAAAGCAGTGCCCAGCGCCTTGGCATCACTTGTGTGGAGACGGCTCTGGCGGATGGCCGGGAGAACCGGGAGGAATGGAACGATTCCTTTGACCTTGTGATCTGTGATGTACCCTGCTCAGGCCTCGGCATCATCCGTAAGAAGCCGGATATTCGCTATAAGGATCCCAAGGCTCTGGCGGGTCTGCCCCGCGTGCAGAGAGCGATTTTGGATAACGCTTGCCGCTATGTGAAGAATGGCGGAACGCTGTTATATTCCACCTGCACGGTTTTACCGGAGGAGAACGACGCTGTGGTGGAGGATTTCTTACGCAATCACAGTGATTTTCATAAAGAAAGTTTTCAGTTGTCTGGGAGGGACGAGGTTATAGATGGCAGTTTGACTCTCTGGCCCCAACGACATGATACAGACGGATTCTATCTCTGCAGAATGAGGAAGTTATGAGACAGGACATCAAATCCATGACCCTGGAGGAGATCACCGGGGCATTAAAAGAGATGGGGGAGCCCGCTTTCCGCGGAAAGCAGGTGTTCTCCTGGCTCCATAAGGGTGTGCGCTCCTTTGATGAGATGAGCAATCTGGGAAAGGCCCTGCGGGAGAAGCTGGAGGGACTCTATTACATAGATGCCCCCGTTGTGGAGCGCAAGCAGGTTTCCCGACTGGATGGCACCACTAAGTATCTCTGGAAGCTTGGCGACGGCAACTGCATTGAGACGGTTTTAATGCAGTATAAACACGGAAATACCGTCTGTGTATCCAGTCAGGTGGGGTGCCGCATGGGCTGTGCCTTCTGCGCTTCTACCCTGGGCGGTAAAATACGTGATCTTCGGCCAAGTGAGATTTTGGATCAGGTGCTCTTTACCCAGATCGACAGTGGACTTCCTGTCAGTAACATTGTGCTGATGGGAATTGGTGAACCGCTGGATAATTTGGACAATGTTCTGCGGTTTTTGGAGCTTGTCAACCATCCCGAGGGGATGAACATTGGTATGCGCCACATCAGCCTCTCCACCTGCGGTGTGCTGCCGGGGATCCGCCGCCTTGCGGAACTGGAGCTGCAGCTGACGCTCAGTGTGTCGCTTCACGCGCCGGACAGTGAAACCCGCAGCAAGATCATGCCCGTCAATAAAGCCTATGATGTGGAGCAGCTTTTTGCCTGCTGCCATGAGTATTTTAAAAAGACCGGCCGCCGCATTAGCTTTGAGTACGCCATGATCGACGGCGTCAACGATAGCGACTGGCAGGCAGATTTGATTGCAAAGAAGCTGAAGGGAATGCCGGGACACGTGAATTTGATTCCTCTGAACGATGTGGCGGAAAGTCCGCTGAAGCCCAGTAAACGTGTTCGGCAGTTCCAGCAGCGGCTGGAGAGTCACGGTGTGACGGCCACGGTTCGCCGCAGCTTGGGCGGGGATATTGATGCCAGCTGCGGTCAACTGCGCAGAAAAGCCATGGAGGATGGAAAGAAGGGATTCTGATATGATAAATGTTTGGGGCATGACCGATATTGGCCTGGTGCGAACCGAAAATCAGGATGCCTATGTCGTCCGGAGCAACGAAGAGACTGGTCACCTGATCTGTGTTGTCTGCGATGGTATGGGAGGCCATACAGGCGGCAGAATTGCCAGTAAACTGGCTTCCGAGGTCTTTGTAGATACCTGTATCAGCAATCTCCGCCGGGATATGTCAGAGCAAGAGGTGCGCTCTGTGGCGGAATTTGCCGTATCGGCTGCCAATAGTGCTGTCTACGAGCGATCCCGGGAAGAAGAGGAACTGCGGGGTATGGGTACTACGCTGGTTTCTGCCATTGTGTGGGATGGGAAGGCTGTGCTCAACAATGTGGGCGACAGCCGCGCCTATTTGCTCAGAAATATCAAATCCGCGCAATCGGCGGAGGAGTCCAGCATAATTCGCGTAACAAAAGACCATTCTCTGGTTGAAAGACTGGTGGATATGGGTAGTATTACAGAAGAGGAAGCCAGATCCCACCCGGATCGGAACCTGATCACCAGGGCGCTCGGTCCAGGGGATGAGACGATCAGTGACAGCTATACAGTTTCTTTGAATAACTGGGACTGCCTTCTGCTCTGTACGGATGGTCTGATCGATACTGTGACCGATCAGGAGATGGAGGAGGAGATTCGCTCCTGTGCGGGCAGTAGTGAATGCCTGAATCGGCTGCTGGAGATCTCCAAGAGCCAGGGGGCCGCGGATAATGTGACAGCCGTGCTGTTGCTGTGCGTGCAGTAATGGCAGACACTGGAAGAAAGGATGCTTGACTATGGAACGTTACATAGGAAAGATGTTAGATAACCGATATGAGATCCTCGAGGTCATCGGAACCGGCGGCATGGCAGTCGTCTTTAAGGCCAAATGTCACCGGTTGAATCGGTTGGTGGCTATTAAAATGCTGAAAAAGGATCTCAGTGAGGATGCGGAGTTCCGCCGCCGGTTCCATGATGAGTCCCAGGCTGTCGCTATGCTCTCTCACCCCAATATTATGGCGGTGTATGATGTCAGCCGCGGCGGAGACATGGATTACATCGTTATGGAGCTCATCGACGGCATCACCCTGAAGCAGTATATGGAGCGCCGCGGAAAGCTCAACTGGCCGGAGGCGCTGCATTTCATCACTCAAATCATGAAGGGCCTCAGCCACGCTCACAGCCGCGGCATTGTCCACCGGGACATCAAGCCCCAGAATATCATGGTTTTGCGGGATGGCACGGTAAAGGTAACGGATTTCGGTATTGCCTGCCTGATCAACGGTACCAATCCCTCCAACGAGGCCATTGGATCTGTCCACTATATTTCTCCTGAGCAAGCGAAGGGTGACTATACAGATAATCGTAGCGATATTTATTCCGCTGGCGTTGTCCTCTACGAGATGCTGACCAGTCGGCTGCCCTTTGATGGTGATAACCCAGTCAGTGTGGCGATCCAGCATTTCAGTGCGGTGCCTCTGGCACCTCGTGAGATCGACCCCAATATTCCAGAGGCGCTGGAGCAGATTTGCCGCAAGGCGATGGCCTCTGACCGAAGCAAGCGCTATGCTACGGCGGATGAGATGATCGCCGATTTGGAGGCATTTCGCAAGGATCCCAATGTAAGCTTTGATTATACTGCTGAAGATCTGCAGGCGGAGCAAGATAATATGGATGAACCCACACAGTTCATTCCCAATGTGGCTGCGACCCGTACCCGCCCCTCGACCCGGTACGCCCAGCCTGTGGAAGAAGATGATGATGATGATGAGCGCCCCCGGCTGACTTGGA
>SVLV01000019.1 GCA_015067765.1 Oscillospiraceae bacterium | reverse complement strand
GATGTCCAGTGCGTCCTCGATGATCTCCATGGTCAGACCATCGTTCTTCAGGTCCATCTGAATGGCGGTGATACCCTTCTTGGTACCGGCCACCTTGAAGTCCATCTCACCGTGGAAGTCCTCCACGCCCTGGATGTCGATGAAGGTGGTAAAGGAACCGTCATCATCCTGGATCAGACCGCAGGAGATACCGGCAACGGGAGCCTTGATGGGCACGCCGGCGTCCATCAGAGCCAGGGTGCTGCCGCAGATGGAACCCTGAGAGGTGGAACCGTTGGAGGAAACCACTTCGGACACCACACGGATGGCATAGGGGAACTCCTCCACAGGAGGAATCACAGGCAGCAGGGCACGCTCAGCCAGAGCGCCGTGACCGATCTCGCGACGGCCGGGGCTGCGGGCGGGCTTGGCTTCACCGACGGAGTAGCCGGGGAAGTTGTAGTGGTGCATGTAGCGCTTCTCGGTCTCCTCCCAGATGGTATCCAGCTTCTGGTTGGCAGACAGGGTATCCAGAGTGGCCACGGACAGAACCTGAGTCTGACCGCGGGTGAACAGACCGGAACCGTGAACGCGGGGCAGCACAGCCACCTCGGCAGACAGAGGACGGATCTCGTTCTTCTGGCGGCCATCCACACGGTGACCCTCCAGCAGCCAGGCCTTGACGATCTTCTTCTGGAACTTGTAGGTGATCTCTTCCAGATACTTGTCCATCTCGGGATACTCTTCCAGGAACAGCTCATGCCACTTCTCGATCAGGGCATTCCAGCGGGCTTCGCGGACGTTCTTGTCATCGGTATCCATGGCGGCCTTGGCATCCTCCATGGTGGCGGCGACGATCTTGTCAAACAGCTCGCTGTTGAAATCGGCGTGAGGATAGTCAAACTTGGCCTTGCCGATCTCGGCGACCATCTGACCGATCAGTTCGATCTGCTTCTGGTTCTCCTCGTGAGCGGTGCGAATGGCCTCAAACATCACATTGTTGGGGACCTCGTTGGCACCGGCCTCGATCATGACGACCTTCTTGCCGGTGGAGACCACGGTGACATCCAGGTCGCTGACCTTACGCTGCTCGGCATCGGGGTTGAAGACCAGCTTGCCGTCCACCAGACCCACCTTCAGAGCGCCCACAGGGCCGTTCCAGGGAATGTCGGAGATGGCCAGAGCGGCGGAGGTGCCGATCAGGGCAGCGATCTCGGGGGAGCAGTCGTGATCCACGCTCATGACGGTGCACATAACGGACACATCATTGCGGAAATCGCCGGGGAACAGGGGACGGATGGGGCGGTCGATGACACGGCTGGTCAGGATGCCCTTCTCGCCGGGACGACCCTCGCGGCGGTTGAAGCTGCCGGGGATGCGGCCCACAGCATACAGCTTCTCCTCAAAGTCCACGCTCAGGGGGAAGAAATCAATTCCGTCACGGGGGCGGGCAGCGGCGGTGACGCAGCACAGAACGCTGGTCTCACCGTAGGTGACCATGACAGAGGCGTTGGCCAGCTCGGCCAGCTTGCCGACCTCCAGGGACAGGGGGCGGCCGGCCAGGTCCATGGTGTACTTGCGGTACTGGGGATACTGTCTCTTGGTGATAATAGTAGACATGGTTACAGCTCCTTTTCAAAATGATTTTTTCGTATGGAGAGCCAAACCATTTAGCACTTGAAGATGCCCACAAAGCGATATTTATGGACATTTTCAACTGCTAAAGGCTTGGAAACGGCTCCCATACGGCGGGGGAATAAAAGTGAAAGAAGGGTGGTGCGATGACACACCACCCTGTTTCAGATTACTTACGCAGACCCAGCTTGGCAATCAGAGCACGATAACGCTCGATGTCCTTCTTGGCCAGATAGTCCAGCAGACGACGGCGCTTACCGATCATCATCTGCATACCACGACGGCTGTGGAAGTCATGGGGATGGACCTTCAGGTGAGCAGTCAGCTGGCTGATCCGCTCGGTCAAGATAGCGATCTGGACCTCGGGAGAGCCGGTGTCGGTCTCGTGGGTACGGTTGGCCTCGATGATAGAGGTCTTCTGGTCTTTCAGCATCATAGTGTGTTTCCACCTTTCTTACGATTTACCCGCAGCCTGAGTGCCGGGACAGGTGAATCATCCGCGGGACTAAGGGCAGGGGCTTAATTTTACGCATAGTTGCGTACCTTAATAAGATAGCACAGGGAAAATCGCTTGTAAAGGAAAATTTTCAAAAAAGAGGAGAAAAATTGCAAAAATTCCCCGTTTCTCCTTACGGACGGACTTCAATGGCGCTGACCGGGCAGCTGTCCGCCGCTTCCTGCACAGCTGCCCACTCCTCCTGCGGGATTTCTCCACCCTTTGCCTGAGCGGACTGACCCGGTTCCAGAGAGAACACGGTGGGGCACAGACTGGGGCAGAGCCCGCACTGGATGCAGGCCTTGGAATAAACAAATGCTTCCATTTCAATTACCTCCTGAAAATAGATACTTTCAGTATGCCCATGGCCGGCGGCGGTTCATCCCGCCCGGAAAATTTTTCTTGACAAGGTGAGGATGGCATGCTATGTTGAGTGTACTAAGACGAGTAATACACCGAAAAGGAGAGGTGCGTTATGATTCATCTGGATTACCGGGACAGCCGCCCCATCAATGAGCAGGTCAGCGACGGCCTGCGCAAGCTGATGGTAAAGGGGCTGTTGGCGCCCGGTGATAAATTGCCTTCGGTGCGGGCATTGGCCGTGGAACTGGCCATCAACCCCAATACGATTCAGCGGGCCTATACCCAGCTGGAGCAGGAGGGGTATGTCTACTCCGTATCGGGGCGGGGGACCTTTGTGGCAGAGGGGCAGGAGCAGCATCGCCTGCGCAGCCGGGAACTGATGGAAAAGGCCCGTCCTATTCTGGAGGAACTGAAGAGTTTGGGAATGACAGAGCAGGAGCTGCTGCAGCTCTGGAAAGGAGACGATCATGCTTGAGGCAAAGAAGGTGGTAAAGACCTTTGAGGGCTTCCGGGCACTGGACGAGGCAACCATGACGGTGCCGACCGGTGCAATTTATGGACTTGTGGGCCCCAATGGTGCCGGAAAATCTACGATCATCCGGCATCTGACGGGAACATATCGCCCTGACAGCGGTGAGCTGCTGATGGATGGGGCACCCATCTACGAAAACCCTGCCGTAAAGAGCCGGATGACGGTGATCCCCGATGACTGGTACTATTTCCCCCAGGCGAATATTGCAGAGATGGCGCGGTTTTACGCGGGAGTCTATCCCACATTCAGCTGGGAGCGCTATGGAAAGATGAAGCAGGTGTTTCCTCTGGATGAGAAGATGATGATCCGGCGCATGAGCAAAGGTATGCAAAAGCAGGCGGCCTTTTGGCTGACCATGTGCTGCATGACGGATTATCTGATTCTGGATGAGCCGGTGGACGGACTGGATCCGGTGATGCGCCGGCAGGTCTGGTCCCTGCTGATGGGGGATGTGGCGGAGCGCGGCACCACGGTGCTGGTGTCCAGCCATAACCTGCGTGAGCTGGAGGACGTGTGCGATCATGTGGGCATCATGAATCAGGGCAAGGTGCTGCTGGAGCGCAGCCTGTCGGAACTGCAGGACAACACGGTGAAGCTGCAGGTGGTGTTCTCTGCGGAGGAGGAACCCACCCTGCCGGCAGAGTTGAAGATTTTGCACCATTCCCATGTGGGAAGAGTGCATACCTATATCATGCGGGGCAACCGGGAGGAGATCTGCAGAAGGATGCAGATCACCCAACCTCTGCTGCTGGAGGCCATTCCGCTGACGCTGGAAGAGATCTTTATCTATGAGTTGGGAGGTGCTGACTATGCGGTCCGTGACATCGTACTTTAACGGGAGCGTTGCCCGCAGCGATCTGCGCCGTTACTGGCCCATCCTCTTTGGTTATACGGCCATCTGGATCATCGCCCTGCCACTGATGCTCTGGACCATGGGGAGCTATTACTATGAGTCGATCGATTCAGTGTACCCGTTGAGTGAGCATATTGTGGAACTCTATCCCATGACCGTTGTGATGGCATTTTTGTTCGGCGGCATGCTGGCCATGGCGCTGTTCAGCTATTTGATGACCGGCCGCTCCGTGGGACTGATGCACTCCATCCCGGTGCGGCGCGATACCCTGTTCATCACCCATGCAGTGACCGGCATGGGGATGCTGACGGCCGGCAACCTGCTGGTGGTGTTGTTGACAGTGCTGGTGCAGGTGCTGCGCTACGGCGTGGTGTCCTGGACTGCGTTGGGCTTGTGGCTGGTATTCCAAACGGTGGCCTGTCTGCTGTTTTTCCTGTTGGGAGTGCTGTGCTGCATGGTGACCGGCTGGCTGTTGGCCGTGCCGGTGGTCTATGGCGTGATCAATTTCTTTGCGGCGGGACTGACCATATTGCTGCAGGCTCTGGCCACCTTCTTCTACTACGGCTATAACGGAATAGGAGATTTTCCCGGGATCGTCCACTGGCTGACCCCGGTGGCAAAGATGTCGGATCTGCTGGAGGACTGCAGTGCACAGCACGAGACGCTGACGGACGGCAGCATACAGTGGTGGCTTGAGATCCCAGCCGGGACCACACAGGGAATGATCGGTTATTTTGTGGCAGCCCTGATGCTGGGGGCTTTGGCCTGGCTGCTGTATCGGTATCGCCGCAGTGAGGCGGCAGGGGATCCGCTGGCCTATGGCTGGATGCGGCCGGTATTTCGCTGGGGCGTAGGTCTGCTGGGTGGTCTTTCCGCGGGAATCATTCTGTTCCTCCTACTGTTCAACCGCTCCAGTTATCTGGATACCCCCGAGTCGGTGTGGCTGGTGATCTGCATGCTGCCCACCACGGTGGTCTGCTACTGCGGAGCGGAGATGTTGGCCAGCAAATCTCTGGCAGCGCTGCGCCGCTGCTGGAAGGGGGCCTTGCTGCTGTATCTGGCGGTGCTGCTGGTCTGCGGCGCCATGTATGTGGATCTGTTTGGACATGAGCGACGTGTGCCGGAGGTCGGAGAGGTGAAGTCCGTGGCCCTGAGCATCTCCGGGACCGGATCTACCCGTGCGGTCTGTGACGAACCGGCGACCATCCAGAAGATCGTAGATCTGCATCGGCAGCTGCTGGCCGGTGACCGTGAGCCGTCCAGCGAGGAGAGCAGAACCTGGCTCTCGCTGGAATATCATCTGGCCGATGGCAGCACCCTGTATCGCAGCTACACCATCTGGAATCCGCAGGATGTTTCGGAGGAGATGGAGGCCCTGCTGCAGGAGGAAGAGGTCCGGATCGGGGAGCTGTTTGGCAAAGCAGTTGTGACCCGGGGGATGAATCTGTGGGGCGGCTATGTGAGTCCGGCCTACTATAAGGAGGAACCCTTCCAGCTGACGGGGGATCAGGCGGAGAAGATCCTGGATGCCCTCTTTGCCGACCTGGATGCCGGCTGCAATCTGTGGGAAGCAACCTATAACGAGCGCTTGTATATGGGCATGATCCTCCAGAAGGGGGAGAAAGAGGAGATCTATGTGGACTTCATCGGTCCCGACTGGAGCAATACCATCCGGGCATTGGTGGGAGCCGGGCTGGCGGATTCGGAAGAGGAACTGCTGAGATTGTCTCAGGATGTAGCCCACGAGGAATGGGAAAAGGGACTGACCGATTAAGTGAATCAAGGGAAAGAGTCCCGGCGGGTTCCGCCGGGACTCTTCTGTAAAAACACCCCGATGCCACAGGCATCGGGGTGTTTACGATTATTCATTGGTGTAGTTATCGAAATAGCCCTGCAGGTAGATGATGGGGGTGCCCTTATCACCGGAGCCGCTGGTCAGGTCACACAGGGAGCCGATCAGATCGGTCAGATTGCGGGGAGTGGTGCCCTCGGAATCCATCTTGCCCACCAAGCTGACAGAGGCATCCTTCTCGCGGATCTTGCGGGAGATGGCCTCCTGCAGCGCATCGCCGGACAGCTCGCTGAATTCCTGGTCTGCCAGATACTTCAGCTTCAGCTCATTGGGCGTGCCCACCAGACCTGCGGTGAAACCGGGGGAGACCACGGGGTCTGCCAGTTCCCAGATCTTGCCAGCGGGATCCTTGAAAGCGCCGTCGCCATAGACCATGGCCTCGATCTGCTTGCCGGTGGCCTGGCTCATACGGCGGCCCAGCGCCTCAGCCAGAGCCATGGTATCGCGGGGGAAGAGCTTGATGCGCTCTTCATCGGCCTTGTTGGAACCCAGCAGGCCATACTGTTCATTGTAGCCGCTGCCATCTACGGAGGAGGTCAGCAGGTCATCCAGACCCAGTACCAGTTTGGCACCGGCGGCCTTCAGCAGGCGCTTGCTGCGGAAACGGCTGTGAATATCGCAGCAGATCACCGTATCGGTGTAGTTGAGGATGGTCTGCACGCGGTTGGCAAAGACGATCTCTGCCTCTGCACCGGCAGACTCAATGATGCCCTTGTAGTAATCCACATAGTCCACGCCGGTGAAGGGGTGGATCACACTGCCGAAAGCAGCGCGGAAGCGCTGCAGATCCAGCACGTCGTTCCAGGGATCGATGCCGGCCTCATCCAACTGGTCCAGAGAGACCAGGTGGTTGCCCACCTCATCGGCGGGATAGCTGAGCATCAGGACCACCTTCTCCACGCCCTTTGCAATACCCTGCAGCAGCAGAGAGAAGCGGTTACGGCTGAGGATGGGGAAGGTCACACCGACGGTCTTGCCGCCGGTTTTGGCGGTGACATCTTTGGCGATCTGGTCCACAGTGGCATAGTTGCCCTGTGCGCGGGCGACGATAGACTCGGTGACCGCCACAACATCTTTATCATGGGCCTCAATTCCGTTTTCCTCCAAAGCCTTGAGGACGGTATCCACGGTGATGGCGACCAGATCGTCACCCTCACGGAAGATAGGGGCGCGCACGCCGCGCACCACAGTGCCCAGAGTTCTGCTCATAAAAACATCTCCTTAAATGGTGGGGATATTCCCCAAGTATGTGCCTGATACAACACTATAATTATAGCACGACTTCCCCATAAGTAAAATACCCATTTTTAATATATGGCATAAGAATGGATAAAACATCTCCCGCAGGAAAAGACGCAATGCCCCGAAAAATGACCACACCGCCGGTGTGGTCATTGGGTGGTGGACCTGAAGGGATTCGAACCCTCGACCTCTCGGATGCGAACCGAACGCTCTCCCAACTGAGCTACAAGCCCATATTGTTTGGCGGGGCGCGCGCCCCACCAAACAATTATACATGGATTCAAGTGTTTTGCAAGAGTTTTATTCCAGATCCGGCAGTTTGGCAACCACGGCTGCACAGCGGGGGCACAGACCCTCGGCATCTGCCTGAACAGAATGCTTCCAGCAGCGGGGGCACTTGGTGCCCTTGGCCTCACTGACCAGTACACGCACACCGGCGATGGGGGTATCGCTGCCCTGAGCATACAGTGCGGCATCCTCGGAGACTTCCACATCGGACACGATGAACAGGTCTGCCCACATATCCTCAAAGTGCTCCTGCAGAGCCTGCAGGTTATCACCGGAAGCGGTGTCCTTCACCAGAGTGACATGGGCCTCCAGAGCCTTACCGATCTTCTTGTCGGCGCGGGCCTTCTCCAGTGCGGCATTGACACCGTCCCGCAGCAGCTGCAGGTTGGCCCAGGCGGCCGTATCGCCCAGATCATACTGGGTGTAGGGCTGCACCATCTGGTTGAGCAGCACATTGCGCTCATCGTCACCGGCGCGGTGGGGCATAGCCAGCCAGATTTCATCGCAGGTGAAAGCCAGAACGGGAGCAAACATGCGGGTCATGGCATCCAGGATCAGGAAGATAGCGGTCTGTGCGCTGCGGCGGCCCAGGCTGTCGGCCTCATCGCAATACAGGCGGTCCTTGATGATATCGAAGTAGAAGGAACTCAGATCCACCACGCAGAAGTCGTTGATCAGGTGGGAGACGGTGTGGAACTCATACGCATCGTAGGCGGCAAAGACTTTCTCGATCAAGCGGTTCAGACGGGTGATGGCCCAGCGATCCAGCTCCAGCATATCCTCGGGAGCCACCAGATGGTTGGCATCAAAGTCCACCAGGTTATCCAGGCAGAACTTGGAGGTGTTGCGGAACTTCAGGTAGTTCTGGCTCAGCTGCTTGAAGATGTCATCGCTGCAGCGGACGTCCACATGGTAGTCGGCAGAGCCGGCCCACAGACGCAGCAGATCGGCGCCGTACTTCTTGATGATCTCGTTGGGATCCATGCCGTTACCCAGGGACTTGTGCATGGCGCGGCCCTCGCCGTCCACGGTCCAGCCGTGGGTCAGGCACTCCTTGAAGGGGGCGGTGCGGCCCAGTGCGCCTACAGCCGTCAGCAGAGCGGACTGGAACCAGCCGCGGTACTGGTCGGCACCCTCGATGTACATGGTGGCAGGCCAGAAGCCCTGATCGTTCTCCATGGCGGAGAAGTGGGTGGAACCGGAGTCGAACCAGCAGTCCAGCGTATCGGTTTCCTGCTCAAAGTGCTTGCCGCCGCAGTGGGGGCAGGTGAAATCCTTGGGCAGCAGGTCAGCAGCGTCCATCTCGAACCAGGCATTGGAGCCCCTCTCGCCGAAGATGGCGGACACAGAGTTGATGCTCTCGTCGGTGCAGACGGGCTTGCCGCATTCCTTGCAGTAGAACACGGGGATGGGCAGACCCCAACGGCGCTGACGGCTGATGCACCAGTCGTTGCGCTCGCGGATCATGGCCTTCATGCGGTCCAGACCCCAGGCAGGCAGCCAGCGAACATCCTCGCAGGCATCGCAGGCGGCATCCTTGAAGGCGTCCACGGAGCAGAACCACTGGGGAGTGGCGCGGAAGATGATGGGGTGCTTGCATCTCCAGCAGTGGGGATAGCTGTGCAGGATCTCCTCGCTGGCAAAGAGCACGCCGCTCTCCTTCATGTCAGCCAGAATGACGGGATTGGACTCCTCGGTCTTCAGACCGGCATACTTGCCGGCATAGTCGGTGTGACGGCCCTGATCGTCCACGGGGACCACCATCTCCATGCCGTAACGCATGCAGGTCTGATAGTCGTCGGCGCCAAAGCCGGGAGCGGTATGAACGCAGCCGGTACCGCTGTCCATGGTGACATAGTCAGCCAGCAGCAGACGGGAGGTCTTGGGCAGGAAAGGATGATTGGCCAGCATATTCTCATAGAAGCAGCCGGGATGGGTCTCCACGATCTCGTAGCTGTCGTGGCCGCCCACCTTCATGACCTTTTCCACCAGCGCCTCAGCCATGATGTACATCTCGCCGTTTGCATCCTTCACCACGGCATAGCTCTCATCGGGATGCAGAGCGATGGCCAGGTTGCCGGGCAGGGTCCAGATGGTGGTGGTCCAAATGACAAAGTGCAGCTTGGACTTATCCAGGTGGCTCAGCTTGCCCAGATCGTCATTTACGGAGAACTTCACATACACGGTGGTGCAGGGGTCGTCCTTATATTCGATCTCAGCCTCGGCCAGAGCGGTCTCATCGTGGGCGCACCAATACACGGGCTTGAGACCCTTGTAGATGTAGCCCTTCTTGTACATCTCACCGAACACCTTCACCTCAGCGGCCTCGAAGCCCTTGTCCATGGTGCGGTAGGGATGCTCCCAATCGGCCACCACGCCCATGCGCTTGAAACCGTCCATCTGCAGCTGGATATACTTCTCGGCATAGGCCTGGCAGGCGCTGCGGAAGTCGGCCACGCTCATGGCCTTGTGATTCAGCTTCTGCTCCTTGATGATGGCAGATTCGATGGGCATACCGTGGTTATCCCAGCCGGGGATGTAGGGGGTATAGTAGCCGCGCATGGCATAGGAACGGGTGATGAAGTCCTTCAGGGACTTGTTCAGGGCGTGGCCCATGTGAATGTTGCCGTTGGAGAAGGGAGGGCCGTCGTGGAGGGAGAACAGGGGCTTCCCCTCGTTCTTCTTCAGCAGCTCATTGTACAGGTCCAGATCTTCCCAGTGCTTGAGCATGTCGGGCTCACGCACGGGCAGCCCGGCGCGCATGGGGAAGCCGCTCTTGGGCATGTTCAGTGTTTTCTTGTACTCCATGTTGTGTGCTCCTTATATCAGATTTGTATCAGCAAAAATAAAAACACCTTTGCCTCTTGTTCAAGAGACAAAGGTGTGTAAAGACCTCTGCGGTACCACTCTCGTTGCCGCGCAAGCGCAGCCACTCAGTCCCACCAGCCGTGGGTGCGGGATGATAACGGCCCGCTGCCGTCCGTACCTACTGTGTGGTTCAGCCGGATGCTCCGGGGTGATATTCACGGCCTCCTCCGACTCCGCCTTACACCAACCGGCGGCTCTCTTTGCCCGGAACAGAGGGGTTACTGGTCCCCATCTTCGCAGTTTTGCATATCAATTTGTATGATACCACTTTTTTCCCGTTTGTCAACGGGAAAATCAGGCGGTCAGCAGAGTATACAGGCCGGCAGCGCCCAGATAGAGATACAGAAGACCCATGCCGATCAACACCAGATTGAAGATGTTGGCGGGAGTGCCGGACTTAGAGCCGGTTTGCCGACGCATGAAGAACAGACCCACGCAGGCCAGACCCAGCGCCAGAGAGGCGATGTGACTCATCAGGAGACTCTCGGGGAACACCGCTACCCGGAGGATCAGTACGAGGATCAGTACGAACAGCATCACAAAGAACAGGACCTTTGCCCAGGAGGGCAGGTTTGCCCAGGCCTGCTGCTGCGGTGTGCGGGGAGAGGTGATGGGTTGTGCAGCCGGACGGTCAGGATGGTAGTTGG
Organism: Oscillospiraceae bacterium; assembly: GCA_015067765.1. Taxonomy (GTDB): domain Bacteria; phylum Bacillota; class Clostridia; order Oscillospirales; family Oscillospiraceae; genus Vescimonas. Next base: position 20,058 of record SVLV01000019.1, on the reverse strand, counting down.
AGCCATTCTTCTTGTGATGCTTGTTTTTGTTTGGGTTGCCAATGGCCTTGCGGCGCGCCTCGTTGGGATCGGGGCTGGAGTAGGTGTTGTTTTGCTTAGCCATCGTATTCACCCTCCAGAGGCAGACCGGTCAGGAAGCGTCTGAGCAGGTCGAAAGCATGGTGTGCCGCCATGGTGCGGACCCGGTCGCGACCGGTGCCCAGATCCAGCTGCATGCAGGCGATGGTATCCTTGGTGCCCAGTGCCAGATAGACGGTGCCCACCTCGTTGCCGCGGTCATCCTTGTCGGGGCCTGCCACGCCGGTGACGCCGATGCCCAGATCGGAACCGGTGAAGCGGCGGATGTTATCGGCCATCAGCTTGGCCACATGCTTGGACACGGCACCATGCAGATCCAGAATGGCGGGACTGACGCCCAGCAGATCCATTTTCACCTCGTTGGTGTAGGAGACAATACCGCCCAAAAATACCTGAGAAGCACCGGGCAGGTCGGTGATGCGCTTGGAAATAAGGCCGCCGGTGCAGGATTCTGCAGTGGAGAAGGTCATGCCCTTTTCCTTCAACAGGCCCATGACCGTATCTTCCAGGCTCTTGACATCGATGCCATAGAGGTAGGTGCCCAGCCGCTCCTTCACCTGCTCCAGCAGAGGAGCCATCAGAGCTTCGCAGTCCGCCTCGGTTTCCGCCTTGGCGGTGATGCGCACCATCACCTCGCCGGTCTTGGCATAGGGGGCCAGGGAGGGATTAACGGCATCGTCCATAATGTCACTGAGGATCTCCTGCACCTTGGGCTCGGTGAGGCCGAAGATGTGCAGGTCGTGGGAGAGGATGACTCCCTCGTGCTTTTCCCGCAGCCAGGGCACCAACTCATGATCCGTCAGATAGATGCACTCCCGGGGAACACCGGGCAGCATCACCACGGCGGTGTCACCGACCTCGAAGGCGCAGCCGGGGGCGGTGCCCACAGGGTTATGGAAAATGGTACAGCCGGTGGGTACATAGGCCTGCTGCAGATTGCACTCGGGCATGGGGCGACGGAACACGGTATCGAAATAGTGCTGGATCTCCTCCACGATCTCAGGATGGAATTCCAGCTCCAAACCGAAAGCCTGGCACACCGTCTCCTTGGTCAGATCATCGTAGGTGGGCCCAAGGCCGCCGGTGAAGATCAGCAGATTGGCACGCTGGCGGGCGGTGGCGATCACATCCTGCAGACGCTTGGGGTTATCGCCCACGGCGGTGTGATACAGCACATTGACGCCCACGGCGGAGATTGCCTCGGAAATATACTGTGCGTCGGTGTTGGCCACATTGCCCAGCAGCAGTTCCGTACCGACAGCGATGATTTCGGCTTGATAAGACATAATGAAATCCTCCTCTTTTAATAACGAACCTTGACCGCTTCTCTTGCGGCCCAGGCTTTCTCTACCAGACCTTCCACATCCAGAGCCTGCTCCATCTCCCGTACATCCTCCACATGGGGCTTCGTCTTGGGATGGCGGGGGGTAAAGACGGTGCAGCAGTCCTCGTAGGGAAGGATGGAGGTATCAAAGGTGCCGATGTGGCGGGCGATGCGGACGATCTCCTCCTTGTCCATACCGATGAGGGGGCGCAGGACAGGCAGATCCGTCACATCCTGGCTGACCGCCAGAGCCTGCATGGTCTGGCTGGCCACCTGACCCAGACATTCGCCGGTCACCAGTGCATGGCAGCCAAATTCCTTGGCCATCCGGTCGGCCAGACGCATCATGAAGCGCCGCATGATCAGGGTGAAGTGATCCTCGGGGCAGCAACGGCGGATCTCCTCCTGGATCTCCGTGAAGGGGACGATATGCACCGTCAGCCGGCCGCACCAGGGGGTCAGCTCTCTGGCCAGCTGCAGCACTTTCTCCCGTGCAGCCTGAGAGGTGTAGGGAGGGGAGGCGAAGTGCAGCATCTCCAGCACCACACCGCGCTTGGCCATCATGTAGCTGGCCACGGGGGAATCGATGCCGCCGGACAGCAGACTCACAGCGCTGCCGCCCATACCCAGCGGCAGACCGCCGGCAGCGGGTTCTGCGGGAGCGTGGACATAGGCTGCATCCTCGCGGACTTCCAGATAAACGGTAAATTCCGGATTGTGCACATCTACCTGCAGGTGGGGGAAGGCTTCATGCAGATAGCCGCCCACCCACTGGCTCAGCTGGATAGAACCCAGAGGGAAGGTCTTGTCGGAACGCTTGCTCTCCACCTTGAAGGAACGGGTGGACCGCAGTACATCGCCCAGATAGGTCTTGGCGGTTTCCAGAATGGCCTCCTTGGTCTTCTCACAGGGCACGGCGCGGGTCACGGCGATGATGCCAAAGACCTGCTTGCAGGCGGCGAAGGCGCCGTCCAGATCGCACTCACCCACCGGCTCCACGTAGATGGTGGACTGCCGGGAGTAGATCTTGAATTTGCCGAACTTCTGCGTGCGGCGGCGGATGTTGCTCATCAGTTTCATCTCAAAGCTGTGGCGGTTGAGGCCCTTGAGGACCACCTCGCCCAGTTTGCAGAGGATCATTTCCTGCATGGGGTATTCTCCTTATATAAATATATGGTTATTTCAACAATGTGCTGCTGCGGTATTGGATGGCCTCGGCCAAATGCGCTGCGCCGATATTCTCGCAGCCATCCAGATCGGCAATGGTGCGGGCCATGCGCAAAATGCGGTCATGGCTGCGGCCGGTGAGACCCAGCCGGTCAAAGGCCCCCTGCATCAGCCGATCCCCGGCCTCATCCAGCTGGCAGTATGCGCCGATCATGGAGGGGGTCATGTAGGCGTTGCAGGCAACCCCGGTGCCCTCAAAGCGCCGGCGCTGAATTTCGCGGGCAGCATTGACCCGCTGTGCCACGACAGCGGAGGGTTCCGGAGACTCCTTGCGTCGCATGGCCTCATATTCCACAGAGGGGACCTCCACATGCATATCGATGCGGTCCAGCAGGGGGCCGGAAATGCGGCGCATATAATTCTCCACCTGCTTCTCCGAGCAGGTGCAGCGGCGGTCAGGATGGCCGTACCAGCCGCAGCGGCAGGGGTTCATGGCGCACACCAGCATAAATCGGCTGGGGAGCGTCAGGGATCCGGACACCCGGGTGATGGTCAGCATGCCGTCCTCCAGAGGCTGACGGAGCGTCTCCAGGGAGGTCTTGTCAAATTCCGGCAGCTCGTCCAAAAACAGCACGCCGTTATGGGCCAGAGAGATCTCGCCCGGACGGGGCACACTGCCGCCGCCGGTAAGGGAGATGGGGGAGGCGGTGTGGTGAGGACTGCGGAAGGGTCGCTGAGTCACCAGCGGATGGTTGGGATCGGTCAGTCCTGCCACTGAGTAGACTTCTGTGGTCTGCAGGGATTCCTCACGGGTCATGCGGGGCAGAATAGAGGGGAGTCTCCGGGCCAGCATAGACTTGCCTGCACCGGGAGAACCGATCAAAAGTACATTGTGTCCGCCTGCGGCAGCAATCTCCAGTGCCCGTTTCACATTTTCTTGCCCCATTACATCGGCAAAGTCCGGTAGATGGGTATCTGCAGAGGGCTCCGGCTGCCAGGGTTTGGCGGCGGCAATGGGCGCCTCACCCTTCAGATGGGCCACCAACTGCGCTACACTCTCCACCGGGTAGACGGTGATGTCCTGCGCCAAGGTAGCCTCCGGCGCATTTTGCGCAGGCACATACAATTGTCGGATTCCCAGACGGGCAGCACACAGGGCCATGGGCAAAACACCGGTCACCGGACGAAGGGTGCCGGACAGGCTCAGCTCTCCGAGAAAGGCAGCATCTTCCGGCAGAGCAGGAATCTCCTCCGAGGCGGCCAGAATCCCCAGCAGAATGGGAAGGTCATAGACCGTGCCCTCTTTGCGCTGGCTGGCCGGTGCAAGATTGATGGTGATGCGGCTGACAGGGAACCGGGCACCGCAGTTTTTCACAGCGGCCCGCACCCGCTCCCGGGCTTCCCGGACGGCTGCATCCGGCAGACCCACCACATCAAAGGCGGGCAGACCGCCGGAGAGAAAACACTCGGCTGTGACCTCGTAACCGCTTAAACCGCTGAGACCCAGCGAGCGTACCGTAACCACCATAAAATGGTCCCTCCCTCCAGCATTTTTCGGAATTTCATAGACATATTACCACAAAAAGGAGAAAGGTGGAATGATTTTGTTAAAAAACTTCCAAAAAGGTATGAGAATTTTTGTGCACGGTGAAGAAAAAGTTTCCTTACAATAAAATGAACAAAAACGCCGTTTACAATGCCAAAGGTTTGTGATACTATAAACAATGCGAAAATGTGAAAAATTCGCCAATGGCGAAAAATACAAGGAGGCACATTCAGATGGCAAGAACTATGAAGTCTATGGATGGTAACAACGCTGCCGCGCACGTATCTTATGCGTTCTCGGAAGTCGCTGCGATCTATCCTATTACCCCCTCCAGCCCCATGGCTGACTTTGTGGACCAGTGGTCCGCCAGTGGCCGCAAGAACATCTTCGGCACGCAGGTCAAGGTGGTGGAGATGCAGTCCGAGGCCGGTGCAGCCGGCGCGGTCCATGGCTCTCTGGGCGCAGGCGCTCTCACCAGCACCTATACCGCCTCTCAGGGCCTGCTGCTGATGATCCCCAATATGTACAAGATCGCCGGTGAGCAGCTGCCCTGCGTGTTCCATGTCTCTGCCCGTACTGTGGCAAGCCATGCACTGAACATCTTCGGCGACCACTCCGACGTGATGGCCTGCCGCCAGACCGGCTTTGCTCTGCTGTGCGAGGGCAATGTTCAGGAGGTTATGGACCTGGCTCCCGTGGCACACCTGTCTGCTCTGTCCGGCAAGGTGCCCTTCATCAACTTCTTCGACGGTTTCCGTACCAGCCACGAGATCCAGAAGATCGCTGTCTGGGATTATGAGGACCTGAAGGACATGTGCGACATGGACGCTGTGGCTCAGTTCCGCAAGCACGCCCTGAACCCCGAGCATCCCAATATGCGCGGCAGCCATGAGAATGGCGATATCTTCTTCCAGCACCGCGAAGCCTGCAACCAGTACTATCAGGATCTGCCCGCCGTGGTGGAGAAGTATATGGGCAAGGTCAATGAGAAGCTGGGCACCAACTATCAGCTGTTCAACTACTATGGCGCCCCCGATGCAGACCGCGTCATCATTGCCATGGGTTCCATCTGCGACGTGGCCGAGGAAGTCATTGACTACCTGAATGCTCACGGTGAGAAGGTTGGTCTGGTCAAGGTTCGCCTGTACCGTCCCTTCGCTCCCGAGAAGATGCTGGCTGCCATCCCCGCTACCGCCAAGAAGATCGCTGTTCTGGACCGCACCAAGGAGCCCGGCGCTATGGGCGAGCCCCTGTATCAGGATGTGGTGACCGCTCTGGCCAATGCCGGCATGAACGATGTTCAGGTCATCGGCGGCCGTTACGGTCTGGGCAGCAAGGATACGCCTCCCTCCTCCGTGTTTGCTGTATATGATGAGCTGAAGAAGTCTGAGATGAAGCGTCAGTTCACCATCGGCATCGTGGACGATGTGACCAACCTGTCCCTGCCCGAGGACAAGAACTGCCCCAACACCGCGGCTCCCGGCACCATCGAGTGCAAGTTCTGGGGTCTGGGCGGCGACGGTACTGTCGGTGCCAACAAGAACTCCATCAAGATCATCGGCGACCATACCGATAAGTATGTTCAGGCATACTTCCAGTATGACTCCAAGAAGACCGGCGGCGTGACCATCAGCCATCTGCGCTTTGGCGACAGCCCCATCCGTTCCCCCTATTATATCAACAAGGCCGACTTCGTTGCCTGCCATAACCCCAGCTATGTCATCAAGGGCTTCAAGATGGTCCAGGATGTCAAGCCCGGCGGCGTGTATATGATCAACTGCCAGTGGAGCTTTGATGAGCTGAACGAGCACATGGATGCTGCTTCTAAGCGTTATATCGCCAAGAACAACATTCAGCTCTATACCATCAACGCCATCGACCTGGCCATTGAGATCGGCATGGGCAAGCGCAACAACACCATTCTGCAGTCCGCTTTCTTCACCCTGGCCAATGTGATGCCTCAGGAGGAGGCCATCGGCTACATGAAGGATGCCGCTACCAAGTCCTACCTGAAGAAGGGCCAGGATGTGGTGGATATGAACCACAAGGCCATCGATCTGGGCGCCACCGCCTTCAAGAAGATCGATGTTCCCGCCGATTGGGCTGACGCTGTGGATGCTCCCGAGACCAAGGAACTCAAGGGTAAGCCCGAGCTGGTGAAGATGGTCAAGAACATTCTGGAGCCCGTGGGCAAGATGGATGGCGACAGCCTGCCCGTCTCCGCCTTCGTGGATCATGTGGATGGCCAGTTCGAGCTGGGCGCTGCCGCTTACGAGAAGCGCGGTGTGGCCGTCTCCGTCCCCACCTGGGATGCCACCAAGTGCATCCAGTGCAACCAGTGTGCCTATGTCTGCCCCCATGCCACCATTCGTCCCTATGCACTGACCGAGGCTGAGGCTGCTGCCGCTCCCGAGGCTGCCAAGATCGTGGACGTCAAGGCCGGCAAGGGCAAGGGTGTGTACAAGTTCACCATGGCCATCAGTCCTCTGGACTGCATGGGCTGCGGCGTCTGCGTGGGTGCCTGCCCCGTCAACGCTCTGTCCATGGTGGCTCAGGAAGGCGAGCTGGCCCAGCAGGATGTGTTCAACTACTGTGTGGCCGAGGTTGCCGAGAAGAAGGATATGCAGGACAATACCGTCAAGGGCAGCCAGTTCAAGCAGCCCATGCTGGAGTTCTCCGGTTCCTGCGCCGGCTGCGCCGAGACCAGCTATGCACGTCTCGTGACCCAGCTGTTCGGTGACCGTATGTATATCTCCAACGCAACCGGCTGCTCCTCCATCTGGGGTGGTCCCGCTGCTACTTCTCCCTACTGCGTCAACAAGGAAGGCCATGGTCCTGCATGGTGCAACTCCCTGTTTGAGGATAACGCTGAGCACGGTCTGGGTATGTTCGTTGGCCAGAACAAGATCCGCGAGGATCTGATCGCCATGGTCCGCGAGGTTGCCGAGGGCACTCCCTATGAGCACCGCAGAGAGCTGTGCAAGCAGTATCTGGCTACCATCGATGATGCCGAGGCCAATGTGGCTGCTACCCGCGCCATGATCGAGGATATGGAGACCAACGGCGGCTGCGAGATCGTTCAGGACATCGTGGCCAAGAAGGAATATCTGACCAAGAAGTCCATGTGGATCTTCGGCGGCGACGGCTGGGCATACGATATCGGTTACGGCGGTCTGGACCATGTGATCGCTTCCAAGCAGAACGTCAACATCTTTGTCTTCGATACCGAGGTGTACTCCAACACCGGCGGTCAGGCCTCCAAGGCTTCCAACATCGGTCAGGTGGCTCAGTTCGCCGCTGCCGGTAAGGAAGTGAAGAAGAAGAGTCTGGCTGAGATCGCCATGCAGTACGGCTATGTGTATGTAGCTCAGGTGGCTATGGGCGCCAACCCCGCTCAGACTATCAAGGCGATTACCGAGGCTGAGGCTTATGACGGTCCTTCCCTGATCATCGGTTATGCTCCCTGCGAGATGCACTCCATCAAGGGCGGCATGATGAATTGCCAGAAGGAGATGAAGAAGGCTGTCGAGTGCGGCTACTGGAACCTGTTCCGCTTCAATCCCGCTGCTGAGCAGAAGTTCACTCTGGACTCCAAGGCTCCCGCTGGCGGCTATCAGGAGTTCCTGATGAACGAGGCACGTTACAGCCGTCTGACCCGCGAGTTCCCCGATCGCGCAGGTGACCTGTTCGAGCGCAACGAGGCTGAGGCCAAGGAGCGTTATGAGCACCTGCTGAAGCTGGTGGAGATGTACAACAAGTAAGTTGTCCGCTGCGGTCAGCAAATCAACGCAATAAAACAAGCCCCTGAGGGAATTCCCTCAGGGGCTTGTTTTTTGAATGAGAAGAGCTTAGCTGACGACTTCCAGCAGCTGATCGCGGTTGAGACCGCCCCAGCCCAGACGCTCCAGCGTCAGACCCTCGTTCTTGTAGTCGCTGTCCATCAGACAGCCGGCCAGAGTCAGAATAGACTCGCAGACGCTGATGTCCACACCGATGGCATGACCCAGAGAGGTATACAGAGCCAGAGCCATGGGGGCATCCTCCGTCAGGTAACGGGCCTGCAGAGTGGAGGGACCCTTGGCCATCATGTAGGTGGGCTCAGTGGTGAAGGCATAGTGCAGGTCAGTGATGCTCTCATCCACATACCCCTCGGCGTGGCGCATATCCATGCCGTCGATCAGCGGGATATCCAGCGCCTCGCCCAGCGCGCGGCGCTCCTTCTCTACGCCCAGCACCACGCGGATGACACTGGGGGTCATGCCGTGCTCATACAGATTGAAGGTGTCGCCCATGGATTCCACGCGGCCGGCATTGAGCACCACAGGACCGGGATGGACCTCGGCGTTCATGTTTTCCAGGAAGGTGTGGAAGATGTTCTTGCCGGGGAACAGATAGGGATACAGCTGACTGCAGACCCGATACAGCTCATCGGTCTTGGAGGCGGGATAAGCAGAGAAGCAGACACGACGCACATCCAGGCCGATGTAGGCGCTGCCCTCGGCGGCGTTGGCGCGGCAGCCGTAGGTGAGGGTAGAGGTCTCGCAGAGATTGAAGTCCTTCTCGATGCCCAGTTCCTTGGCCTTGTTGGCGAAACGGACAGGGGCCATCTCGGCGGCGCCGTTGAAGAACAGGACCTGATTCTCGGTGACCACGGGGGCCAGCAGCTCAGAGAACCGCTCCGTCAGCAGCGTGTTGATGGTGAACATGATCACATCGGCACCTTCCACGGCGGCCTTAATATCGGTGGTATACAGATCGGGCACAACCTCCACGGGATCCTTGCCGGGACGGGTCAGCGTAATTTTACCGGCGGCACGCAGACGATCCAGCGTGACTTCATACTCAGGCAGTTCATACAGGCGCACCTCGTAGCCACGGGCCTTCATGTCAGCCGCAGAGGAAATGCCGGCATTGCCTGCGCCCAGAATGGCAATGGACTTCACAGTGTCACAAACTTTCATAAGAACCTCCGTTTTTCAAAGATCGGTCAAAGGACCAAGAGGATTGGAAATAATCGGAAAATCCCTCTTGTTCAAAAGAGTATCATGCCGCCCTCAGCTTTTCAACTGTATAAAAAACAGAAAAATTTCCCGCTTTTTTGTGGCTTTTGCGAGAGCAAAAAAGAAATACCGCCGGGTAACCGGCGGTATTTACATTAAAAATGGAAGTTGATGCGTTCATCCCGGAACTCCGCCAAGCGTTTCTCATAGGCGACCATTGCCTCCTCCTCAAAAGCCAGCCGGATGTTTTCCGCGCCCATCTGCTGCAGCAGATAGCGGGTGAAGGAGGGGTTGAGCACCAGAAGGGGGCCGATCAGATGAGTGGCCATAAAATTCTTCCGGCAGAAGCCCTCCACAGGGGCACCGGGTTCCCGGCCTTCTCCTCGGATGCAGCGGAGGAAGGGTTCCTCCAGCCCGGCCTCATAGCAATAGCCGAACAGGCTCTTAAAGCCCACAATATCCATCCCCTCAAAGGAGCCCAGGAAGAAGCTGCTGGTCCGCTTGAGCATCTGATAGCGAACCTCCATGTCAAACAGCCCCAGTCCTTCCAGAGAGAACCCATCATCTCCGGTAACGGAGCGGCCGAAAATATCCAGTGCGTTGCCGGTGACCAAAAACCTCTGGCCGGCCTCGATGGCAGACTCCAGTTCTGCCCGGTAGGGTCTCAGGGCCTCGGCAGCCAGTGCCAGCCCCTCCTCGGTGGCAGACCCCATATAGACCAAAGCCACATCCTGGTCCAAAAAGGCGGGACGGGATTTGATGTCTGTCTCGATTACCTCCAGCTCCGGGCAGGATTGCTGGAGATAGCGGATGTTGCCCAGTTCGCCGTAGAGGCTGCAGACCTCGGGAAACAGAACTTCTACTTTCATGCCTGCACCTCCTCGCTGCTGTGCTCTGCGGCCAGTTGTGCCAGCCGGTCAAAGATCCGCTGGGTGTGATCCTCCTCCACATCGTGGAGCAGATAAATGTCGTCGCCGGGCCGGAACTGCAGCAGTTCCAGCGCCTTTAGATTGTCCTCCTCGTAGTGGATCCGGTCTTCGGGGATCCCGGCCAGCAACATGCGCAGCTTATAGTCCAGGCCGCGCTTGCCGGTGCAGACGATCTGCACGATGTCGTCCCGGTTGAGGAACTCAAAATCGGTGTCATACAGCCAGCAGATGTTTTCCGACCAGCGCCTCTCGCAGGCCTGATCGTTGATCATCAGGAAGATCTCCTTCTTCCCGGGCCGGCCGGCAATATAGTCGAAAGCCCGGGAGGTGGCGAAAGCATTCAGACCCTTGGACATCTGGGTGATCACGGAGAACTGGCCGATCTTGTGCTCGTTGTGTCGGCTGGAGGGGATGGAGGTCTGCGCCATGAAGTGCTGCACCTGCTCCTGAGAATAACCCAGCTGCCGCAGTACGGCAATCACCGTCACCATATTATAAATATTGAAGATGCTGTCATTGATCAGCGGATAGGAGAACTGCTGCTCTCCCTCCTGCAGCAGCATGGTGCCCTGCGCCACATCCACCTGCCGGGCCAGATACTGGGCCTCGGGGGAGTGGAAGCCGCAGCTGGGACAGACGGCATGGCCGATGTGGTGATACCGGCGGTAGGTGTAGGTCAGCTTGCTGTGGCAGACCGGGCAGATTTTCCGGTCGTTGAGCAGATTCACGCACTCCGTCACATCCCCGTCCATCCGGTCGATGCCGAAGTAGACCCGGGGATTGGTGGGGGCGATGGTGTCGGAGATGAGATCATCGGCATTGAGGATCAGCTGCGTTTTCGTCGGGACGGCGCGGGAGATGATCCCAGCAATAAAGTCCGGATGGGCATGGCGCATGGTGGAATCCCGGCAGATGTTGGTGACAGCCAGATAGTCCGGCTGCACATGGGGATAGATCCGCAGGGAGGAGCGCTCATCCACCTCCAGAATGGCAATGTCATAGCGAGTGACCTTGCCCAGCAGATTGCAGCCCCGCAGCAGAGCGGTGGCAACACCGGAAATAATGTTGGAGCCGCTGCGATTGGTGATGACCTTATGACCATCCCGCTCCAGAATGCCGGAAAGCATATTGCTGACAGTGGTCTTGCCGTTGGTGCCGGTGATGGCCACGATGGTCTCCGGTTTTCCCACATAGCGCAGGAAATCCGGGCACAGCTTCAGGGCCAGCGAGCCGGGGAAGTCGGTGCCGTTGTGGCGGGTGATTTTCAGTGCCGGGATGGAAAGCTTGGCCATCCATAGAGCCAGAAGAAATCTCAGTTTGCCCAAGCAACTCACTCCTTTTGTAAAGAAATAATGATATATGTTGGCGGGAAATCCCGTCAACGGGAAAGCCAGATCATCAGGGCGGCAATATCTGCCGGAGAAACACCGGAAATGCGGCTGGCCTGACCCAGATTGCGGGGACGGATGGCATCCAGCTTTTCCCGGGCCTCCAGACGAAGCCCCTGAATCCCAGAGAAGTCCAGATCCTCCGGAATTGTATGCTTCTCCAACTTCTCGAACTCCTCCACCTGTGCCATCTGGCGGCGGATGTAACCCTCATATTTGACAGAGATCTCCACCTGCTCCTGTACGGCGGGATCCAGCTCCGGTGCGCCGGGGTCGAAGGGGCGCAGATCCGCATAGGTCAGCTGAGGACGGCGCAGCAGATCGATCAGCCGCCCGCCGGACTTGATGGGAGCGGTCCCCTTGCGCTCCAGCAGGGCGTTCAGCTGCGGGCTGCCGGCTACGCCGGTGTGCTCCAGACGACGGATCTCCCGGGCAACGGCCTCGTACTTGGCGGTCACCTGTGCCATGCGTGCATCGGAGATCAATCCGATTTGGTGACCGATGTGACAAAGACGCTGATCGGCATTGTCCTGCCGCAGCAGCAGCCGGTATTCCGAGCGGCTGGTCATGATGCGGTAGGGCTCCTCGGTGCCTTTGGTTACCAGATCGTCGATCAAAGTGCCGATATAGCTTTCACTGCGCTTGAGGATCAGCGGCTCTCTGCCGGTCAGGGCGAGGGCAGCATTGACACCGGCCACAAAGCCCTGTACGGCAGCCTCCTCATAGCCGGAGGAGCCGTTAAACTGTCCTGCGCCGTAGAGACCGGCGATCTGCTTGCTCTCCAGAGTAGGGTGTAGGGTCAGAGGATCCACACAGTCGTATTCAATGGCATAGGCGGGACGCATCATCTCAGCCTGCTCCAGGCCGGGGATGGAGTGCATCATCTCCAGCTGCACCTCCTCCGGCAGAGAGGAGGACAGACCCTGAATATACATCTCTTCCGTGTCCAGCCCCATGGGCTCAATAAACAGCTGATGTCGCTGTTTGTCAGGGAAACGGACAATCTTGGTTTCGATAGAGGGGCAGTACCGCGGCCCCACACCCTCAATGACACCGGAGTAGATGGGGCTGCGATCCAGATTATCCAGAATGATCTGATGGGTGCGGGGAGTGGTATAGGTAAGCCAGCAGACGGCCCGGTTTTCGGGCACCTGCTCTGTGGTGAAACTGAAGGGCAGGGGGTCGGCATCACCGGGCTGCAGCTCCATTTGGGAGAAATCCACCGAGCGACGGTTGACCCGGGGCGGTGTGCCGGTTTTAAAGCGCCGCAGAGAAAGACCCAGCTGCAGCAAGGAATCTGTGAGGGGACCGGCGGCGTGCATGCCGTCAGGCCCGGAGTCCTCTATGCACTCTCCCACGATGGTGCGGCCGTTGAGATAGGTACCGGTACAGAGAATCACAGCCCTTACCGAGAAAACCGCCCCGGTCCGCAGGACCACATGGGTGACCCGACCGCTTTCCGCCCGCACCTCCACCACCTCGGCCTGCCGCAGAGTCAGATGCTCCTGCAGTTCCAATGTCTGTTTCATCACCTGCTGATAGGCCCGGCGGTCTGCCTGCGCCCGCAGAGAATGGACGGCAGGCCCCTTGCCGCGGTTGAGCATCCGGTACTGGATACAGGCCCGGTCTGCGGCCTTTGCCATTTCGCCGCCCAGAGCATCCAGCTCCCGGACCAGATGGCCCTTACCGGTGCCGCCGATGGCGGGGTTGCAGGGCATATTGCCCACGGCGTCCAGATTGATGGTAAAAATCACCGTCTCCAGGCCCATCCGAGCGGCAGCCAATGCCGCCTCAATGCCGGCATGACCGGCACCGATGACTGCAATATCAAATTGTCCTGCGTGAAACTCTCTCATATCAGGATTCCTCAGTGCGCTGCAGTGTAAGAATGGCCAACTGTGGGGGATTGAACAGACGCGGGATGGGGACAGAGTTCCCCAAACCGCGGGAGACAAACATGGGGGAGGGATAGTCAGAATAGAAACCGTCCGTCCAGCGAGGGAAGAATTCACCGCCCGTACCGATGAGGCCGTCGGTGAAGGGCAGGCGGATTAGCCCGCCATGGGCGTGGCCGGTCAGAATCAGATCAGCACCCAATGTGCCGTAGGTATCGTATTGGTTGTTGCGGTGGGCCAGCAGGATCCAAAAGGGATCGCCCTGCTGGGCATACAGATCAGCGGCCACCTCCGCAGGGGACTTCTGATCGGCATAGCCGTTCGGGTCCTCAACGCCTGTCAAAACGATGGAGTCACCCCCGCGCTCCAACAGGGCAAACCGATTGCCCAGGTCGTGGATGCCCAGTCGTTCAAAGAGCTGCCGCAGAGCGGGCATGTGGCCGGCGGCCCACTCGTGGTTACCGGATACATAGTAGGTGGGGGCGATCTGCACCAGTTGCTCCAGCAGCGGAGCAACCAACTCCGGAGAATGAGAATCGTCCGTTAGATCACCGCCGATGGCGATCAGATCCGGCGCAGCCTGCCGGAGGGCCTCTGCCAGCTGCCGGTTGTTTTCACCGAATTGACGGCCGTGCAGGTCGGTTAACAGGGCGATCCGACCACCGGACCAACCCTCCGGAAGTCGGGGAGAGGAGAAGGTGGCATGCTCCACCGACAGGGGAAGACTGGTTAAATAACCCAACAGCAGAAGAAGGAGAAGCAGAGCGGTGATTCGCCACAGCACATGTTTTCGCATCCATTGCAGCATGAGAAATGTCACCTCGCTCCCTTTAACAATACATTATTATAAAGAATACACCAGGAAAAGGCAAGCAATACTTGTGCAGGGTGGCAAAATATGGCCGTCAGCTTTTGTGAAAAACGTCAAAACAACCACTTGTTTTTTGGCAGAGATGCTGTTATGATAAGAACGAAATCAAGAGGAAAAGGAGGATGATACGCCAAATGTTGGAAAAGTACATGATGGATCTGGATGATATGATCTTTGCGGATTGCCAGTGGCAACCCTCGGAGCGCTAAGCATCCCATTGGAAACCACGCCAGAGGCGTGGGTTTTTTGTTTTTTGGAAGGAATATCAAAAGCAGACCTTAACAGTTACTTAGCAACATGGTGTGGTATAATTAAAAATTAAGATAAGGGAGGAGAAAAGCATGAAGGGAAACTCCGCAAACAAGTCACTGAGACAGCTGAAGAAGATCCGTCTTACCCGGGATATGATGACCTGCGCTCCCAAGGATATTCTGGTAGCATGCAGTTTGTATTTGGCATCAGTGGCCATCTGCCTGCTGCTGCGTCGGTGGGATATCCACAACAATGACAGCTATGTGGCGATGATTTTTCTGCTGGATGTGTTCCTGACCGCATTTCTCACCGAAGGTTTTCTGCTGGGCGTCATCTTTGCGGTGCTGGCCGTGATGAGCGTGGATTTTATCTTCACGGCCCCCTATTGGGCGGTCAGCTTTACGCTCGCTGGTTTTCCGCTGACCTTTTTGGTGACCATGACCATTTCCGTGCTGACCAGCCTGATTACCAGCCGTGCCAAGCGGATGGATGCGGTGCGACGGGACGCAGAGAAGGAACGTGCCTATGCCAATCTTCTGCGGGCGGTGTCCCATGATATCCGCACACCGCTGACCGGTATCGTAGGGGCGACAGAGGTGCTTCTGGAGCAGGAAGAGACCCTAAGCCGTGAGCAGCGCAGGGAATTGCTGCAGCACACGGGAGAGGATGCCCAGTGGCTGATCCATATGGTGGAGAATATGTTGTCCATCACGAGATTGGGTGCAGAAAATACGAGGCTGACCAAAACACAGGAGCCGTTGGAAGAAGTGATAGAGAGTGCGGTGATGAAGTTCGGCCGTCGGCACCCACATCTGCCTGTGGAGGTTACCCTGCCGGATGAATTGCTTATGGTTCCAATGGATCCGGTGCTTATCGAGCAGGTGCTGACCAATTTGCTGGAGAATGCGGCCAACCACGGGAAAACTACGGAGAAGATTCTGATTACACTGGAACAAGACGGCGATATGGCATGCCTGACCGTAAGAGATGACGGAGCAGGAATCCCCAAGCCCCAGCTGGAAAATCTTTTTGAGAGTCAGACCTATCGCACGGAGCAGGGGGACGGAAAGCGCAATATGGGAATCGGATTGTCCACCTGTCAAACGATCGTAACGGCCCATAATGGAAAAATACAGGCAGAGAACAGAAAGGAAGGCGGCGCGAAATTCTCTGTATGGCTGCCAATGGAGGAGGAAAGCAATGAAAATTCGTGATAAGATCCTTGTGGTGGAGGACGAACAGAGCATCAGCGGCTCTATTTCCGCAATCCTGTCCTCTGCCGGCTATGACAGTTTGGTGGCCCGCAGTGGAGAAGAGGCCATCACCATGGTCACCTCCCATTGCCCTGACCTGGTTCTTTTGGATCTTGGTCTGCCGGACAAAGATGGCATGGAGGTGCTCAAGTCCATCCGCCAGTGGTCCAGTCTGCCGGTGGTGATCGTCTCTGCCCGCAGCCATGAGCGGGAAAAGGTGGAGGCACTGGACAGCGGTGCGGACGACTATATCACCAAGCCTTTCGGCAGTTCGGAGCTGCTGGCCCGCATCCGCACGGCCCTGCGGCATACCCGTACGACTCTGGGGAACAGCCAGATCGCGCAGAGCGGGAAGTTTACCGTAGGAGACCTGACTATTGACTACGATAAACATCAAGTGTTGATGCACGGCGAAAATACCAAGCTAACGGTGAACGAGTATAAAATCGTGGCGCTGCTGGGTAAATATGCCGGCAAGGTGCTGACCTATGACTTTATTATCCGGGAACTGTGGGGCCCCAAGGCCAAAAATGACAACCAGATCCTGCGGGTGAATATGGCCAATATCCGCCGCAAAATCGAGCCTACTCCGGGGCATCCCCAGTATATTTTCACGGAGGTCGGTGTGGGCTACCGGATGCGCGAGGATGAGGAGAATTGAGCCCTTTTATGGGGTTAAGAGCATGTTAAAAACAAAAAAACAGGGGTGGACAGAGCGTCCGCCCCTGTTTTTCTTGTGTGGACAGGTTTCCTGAAAAGAATTATTTTGCACGATCGTTGTGCGAAACGACCAAAATATTTGGGCAAAATTAGTGAAAATCGCGGGGAATGATAAAAAGTTATTGAAATTTGTGTGAAAATTTGGAGAATATTACAAGCGGCATGTTCATAATTTATTCAAAAAGGAGGAAAATGGTGGACTAATTGACAATCGGGAGTGGGAAAAGGTAAAATAAAACCACCCAAAATTATTTTGGTGAAGGAGGTTATTTTTATGGAAAAGAAGAGTACAAAAATCGCGTATTTGGTAGCGTGCGCGGTTGTTGTCGTCCTGCTGGTCGTCTTGGGCTTCGCCTATAAGGGTGCTCCCATTCTGGTCGAGGATGCAGCAACTCCCTTCGCAGGTACCGTTTGGTCTCTGCTGCCCCCCGTTGTAGCCATCGCACTGGCTCTGATCAGCAAGGAGGTTTATTCCTCTCTGTTCATCGGCTGTCTGGTGGGTGCCCTGCTGTACACCCAGTTCAATCCCTGGAACACCATCGTTGAGCTGATGAGCGGCGATCTGGGTATCGTGGCATCTTCCGATTTCTCTATCGTTCTGTTCCTGGTTATTCTGGGCATTATGGTGGACCTGATGAACAAGGGCGGCGGCTCCGCTGCGTTTGGTCGCTGGGCAAAGAAGTCTGTGAAGTCCCGCTGCGGTGCACAGCTGCTGACCATGCTGCTGGGCGTCCTGATCTTCGTGGATGACTACTTTAACTGCCTGACTGTCGGCGCTGTGATGCGTCCCGTCACCGAGGCCCACAAGATCTCCCGCGCCAAGCTGGCTTACATCATCGACGCCACCGCCGCACCCATCTGCATGATCGCTCCCGTGTCCTCCTGGGCAGCTGCCGTCGCTTCCTATGTGCCCGAGAACTTCTCTGATGTGACGGGCCGCAGCGGCATTGAGCTGTTTATCAACCAGATCCCCTACAACTATTACTGCCTGCTGACGCTGGTGATGATCATTGTCATCTCCGTTCTGAACATTGACTTCGGTCCCATGCTGACCCATGAGTACAATGCTCAGGTCAAGGGTGACCTGTTCACCACCCCCGAGCGTCCCTTCGCCGGTGACGACGAATATGAGGAAGGTGTCACCAAGTCCTCCGTGCTGGACCTGATCGTTCCCGTCGCGGTTCTGATTGTCTCCTGCATCGTTGGCCTGATCTATACCGGTGGATTCTTCGATGGCGCGTCCTTCGTGGATGCTTTTGCTGATTGCTCCGCTGGCGCCGGCCTGTGCATCGGTTCCATGATCGCTCTGCTGTTTACCTTCGTGTGGTTCTGGCTGCGTGGCCTGATCTCCTTCGAGAAGTCCATGGAGTCCATTCCTCAGGGCTTTATCCAGATGATCGCCCCCGTGCTGATCCTCTGCCTGGCCTGGACCCTGTGCAGCCTGACCCGTTATGGCCTGTACTCCGCTGACTTTGTCACCGTTGCCATGGGCGGTGCTGGTGCCCTGATGAACATCCTGCCCGCAGTGATCTTCATCATTGGTGCATTCATCGGCTTCTCCACCGGTACCTCTTGGGGTACCATGGGCATTATGATCCCCATTGTATGCTCCGTGTTTGATTGGAACACCCAGTGGGAACTGCTGGTTATCGGTCTGGCTGCTGCCTGCGCCGGTGGTGTGGCTGGCGACCACTGCTCCCCCATCTCCGATACCACCATCATGGCTTCTGCCGGTGCACACTGCTTCCACCTGAACCATGTGTTCACCCAGCTGCCCTACGCCGCTACTGTGGCTGTCGTGTCCTTCGTTTCCTTCCTGATCGCTGGTTTCATCCAGAATGTGGTGATCTGCCTGGTGATCGCTGTTGCACTGATGATCGGCACTCTGCTGGTGATCAAGAGCGTCGTTGCCAAGAAGGAGGCAGCCAAGATCGCAGAGATCGCAGCATCCAAGTAAACAAGCAAAAAAAGAAAGCCCGCAAGGGCTTTCTTTTTTTGCTTATTTTTAGAAGATCTTTTCTACATAGCGCCGCAGCTTTTTCTCATCATAGCAATCCTGATATGTGCGCTGGAACTGTTGAACCGTCAGAGAATTGAACTGTGTGACTTTCATGAATTTCAGCAGACCCAACACAAAGCCGACAGCAAAACAAATCAATCCGAAGGGTGCAGATCGCCAGGAAACAAACAGGAGTGCGCCAACCACAAGGAGGGAGATGATCACACCAGCCAGCTGCTTTTTAGGCTGAATGCGCTGAACATCCTCCTTGCTGATGATCCCCTCCTCAATCATTGCTTGGGCGAATCGTTTTTGAACGCCGAAAGTAGCGACTGTGTTAAGTACGATGGGGGCGGCGGCAAATAGGGCAAAGAGTGTCAGAATCGCATTAAAAAAGAGAGTACCGAATTGATCCATAGAGACCTCCTGTCAAAGTATTTTCTGCAAAGTATATCGGCAATCCGCTTTTCCGGCACGAAAAGTATACGGGAATCTTTTATGTGGATTTGCGGCATAGCATCCACATAAAAGGGAAAGTGACCTGTGCATCCTCAATATTTGGGGGAAGAAGGATGTCCTCAAGCGGATCGCCCCTCACGAGAGAAGCCTTTGCTTTTAACGATGAAAATAGTATATCATATAATTGCCGGGTTTGCCAGCCCTATTTCGGCACAGGTGAGAGGGCGGCTCTCTAAAATCGGAAAACAGATTGACCTGCAGATGTGGCTGATTTATAATAAAGACAGTTCAGAAAAGGAGAGACGCCATGAATAAGATCTATGTAACCGGCCATCGCAATCCCGATACAGATTCGATCGTAGCAGCGATGTCCTATGCGGCGCTGCGCAACGCGTTGGGTGACCGCGACTATGTGGCGGCCCATCTTGGCCATATCAGTGATGAGACCCAGCGGGTGCTGGACCGTTTTGGCATGGAGCCCCCGGAGCAGATCCACAATATGCGCACACAGGTGTGTGACCTGGATATTGACACGCCGCCGGCACTGAATGCAACCGTTACCATGGACCGCGCGTGGCATATCATGCGGGATCAGGGCTTTTCCGCCATTCCCGTGACCCGGGAGGACGGCACCCTGTATGGCATCCTGTCCGCCGGTGATATTGCCACCTATAGCATGATGACCATCAGCGAGCCATTGGTGGAGCAGCTGCCGCTGTTTAACCTGCTGAGCGTGCTGGAAGGCCGTGTGGTCAATGACGGTGGAGATATGCCCAATACCGTGTCCGGCAATGTGATGGTGGCCCTGCCGCAGAGCCACAGTGGCCTGCAGCGGATCGATTCGGACAGCATTGTTCTGTGCGGTGACCAGCCGGATGTGATTCAGCGGGCGCTGGATGCTGAGGTCAGCTGCCTGATCCTGTGCCAGACGGAAGTAGATCAGAATCTGGTCAATTATACCGGCCCCACCTGCATCATTACCACCCCCTTTGATGCAAGCCGGGTGGTGCGGCTGGTATATCAGGCCACACCTGTCTCCCGCCCCTGCTATCAGGGGGAGATGGTGTGCTTCCATCTGGATGACTACATTGACGATGTGCGGGAGGAAGTGCTCAAGAGCCGCTACCGCTGCTATCCTGTGCTGGATGCGGATGAGCGGGTGGTGGGAACCCTGTCC
>SVLV01000051.1 GCA_015067765.1 Oscillospiraceae bacterium | reverse complement strand
TTATCCACTAGCAGCACGATAGCCACCAGTACCGCACCCGGAAACACCGCGGGCCACCACATACCGGCGGAAATATACTTCATGCTCTCAGACAAAATAATGCCGATAGCAGGCTGCTCCGGCGGCAGGCCGTAGCCCAGGAAGGATACAGATGCCTCATGCAAAATGGCATGGGGGAACATGAGGATCAGTCCCACAAAGAACTGGGGCACCAGATGGGGCAGCAGGTGGTGGGTCAGAATCCAGCCGCTGGACTTGCCCAGCTTGCGGCTGACCGCCACATACTGCTGGGAACGAAGCTGCAGCACCTCGCCGCGGATCAGTCGGGCCAGACTACACCAGTGGGTGGCGGCAATTCCGATCAGAAGGCCCTTTAATCCACGTCCCATGGCAAAGGAAATCAAAATCACCAACACCGTGTGTGGAACACCCATCACCAGGTCGATGACCCAGTTGATGGCGCTGTCCACCAGTTTCGAGCCGGTTGCGGCGGCGATCCCCACAAACACCGCCACTACAGCGCTGATCAGAGAAGCCACCATGCCCACCGTCATGCTGACAGACAGGCCCTTCAGCGTCCGCAGCAGCAGATCACGGCCCAGCGCGTCCGTACCGAAAAGGTGTGTCAGAGAGGGCGGCTGCTTGGCATCCATGAAGCTGGAGGCAACCGACTCCTCGGGAATCAGAATCCCGGCGACATAGGCACCGATCACAACCACACCGATCAGGAAGGTATACAAAATCACCTGCATTCTGCGATTGAGCTTTCTCATTGCTCCACCTCCCGAATCTGTGGATCCACCACGCCGTAGAGGAGGTTTGCGATCATATTGCCCACGCAGACAAAGAGGGCAGAAAAAAGAGTCACGCCCAACAGCAGCGGCACATCGGAGTTGAGTCCCGCCGCACTGACGGCAGAACCTAAACCCGGGTAAGAGAACACGTTCTCCGCCAGCACCGAACCACCAAACAGCTCCGCAAAGGAGGCAAACTGCAGCGTCAGGGCAGGCAGCAGGATATTGCGCAGGCCGTGGCGGCGCAATATGGTCCACTTCCCCTCTCCTCTCGCCCGAGCAAAGAGGACGTACTCACTCTCCATCACATCCACCAGCTTCTGCCGGGTGTGGAGGGCGATATTGGCGAAGGACATCAAACTCAGCGTAAAAGCGGGCAGAAACAGGTGGTGCAGCCGCTGCCAAATTGTCACTTCACTGTCCAGCATTCCGATGGGCGTGGAAAAGCCAACGGGAAACCATCCCAGCCACACCGCAAATACCAGAAGGAAAATCAGCCCCAGCCAGAAGGTGGGTACACTGCTGAGGATATAGCAAATCTTTTTGATGATCTGATCTGGCAGCTTATCCTTATACATCCCCATCACACAGCCCAAACCGAAGCCGATCACCCCGGAAAAGGTCCAAGCGCAGAACATCAGCGCCAGAGAGTTGACAAATCGCTCCCGGATAATATCGAGCACCGGGCGACGATACAGCAGGGATGTACCGAAGTCGCCGTGGAGCAGTGCGGACAGCCAACTCATATACCGCTCCACAGGTTCCTCATTGACACCCCAGTAGGCCTCAATCTCGGCACGCTGCTCATCGGACACCGGACCGATCCCCATGATATACTGCTGCACCGGATCCACCGGCGAGTTGCTGACCAGTACAAAGGAGATGATACTGACTGCCAGAAGCAGCGTGATGATCTTCACTCCGTTGGTCAAAAAGATACGGCACAGCCGTTTACCGGCACCTTGCATGGCGTATCTCCTTTCGTGAAACAGAGCATACCGCGTCTTTCCTGACGCGGTATGCCGGAATATTCTGCATAAAATGACGCCCTTAGGACATCCATTCCCAGTCCTGCAGATTCTGCAGAAGTGGGATGGAGGCACCATGAGGGTGGAGTTGCTGGGCACCAATATCCAACCCCTCCCGGACATAGTAGAGATGGTCGATGTTGACGATCCAGACCCAGGGACACTCGCCCTTCATAGCGGTACCGGTAGTGCCATCCCACTGGGCCAGCCGCCAGTTTTCATAGGCCTCCTCCACCGTCAGTGCCTCCATAGCAGCGGCGAGATAACCATCGGTTACATCACGCATATACCCCTCAGGGTTATAGAAGTCATCCTTCAAAGCGCCGCTGCTGTAATAGAGGCAGTAGCTCTCATAGGGGTTGGCAGCGCCCCAGCCCATCATCACCGCGTTGGAAAACATACGCTTCGCCAGATCATCCCAGCTGGTACCTTCCACGGTGATGCTGATGCCGATCTCCTTCACCTGCTCGGCAGCCGCCATGGCCACTGCCTGCCGGACACTGTCGCCGCTGGGATAGAGAACGGTAAAGGCAGCCTTCACGCCGTCCTTCTCCACGATGCCGTCACCGTCGCTATCGGCCCAGCCGCCGTCAGCGAGGAGCTTTTTGGCGTAGTCCACATCGGTCTCAATAGCGACCTCCGGATTGTTCCAGGGCATGCCGTCGTTTTCAGAATAGCAGGGTGTGGCAAAGCCGTTGAGGGCCACATCCGCCACCAGCTCACGGTCGATGGCATAGGCGATGGCCTGTCGGATCTCAATGTGGCTGGTCACATCGTTGCCGATGGGATAGCCGCTCTCTGTGACCTTCCCCTCATCCGGCAGCACCGGCAGGGTGAAACCGCGGTTATCCACGGATGTGACCACTTTTACATCATAACCATCGATCTCTGTTGTCGCCAGCGTTGCAGCCGTCTGCGCCACATCCACCTGTCCGGCTTTCACAGCGGCAAAGGCGGCATCCTCATCCATGAAGACGATGGTCACCTTCTTCATCGCGGGCACTTCGCCGTAATAGTCCTCATTGGCCACTAGAATCAGCTGCTCCTGAGGATTCCACTGGACGAATTTGAAGGGGCCGGAACCCACGGGGTTGGTCCCATAATCCTCGCCATAGGCATGTTCGGGTACAATGCCCACAGAAGCAACCGTGTTGAGGAACACGGAGGTGGGCTTAGAAAGGGTGAAGATCACCGTGGTATCATCAGGCGCTTCAACCCGCTCCATAAAAGTCAGGTCCACGGAAGCCTGGGCAGCCTTGGCGGTCTCAAAGGTAAAGACTACGTCAGAGGCGGTCACCGCCTCACCGTCGGTAAATTTCGCATCATCACGGAGTTTGAAAGTCCAGACCAAACCCCTTTCATCCAGACTGTACTCGGTGGCCAGATCATTGACAAAGCTCATATCATATCCGTACTTCACCAGAGTGCTCTGTACCAGCGGCATACTGCCGTGGCCCCAGCCCTGGCAGGGATCCAGCGTGGTGGGCTCCGTGGAGATAGCGACGATCATCTCATCGGCGCTGTGCTGCGTATCGGCAGCATTCTTGCTACCGCCTGCGCCGCAGCCGGTCAGCATCCCCAATACCATCCCCGCTGCTAACAGCAGTGATGTAATCTTTTTTGACTTCATAGAAAAAATTCCTTTCCTTTTTCGGCAGGACAGTATATAATGTCAATGTCCGCCTTTATTGTTGCGATAGGGGTCGGCATTGCCCCGGTTTGGTGCCAGCCAGCCGGGGCAGCTTTCCTGTGTATTATAGCGTATCCCCCTCCCTTGCACAAGCCGGGGTGGGGGATAGTTTTTGACAAAAAATGCAGTGCGGCGGCTGCCGCGCTGCATTTTTGCATATTTTGGAAATGGCTCCGCATCAGCCCGGAGGCCAGGTCACTGCAGCGTTAAGCAAATGTGCCGGTGGCACACTTGCAGCGTAAGCCGCAGGAGCTATGCTCCGAGGAAACCGTGCTCGGATAGACGATTAGCCCGGAGGCCAGGTCATATCCCGTCCTGCCAGCACGTGGAAGTGCAGATGGGGAACGGTCTGCTGACCGGCTTCGCCGATATTGCTGACCACACGGTAGCCGGGGCCGGCAAAGCCTAGCTCCTCCGCCAGCTTCGCGATAACAGCAAAGATATGGCCGACAACAGGCGCGTTCTCTTCTGTCACCGCAGAAACGGACTGGATATGGGCCTTGGGCACCACCAGAAAATGG
>SVLV01000018.1 GCA_015067765.1 Oscillospiraceae bacterium | reverse complement strand
TAAATCTTTGGCGTAAAGGCCATGCGACCTCTACGCGTTATGCGGTATTAGCAGTCGTTTCCAACTGTTGTCCCCCTCTGAAAGGCAGGTTCCTCACGCGTTACTCACCCGTCCGCCACTGTCCTCTACTTCACTTGACCGAAATCGCATTCCGTAGATTCTCGTTCGACTTGCATGTGTTAAGCACGCCGCCAGCGTTCGTCCTGAGCCAGGATCAAACTCTCAATAAAATGGTATCCAAACGGCTTTCGCCGCTTAAATCATCTCATCGAGCTATTTGTCATAGCTTCAAAAACTTTTTATCCTTACGCTTTCCCGGTAATTGACTTAACCCGGTATTCGCGCAAGCTTCGTCGCACATCTTTCGATGCGCTCCGTCTGGTGCTTTTCGTTTCGTTCATTGTTTAATTTACAAGGTACACGCCCCGCAACGCGGAACAGGTTTATTATACTGCGCACAGCATCATCTGTCAAGAATCTTTTTCGGTTTTTTCGAAAAAACTTTTCGCATTTTTCGGTTTTTTTCGCCGGACCCTATGCATCCGCTGCAAAACAGCTTTGATAGGATACCAAAGTCACCTCTTCATGTCAAGTGCTTTTTGCAATTTTTTCAAAATATTTTCTACTCGGCGAGCGATGACATTTTCCTTTCTATGTGCTACAATAACGCTATCCAACTCATATGTAATAAGGAGGTGCTTTTTTGCAGATTCGTTCACTTCATGCCACCTTTGGCAAGCTGCAGCAGGCAGAGCTTTCTCTGTATCCGGGTCTCAATCTGATCTATGCCCCCAACGAATCCGGCAAGTCCACCTGGAGCGCCTTCCTGCGCAATATGCTCTATGGGCTTCCCACCCGGGATCGCAGTCCCCTGGCGGACAAGCACCGTTATGCCCCTTGGTCCGGAGCACCTATGCAGGGCCGCATGGAAATCCTCACCGCAGACGGCGCCTACACCGTGATCCGCCAGACGCAGAGAGCCAACTCCCCTATGGGCAGTTTTTCCTGCACTTATTCCGGCACTACTACCCCAGTTCCCGGTATTACCGGTCCGGAACTGGGCCAGCAGCTGCTGGGTATCCCCAGAGAAGTTTTCGAGCGCAGCGCTTTTATCAGCCAAAGTGGATTGCCGGTGGATCAAAACGGCGAATTGGAGCGACGCATTGCCGCTCTGATCACCACCGGAGATGAAGATACCTCTTTCAGCGAATCCTACGAGCGACTAAAAAAGCAATTGAATCGCCGCAAACATAATCGCACCGGCTTGATCCCCAACCTGGAGCGGGATTTGGAGCACCTCCGGGAGCGGCTGGACCAACTGAAGCAGCTGCAATTGCAGCTGGACCGTCTGCAGGAAGAGGACCGTCTGCTCTCTGCCCGCCAAACCCTTCTGCAGCAGCAGTTGGCAGAGGCCGATCGTTGGGAGCTGTTTCAAAAGCAGCAAGCCCTGCAGAACTTGACCGAACAAAAAAATGCTCTGCAGGCCACGGTACAAAAACTGCAGTTGCAATTGGATACACAGCAAATTCCCGACAGGGATACTACTCAACGACTTTCTGCCGCCATTCGGCACACAGTAACCCTTTCTCAGCAGACGCATCAGGCCCGTGAACTGCAGGAGCAGGCCAAGCAGGATCTGGCGCAGCTGGAGGAAAAGATCCGCCAAAGCGCCTTGGCCGGCCGAACCATTCAGGATGCCCGCCAACTTCCCCACAACAAGCCCAAAGTTCCCCGTCAAAAGTGGCTTCCGCTGATGCTTCTCCTGCTGCCTTTGGCCGGCGCCCTGTATCTGGGATATAACCTGCAGCAGGCTGCACTCCCCGTTATTGCCAGCATCTGTCTTCCCATTATGGCGGCAGCATGGTACCGTCTTATGCAGCGCCGTCTGCTGATTGCTCAATTTGGCACAGCCGACCCTGCCGCGCTGGAACGGTTGGCGGAGTCTTACATCGAATCTCTGCAAAAGCTGGAAGAGCTACGGGCAGAGGCGGCCGGAAAAGCCGCAGCCGCACAGCAGTTGCGGGACAATCTCGACGCAGCGCGTCATTCTATTATACAGGAGCTGCAGCGATACGCTCCCGCCATTACGCAGCTATCTGACGGAGCCCCTTTCCTTTCTCATGCCAACGCGATTCATCAGCAATTGGCGCAAGGAGAAGAACATCTGCGACTTATCTCGTTGCGCTGGGAGCTTGCCCGCCGCGAGGTCCCCGAAACTACCATTCCTGTCGCTTCGAATCATCCGACTCCTCCCGCGGCCCCACAGCCGCAGATTCAGAATCAACTCCTGCAGGTACAAGCCGATTTGACCACTCTTCGCTCTCACATGGACCGGCTCACCGGACAGTTGCGTGCCTCGGGCGATCGGGCTGACCTGGAGAGTCAGATAGAGCAACTGCAGGAACAGTTACGACAGCTGCAGGCGGAGTACGATGCCATCGCATTGGCAATGGATGCCTTGTCCCGCGCCAACACCACCCTGCAAAACCGGTTTTCTCCGGAACTGGGCGCAAAGGCCGCAGAGATCCTGTCCCGCTTCACCGGTGGACGCTACGACAAAGTTCTTTTGAACAAGGACTTTGCCCTGTCCACTCAGGAGTCCAATGATCCGGCACAGCACAGCATTCAGCTGCTCAGCCAGGGCACGGCCGACCAGGCCTATCTGGCCGTCCGTTTGGCCATCTGCCAACTGGTACTGCCCCAAGGCAAAGCCATCCCGTTGGTGCTGGACGATGTGTTCGCCAATTTCGACGAGCCCCGTCTCTATGCCGCACTGGATTGGTTGGTAGAGGAGAGTCAAAACCGGCAGATCCTGCTCTTTACCTGCCAGAAACGGGAGGGCGAGTACTTGAAAGAT
This sequence comes from Oscillospiraceae bacterium, assembly GCA_015067765.1. Taxonomy (GTDB): domain Bacteria; phylum Bacillota; class Clostridia; order Oscillospirales; family Oscillospiraceae; genus Vescimonas. The sequence continues at coordinate 28,156 of SVLV01000018.1, read as the reverse complement.
CGCCCCGGTGTTGTCCATCTGACCCTTTGATGCTGGACAACCACGTGCTTTCATGCTATACCTACTATATAGTTATTTTATTACTTCTTCGTAAAGGAGACTCTTTCTTATGAGCGAATGCAATCACAACTGCAGCAGCTGCAGCGAAAACTGCAGCGAGCGCAGCGGCGGCAGTCCCTTCCAGATCAAGCCCCTGCATGACGGCTGCCGCGTCGGCAAGGTATACGGCGTCGTTTCCGGCAAGGGCGGCGTAGGCAAGTCCATGGTTACCAGCCAGCTGGCCGTTACCATGCGCCGCAAGGGTTATCAGGTGGCCGTCCTGGATGCCGATATCACCGGCCCCTCTATCCCCAAGGCTTTCGGCGTACGCGCCCGCGCCGCCGGAACGGAAGATGCCATTCTGCCTGTACAGACCCGCACCGGAATCCAGTTGATGAGCGTTAACCTCCTGCTGGAAAACGAGACCGATCCCGTTATCTGGCGCGGCCCCGTCATCGGCGGTGTTGTTCAGCAGTTCTGGGGCGATGTGTTGTGGGACGATGTGGACTATATGTTTGTGGACATGCCTCCCGGCACCGGCGACGTGGCACTGAATGTGTTCCAGACCCTGCCTGTAGACGGCGTGATCATCGTCACCTCCCCCCAGGATCTGGTGGGCATGGTGGTGGAGAAGGCCGTAAAGATGGCCCGCATGATGAATATCCCCGTGGTGGGCCTGGTGGAAAACATGAGCTATCTGCCCTGCCCCGACTGCGGCAAGAAGATCTATCTCTTCGGCGAGGGTAAGACCGAGCAGGCCGCCGAGCGGTATCAGCTGCCTCTGCTGGCTAAGATGCCCATCGATCCCGCCCTGGCACAGCTGGTGGACGAGGGCAACATTGAATCCTTCACCGGCAATTACCTGGATGCCGTGGCTGAGGCACTGTAACTTCCAAACACCCTTTTACAGGAGGATGGCGTATGAAGCACATGTGCAAAAGAATCTCCGCTTTCTTTTTGGCGCTGAGCCTTGCCTTGGGCCTCTGTGGCTGCTCTGCCGCACTGGGTGACAGGCTGCTGGAACAGCAGGCAATCGCTCTGGTGCAGGGCAATGTGGATGAGCTGTATCTGGGCAAATTCAGTGAAGAATACATGGAGTCTGTTGGATCTACCGAGGAGGAGTGCCTCGCCAACTATAAAGACGGCCTGGCCATCGAGGCAGAGTATTTTGCCGGCTACTTCGGAATCGAATATCTTACCGATGAGATCGAAAAGGCAATCATCTCCCTCTACCATGATATCTATTCCCACTCCAGCTACACTGTCGGCAGCGCCTCCAAACTGGACGATAACACCGTCGTTGTAAAGATGGAGGTTCAGCCCATTGATCTGTTCGTTCAGGTGCTGGAAACCTTCCAGGAGGATATGGCAGATTTCTATGCCCAATACCCCTCCGAAATGGTGGACGCTATGGACGAGGCCGCCTATCAGGCTTATGATGCCCACTGGGCGCAGGAGGTTATCGCCCTCTGCCGCAAGGCGCTGCCCAACCTGGGACATGAACAGACGGTCACTCTGACTGTACAGGTGGTTCTGACCGATGACTACTGGCAGATCAGCGATGCCTCTATGGCCGACATCAATGAGGCCATAATCACCTATCCGTAATGACACAATAAAAAACCGACTCCCGTCGAGGGAGTCGGTTTTTTCTGTTCAGTTCTTTTTCTTGCCCAGATAGGCTTCCTTGATGGACTCATCCGCCAGAAGCTCAGCGCCGGTACCAGATTTGGTGATACGACCCGTCTCCAGAACATAGGCCTGATCTGCCACCTTCAGCGCCATGTTGGCGTTCTGCTCAATCAGAAGCACCGTGACGCCCTGCTGGTTGATGGTCCGGATGATCTCGAAGATGCCCTGCACCACCAGCGGTGCCAGACCCAGGGAGGGTTCATCCATCATCAGCAGCTTGGGACGGCTCATCAGAGCCCTGCCCACTGCCAGCATCTGCTGCTCGCCGCCGGACAGGGTGCCAGCCAGCTGCCAGTGACGTTCCTCCAGACGGGGAAACAGAGAGTACACCCACTGGATATCCTGCTCGATCTCCGCCTTGTCCTTACGCAGGTAAGCACCGATTTTCAGGTTTTCCAGAACGGTCATGTCCGGGAATACCCGGCGGCCTTCCGGCACCTGTGCGATGCCCGCCTCCAGGATCTTGTTGATGGGCTTGCCCAACAGCTCCTGATCATTATAGGTGATGGAGCCGCTGTCAGCCTTTACCAGGCCGGAAATGGTGCGGAGGGTCGTGGACTTACCTGCACCATTGGCGCCGATCAGGGTGACGATCTTGCCGTCCGGAACCTCGATATCCACGCCGCGCAGGGCTCGAATACCGCCATAGGACACATGCAGGTCTTTAATCTTCAGCATCTTCAGCCACCCCCAGATATGCATCGATCACACGCTCGTTGGCCTGGATCTCCGCAGGTGCACCCTGTGCAATCAGCTTGCCGAAGTCCAGTACATAAATACGATCGGAAATGTTCATAACCAGATCCATATGATGCTCAATCAACAGGACGGTCATATGGAAATCCCTGCGGATCTGACCGATAAACTCCGTCAGTTCCAGGGTCTCCTGCGGGTTCATGCCGGCTGCCGGTTCATCCAGCAGCAGCAGCTTGGGCTCCGTGGCCAGGGCACGGGCAATCTCCAGTCGGCGCTGCTTACCATAGGGCAGACTGGTAGCCAGTTCGTCCTTCACATCCTCCAGACCTACCACCCGCAGCAGCTCCATAACCTCTTCCCGCTGCTTCGCCTCTTCCTTACCGTTGAGGTGGAACATGGCCGTGAACAGGTTGCTGCTGCGGCGCATGTGCTTGGCAATCAGCACATTATTGAACACCGTCTGACTCTTCCACAGGCGGATGTTTTGGAAGGTGCGGGCCATGCCCATCTTGGTGATCTTATCGGGCGTAGGTGCCAGCACAGCCTCAGCGGCATAGCGCTCCTCATTTTCACCTTTGTACAGCTTCTTCATCTTGCCGGTAGGGTGGTTGCGGACAATGCAGGTCTCCTCAAAGGACACCTGACCGTTGGTGGGTGCATACACACCGGTGATCACATTGAACGCGGTCGTTTTACCGGCGCCGTTGGGGCCGATGAGGGCTACGATTTCGCCTTCGTTGACCTCCAGGTTCAGGTTATCTACTGCCACCACACCACCAAACTGCATGGTGATGTTTTCTACTTTCAGCATATTCTTGCTCATTTCGTGACCTCCTTCTTCGAGGCCTTTGCGGGCCGGTTTTTCAGCCGGGCAGACAGCTTTCTCAGCTTTGCCGGCAACTCCTCATCGCCCATGATACCCTTGCGGAAGAAGAGCACCACGATCATGATGACCACAGAGAACACCAGCATACGGAAACCGCCCTTCATAAAGGGCACGCTGAAGCCCAGATAGGGCATGGGGTCATCCAGGAAGCGCAGCCACCACTCCGAGCAGGCCACAAACAGGAAAGAGCCGATCACAGATCCGCTGACAGACCCGATACCACCGATAACCACAATCAGCAGAATCTCATAGGTCATAGCGGAGGTAAAGGCATTGGCCTGTACGCTGGACTGGAACATAGCCAACAGAGCACCACCGATACCGGCAAAGAAGGCACTGGTCATGAAGGCGATCATCTTGTGCTTGGCCAGGTTGATGCCCATGGCCTCAGCCGCCACCTCATCATCGCGGATGGCCTTGAAGGCACGGCCGTAGGTGGAGTTGATCAGCAGGACAATGATGCCAATGCAGACTGCAGACAGCACAATGGGGAACAGGATATTGGAATAGTTGGCAAAGTTTCTCAGCAGGTTGGAGCCGTTGGTCACAGGACCCAGATTCTTCCACTGGATCAGAGCGCGCATGATCTCCGCGAAGCCCAGCGTCGCAATGGCCAGATAGTCGCTCTTCAGCTTCAGGACCGGCAGACCGATCAACCAGGCAAACAGCATGGGTACGATACCAGCCAGCACCAGTGCCACCGCCATAGGCAGGCAGAACTGGATAATGCCGCCATCAAAATACTGGTATACCGCCGCGCGACTCTCCACCGGGATGGTGAGAATCGCATAAGTATAGGCACCCAGCATCATAAAGCCGGCCTGACCCAGGGAGAACAGGCCCGTAAAGCCGTTGAGCAGGTTCAGTGCCACAGCCACCAGCGCATAGATGGCGCCCTTTTGCAGGACGGAGGCCAGCATGGAGTAGCGCATGGTGGAGTTCACCACCAGAACACCTGCGATGCAGACGGCAGCCAGGATCAAAGATATCAGCAAAAACTTTTTATTTTTCATCTTTTACACCTTCTCCGTCGTTTTCTCGCCAAACAGGCCGTTGGGACGAACCAGCAGCACCAGAATCAGCAGGGCAAAAGTAAATGCGTTACTGAACACGCTAATCGTCTCATTGGCCTTGATCAAAGACTCACAGATACCGATCAGATAGGCGCCAATCACGGCACCGGGAATGGATCCGATACCGCCGAATACGGCAGCAACGAAGGCCTTCAGGCCGGGCATGGCGCCGATCAGGGGGCTCACCTGACCGTAGTTGGTAAAGTACAGGACAGAGGCGACCGCTGCCAGGAAGGAGCCAATCACAAAAGTCACCGAGATAACACTGTTGATCTTCACACCCATTAGCTGAGCCGTCTCAAAGTCACGGGACACCGCGCGCATAGCCATACCGACCTTGGTGTGGTTGATCAGCAGCACTAGCACCACCACCAGCAGCACCGTCAGCACAGGGGTGATGATGGTGATCCAGTTGATGCTGATCTCGCCCAGCTGGATGGTCTCCTTCAGGAAGGGGAGCTCCGGATAGGCGCGGGCCAGGCCGCCGGTTACATAGGTGGCCAGGTTCTGCAGCAGATAGCTGACACCGATGGCCGAGATCATAACCGACATGCGGGGCGCCGTGCGCAGGGGTTTATAGGCCACGCGCTCAATGAGCACACCCAGCACAACCGTCAGGATCAAGACCAGCGGAACTGCCAGCACAGGACTCACCGCCGAGCTGAGATAGACCATGAAAAAGCCTGCCATCATGAAAATATCGCCGTGGGCGAAGTTGATCAGACGCAGAATACCGTAGACCATGGTATATCCGATGGCGATGAGGGCATAGAGGCTGCCCACCGTTACACCGGAGAGCAGCAATTGGATGTAATAACTTGCATCATGCATATGGGGACCCTCCTCAAAGCGGCATTAGCCGCAGGAATCACTGAGTCTTGCGCTTTCAGAAACCAGGCGAATGCCTCCTGACTTCTTAAAACGCAAGAATCACAAATAGTATCCAAAGGAGGGGAGCAGACTCCCCTCCTTTGGCCAGTTTGCGTTACCTGTTCTGTTGTGAACGGAATTAGCCGTTGTAGGTGTCGTGATAGACGATCTGGCCATCCTTGATGGTCTTGATAACAGCGTAGTTCTTCACAGCATCGCCGTTGGCATCGAACTTCAGATCGCCGGTAACCAGGCCGGGGACCTCCAGATTCACCAGAGCAGCGCGGATATCCTCGCCCTTGGTGGAGTTGGCAGCCTCAATGGCCTTGATGGCAGCGATGTAAGCATCGTAGCCGCAGGGAGTCACGCTGGAGATGGCATCGGTCACACCGCCGTTGTCGGCAGTACGGCCGCTGTCAGCAGCAACCCACTTCAGGAAACCGTCGGTGAAAGCCTTACCGGCAGCATTGGAGGCATCGGAAGAATCGAAGAATGCGGAGAAGTAAATGTCGGTAGCCTTGTCACCGGTACGCTGAGCGATGGAGATATCGTCCCAGGTGTCGCCAGCCATGATGGGGCCGGTGAAGCCGCCGCCGCGGGCCTGGCTGATGATCATAGCTGCGGTCTCGATGGAGACAGGAGCGAAGATGCCGTCATAACCGCCGGACTTGATGGTAGCCATGGTGGTGGTGAAATCGGTCTCGCCCTTCTGGAACTCGATGACCTTGGAAGCGCCGCCCAGCTCGGTCATTTCCTTCTCGAAGAAGGTACCGAAGCCTGCGGAGTAGTCGTCACCGGACTCAACGACGATAGCAACATTGCGGCTGTTCTGCTTGTTGTAAGCATAGTTGGCCATCACAGCGCCCTGGAAGGGGTCGATGTAGCTGATACGGAAGTAGTAGTCGTTGCCCAGAGTGACCTGGGGGTTGGTGCAGGAAGTGCCGATAGCAGGAACCTTGGCATTCTTGAAGATGTCACCGGCAGCAATAGCGCAGCCGGAACCGTAGGTACCCACCACCACAGACACACCGGCGCTGACCAGGGACTGTGCAGCAGAGGGAGCCTTGGAAGCATCGGAAGCATTGTCGGCCACCACCAGCTCTACCTTGTACTCCTCACCGTTGATCTTCACGGTGGGATACAGGGACTGAGCGTACTGGATGCCCAGGATTTCCTTCTTGCCGCCGGCGCCGTTCTGGCCGGAAGTGGGCTCAAAGACACCGATCTTAATGACCTTCTCGCCGCTGCCGCCGCCACTGTTGCCGCCGCCACCGCAAGCGACCAGAGACAGCGCCATGACCAGAGCCAGCATCATAGCAATAACTTTTTTCATCTGTTTTTCCTCCTAAATTCATACTCATCGGAACGGACGCGGCTGCACCTCGCCCTTCCCACGGTAATAAACGTATTCTAAAGGAATTTGTGCAAAGATACAAGAGGGAATTTTGCAATAAAATATAGGTGACCTGCTTTCCTAATTCGCCACTTTCCTCTTTCTCTCGGCATCGTTTGTCCTTCCAGTGTGGACATCTCCATTTTTCTCTGTGCGCGTTACAATCTGCTTTTTTCCTCCAAAGGGTGAAAAACCCTTTCTGTTTCCGCTAAAACCCGTCTTTTTTAATGGTTATTTTTGGAAGGTGTTCTTCGTCCCTAAAATCTCACACTTTTTATTGCCACATCTCTTATATTTGTTCATTTTGTGCAATCCCATCGACGGGAAGGGGCTTTTGTCTTTCCTTGAAATACAACATCTTTCGTCAAATCGCACAAAGTCTTTTCGCAAAAAAGAGTCGCAGGAAACCCTGCGACTCTTTTTATTCAGTTCCCTTCCCCAACGGAGGCCAGAACGCATTCAAACTCTTCTGCCGACATCGTTTCATGCTCCAGCAGATATTCCGCCACAGCAACCAGTTCCTGCCGATGCTCCGTGAGGATCTGTTCGCAGCGGCCATAGGCCTCTGCAATCATCCTTTGGATTTCACTGTCCATCTCAGCGGCGATCTTCTCCGAGTAGCCCTTGGTCTGGGCCATGGATCTGCCGATAAACAGGGATTCGCTGCCACTGTCAAAGGCCACCGTACCGATCCGCTCGCTCATGCCGTAGGTGCCCACCATTTTGCGGGCGATCTCCGTGGCACGCTGGATATCATTGGATGCACCGGTAGAAATATCTTCCAACACCAGTTTTTCTGCAGCACGGCCGCCCAAAAGGGCCACCAGTTCCTCCTCCATATAGCGTTTGGAGAGATAGGAACGATCCTCCTCCGGCAGGCTGATGGTCATGCCGCCTGCACGGCCTCTGGGAATGATAGTAATCTGATGAACCGGATCCTGACTGGGCAGCTGCCGCATCACCACAGCGTGGCCGGCCTCATGGTAGGCCGTCAGCTTCCGCTCATGGTCCGGCACCACCCGGCTGCGCTTCTCCGGGCCTGCAATCACCTTGATCACCGACTGCTGGATGTCCTCCATGGTGATCATGCCGCGCTCCTGCCGGCCTGCCAGCAGAGCTGCCTCGTTAAGCAGGTTTTCCAGATCCGCACCAGTGAAGCCCGGCGTACTTCTGGCCACCTGCTGCAGATCCACATCCTCCGCCAGCGGTTTGTTCCGGGCATGGACCTTCAGAATCTCCTCACGGCCCTTGATATCCGGCAAACCCACATAGACCTGGCGGTCAAACCGGCCGGGACGCAGCAGGGCCGGATCTAGAATATCCACGCGGTTTGTGGCAGCCAGCACCACAACGCCTTCATTGCTGCCGAAACCATCCATCTCCACCAGCAGCTGGTTGAGGGTCTGCTCTCTTTCATCGTGTCCGCCGCCCAGGCCCGAACCTCTCTGGCGACCCACGGCATCGATCTCATCAATAAAGATAATGGCGGGGGCATTCTTCTTCGCCTTTTCAAACAGGCTGCGCACGCGACTGGCTCCCACGCCCACATACATCTCCACAAAGTCCGAGCCCGAGATGGACAGGAACTTCACCTTCGCCTCGCCGGCCACAGATTTGGCCAGCAGCGTCTTACCGGTACCGGGAGGGCCCACCAACAGAACACCCTTGGGAATATGAGCGCCCAGTTCCAGATACCGATCCGGCTGACGCAGGAACTCCACGATCTCCTGCAGTTCCTCTTTCTCTTCATCCGCTCCCGCCACATCGCGGAAAGTGGTCGTGTCGTCTCCCTCACCGGGGCTCTGAACACGGGCCTCGCCGAAGCGGGCCATCTTATCCTGCGCTCCGCCGCCCATCATGCGATTCATCATAATCAGAAGGAACAGGAAACACAGCACCATCATCACATAGGGCAGCAGCTGCTGCAGCCAGTTGACGGAGTTGTCGGCATAGTAGTCGTAGTTTTGAATGATCCCCTTCTGCGCCTGCTGCTCCACCAAATCGTTCATGTCCTGATAGAACAGTTCGAAGTCATACAGTTCACAGGTGGCAACCTCTCCATCTTTCAGCAAAGCCTCCAGACGGGTGCCGTCCACCTGAAACTCCTGCACCTTTTCCTGCTCAAACAGGCGCTTCATCTCATAGTAGGATACATCGCCGGCCGATCTTCCGCTGCTCCACATCTGAAGCAGGAGCATCGCCGCTAAGACGATCAACAGAATGCCGCCGGGGTTCATTTTTCTTTTCTCGGTCAAATCAGTTCCTCCTCAAATTACCCCGCGATCATCCGCACGCCGCGCCAGGAATTTTCCGCAAAGGGTGAGATGCACAGCAGCACCCGCGCCTGCACCTGAGAAATGGGGATATAAGGCTGGGCCAGATATCGGCTGTCCATCGAGTTGCCGCGGTTGTCGCCCATCATGAACAGGCAGCCCTCCGGCACATGATAAGTCTCCTGTCGGGGGTTGCTGGTAGATCCCTGCTCCAGCAGGTAGGGTTCCTCCAGTTTCCGGCCATTGACATAGGTGTAGCCATCGGAAAATGTGATTTCATCTCCCGGCAGGCCAACTACGCGTTTCACCAGAAGCTTCCCCAGTTCTTCACTCCAAAATGTCACCACATCGCCCCGCTCCGGCTCCGGATCGGAAACCAGCCAGGGCAGATGCCAGGACACCAACAGCGACTTGGCGGGGATCGTAGTCTCCATAGAGCCGGATGGCACATAGGCCAGCTGCAGCAATACCTTGAAGATGATCAACACCACCGCAACGGTCACTACCAGGTAGCCATAATTTTTCCATGCGCGGCGGAGCCAGCTTTCGTTTCCCCGCTCCACGCGCTTTCCCTGATAAGCCATCGCTGTATGCGTCCTCCTTTCGCCAAACGGACAGGGAGGAGGCGGATCCGCCTCCTGCCTCTGCAGAATCATCAGTTCTTCTCGTACACTTCGGGCTTCAAAACGCCGATGTAGGGCAGATTCCGGTACTTCTGGGCATAGTCCAGACCATAGCCCACCACAAACTCATCCGGCACCACAAAGCCAATCAAATCTGCCTTCACTACCTTGGTGCGGCGGGAGGGCTTATCAATGAGCGTAACAATGGTAATGGAAGCGGCACCACGCTCGGTCAGATAGTCCCGCAGGAAGGCCAGCGTATTGCCAGAGTCCAGGATGTCCTCCACCAGCACAATGTCACGGCCGGCCACAGATCCGCGCAGTTCGTGCGTCAGTTCCATTGTGCCGCTGCTCTCCGTGCCGCTGCGATAGGAGGAAACACCAATAAACTCCAACTCGCTCTTCAGCTGAGAAGCCCGGACCAGATCTGCCATAAAGATGAAGCAGCCGTTGAGCACGCCCATAAACAGAGGATCCTTGCCCTCAAAGCGGTCATACAGTTCCTCGCCCATAGCCTTTACGCGGCTGTCAATTTCCTCCTGAGTAATCAGTACATTCCGGATATCCTGTTCCATATTGTTCTTGGTCATGCTTTCCCGCCTCCAACATTTTCTTTTGTTTCAATCTGGATCGCCCATGCCTCATCTTTCTCTGTTGGCACAAACGCCCGGTCTATTCCCAATCCGTATACTGCCGCCAGCCGGCCATCCACACAAATTGCCGGCAAACGGTCCCGCGCCTGCGGCGCAATCCTCCGATCCACACACAGCCGCTTCACGCTGCGGCTGCCCCGACTTCCCTCCAGCCAGAGGCGGTCGCCGGGCAGGGCACATCGTACCGTCACGGTACTCCCCTCTCTGCGCAGCAGTAAGTGTGCCTTCAGATCCGGGGCTGATTTTTGTAGTCGAAGCTGCCATGGGCCCCATGTCAGCTCTCCTTCTGTCAATACTGCCTCCTCCGGCTGGCTCTCCTCTCGCAGCAGGAAGGTCAGACAACCCTCACTCCACTGGGCCAACACTCCTCCGGGCAGATGATACTCTCCCTCCCGCGGCAGCTCTGTCAGTTCCAGCACACTTCGATAGTGAGCAGCGCCAAAATCCTTTTTCCCCACCGGGAGACGATCCATCAGCAACCGCAGAATCCTGGGTCGCAGTGGTTTCGGAGCCCTTTGCAGCACCTCACCCGCGATCATCGTTCCGGTCGGCGGGAGATACTCCGCTGCCAATTGGTTGAGATATGTGTTTTCCTCCCGAAGGATATCTGCCGCACGGCAGATATTCTCCCGCAGAGCCGGATTGATCTGCTCCAACTGCGGCAGCAAGTCCAAACGCAATAGATTCCGTGCCATGGACCGATCCTGATTGGTCTCATCCTCCACATGGGGCAGATCGTGCTTCAGCAGATAGGCCTCAATTTGACTGCGGGGCGTCTGCAGCAGAGGCCGCACCACCATTCCACGCACTGGCGGGATCCCGCTCAAACCATCCGGGCCGGTTCCCCGCAGCAGCTGCAGCAGCACCGTCTCCGCCTGGTCGTCGGCGTGGTGCGCTGTGGCGATTCGTTGTGCGTCAAGTTCCCGGGCTGTACGGAAGAGGAATTCATACCGCAGCCTGCGGCCGGCCTCCTCCACGCCGATCCCTTCACACCGGGCAAATCCGGGCACATCAGCCCGCTCCACCACACAGGGGATCTCCAGCTGACGGCACAGTTCCTGCACAAAGGCCACATCCCGCTCAGCGGTGGGACGCTGCCCGTGGTGCAGATGTGCCGCCGCCACCGCAAAATGTTCCCGTTGGCCAAGATGCACCAGATAATGCAGCAGACACACAGAATCCCGACCTCCGGACACAGCGCACAGCATCGTCCCTCCAGCAGGCGGCAGCATATCCCATTGTCGCATCCAGGGCAGCAAATCCATGGTTTATTCCTCGTCGTAACGGTTTTCCAGTGTGCCGAACGCCGTGTAGTCCGGCATCCAGCGCAGCTCTACCTTGCCGGTCTCGCCGTGGCGGTTCTTGGCCACGATGCACTCGGCAATATTACGCTTTTGAGAGTCCTCATTATAATAGTCGTCCCGATACAAAAACATGACAATATCGGCATCCTGCTCAATGGCACCGGACTCGCGCAGATCGGAGAGCATAGGCCGCTTATCCTCGCGCTTTTCATTGGCACGGGACAGCTGAGACAGACACAGCACCGGAACCTGCAGTTCCTTGGCCATGATCTTCAGCATACGGCTGATATCCGAAACGGCCTGCTGGCGGTTTTCGCCGCTATAACCCTTTCCGCCGGCAGAGGTCATCAGCTGCAGATAGTCGATCACCACCAGGCCCAGATTATCCAGACGGCGGCACTTGGCATTCATGTCCGCCACCGTCAGCAGCGGATTGTCATCAATACGGATATCGGTGCGGCTCAGAGTGGAGGCCGCCTCGGCGATCTTCACCCAATCACTCTCCCGCAAGTTGCCGGTGGTCAGGCGGGTATTTTCGATCAGACCCTCATTGGCCAGCAGGCGGGTCACCAACTGCTCACGGGACATCTCCAGAGAGAAGATCGCCACCGTTTTGCCGGACTCCTTTGCTGCGGCCAGAGCCACATGCAGCGCCATACTGGTCTTACCCATACCGGGACGGGCCGCCAGCAGCAGCAGGTCGGATTTGTTCAGACCATTGATCTTGCCATCCACCGCAGAAAGGCCGGTAGACAGACCCGGCAGCATCTTTCCGCCGGTACCGCTCAGTTCTGCCAGATGACTCATCACATCCTGCAGCACCACGCTGATGGGGGTCATGGTCTGAGCGCTGCGGCCCTGGCGGATGGCGTAGATTTTCTGCTCCGCCGACTCCAGCAGTTCTCCTGCGCTGCCCACGCCCTCCTGCACCATGGCGGAGATCTCGGCTGCGGCCGTAGCCACCGAACGCATCAGCGCCTTGTCCTGTACAATGCGCACATACTCCATCACATTGGCGCTGGTGGGAGTCACCTCCATCAGCTGCAGAAGGTAGCTGCGGGTATTGTCGTTATGCAGACCGTTTTTCTCCATTTCGCCGGCCACTGTCACACCGTCAATGGGCCGATGGTAGACGAACATGGTATAGATGGTCTCAAAAATTTCGCGGTTTTGCCGCAGATAGAAATCCCGGGGCTGGAGCTTATCCATCACATCCTTGATGCACTCCGAGTCAATGAGCATGGAGCCCAGCACAGCCTGCTCCGCCTCCGGAGAGTGGGGCATCTGCCGGACCAGCAATTCATCCATTGCCATAAGCTCTTCCTCCTCTTGTGGGGTTCGTTCTCTCTTACTTCTCCTCGATCACCAGCACATTCACCGTGCCGCTGATCTCAAAGCCCAGCTTGGCCTTCACTTCAAAGCTTCCGAAGGTCTTGATGGGCTGGGTCAGCACCAGCTTCTTGCTGTCGATCTCCATACCGAACTGCTCTTTCAGTGCAGCGGAGATCTCCTTTCCGGTAACGGCGCCAAACAGCTTGCCGCCCTCACCGCCCTTGGCGCGGATCTTGGCCTGGCATCCCTTCAACTTCTCTGCGATCTCCAGTGCAGCAGCCTTGGCCTCTGCATCCGCCTTGGCCTTAGCCTTGGCCTGCAGATTCATCGTGTTCACAGCATCGGTGGTGGCCAGCACGGCCAGTCCCTTGGGGATCAGGAAGTTGCGGGCATAGCCCTCAGCAGCCTCGATCATCTGGCCCTTCTTGCCTTTTCCCTTCACATCCTGCTTCAAAATAACCTTCATAACAGATTTCCTCCTTTGGAACCGTCAATTCTCAAAATAGTCGTCAATGGCTTCCAGCAGCTTCTTGCGCATCTCCGCCACCGTGCAATCCGGAATCTGACCGCCGGCCGTGGTGGAGTTTCCTCCGCCGCCCAGGGCCTCCACGATCACCTGCACATTGACCTCGCCCAAAGAGCGGGCAGAGATATAGATGCCGGTATCCTTTTCGTAGAGCACGAAAGAGGCCCGGATCCCCTTCAGATTCAGCAGTTCATCCGCTGCCTTGGCCGCAGTTACCCGATCGCACTTCTCCTCCACCGCAGCAATGGCCAGATCGTCCCGATACAGCTCCGCCTGGCGAATGATGGCATAGCGGGAAACGGTGGACGCCAGATCACTCTGGAACATCCGCTGCACATCCGCCGTATCAGCACCCATACGCCGCAGGAAAGCCGCCGCCTCAAAGGTGCGGCCGCCGGTGCGGTTGGTGAAATTCTTGGTGTCCAGCACAATACCGGCCAGAAGGGCCTCGGCCTCCACCTGCAGCAGATCCGTGGTCTCGATCAGATACTGCAGCAATTCCGTCACCAATTCACTGGCAGAAGAGGCATAGGGTTCATGATAGTTCAGCGCCATCTTATCGATATAGCTGCTGCCCCGGCGATGGTGGTCAATCACCGCCACCCGGTTGCAGGTCTCCAGCAGCGCCTCAGACTCTACGCTGCCGGGGCGGTTGGTATCCACTACCACCAGCAAAGTGCCGGGCTGCACCCGCAGGAAGGCATCGCCGCCGCTGATGAATACATTCTGATAGTCCGGATGGGCCTGCAGCTTTTTCAGCATGGGATGAACGGCATTGTTTTCCGTATCCATCACGATGCGCACCGGCTTGCCCCGCTTGCGGGCGATGGCACAAATGCCGGCCGCCGCACCCAGACAGTCCATATCCGCATACTGATGGCCCATAATATAGACCTGGTTGGCCTCCTCCACCAGTTCGCCCAGGGCATTGGCCATAACGCGGGCCTTCACCTTGGTGCGCTTCTCCGTGGTCTTGGAGCGGCCACCGTAGAAATCAAAGTTCACATGGTCCTTCACCACGGCCTGATCGCCGCCGCGGCTGAGGGCCATCTCCAGCGCCAGTGCCGCATTTTTGAAGAGGGCCTCAAAGCTCTCCTCCTCCCGGCCCACACCAATGGAAAGGGTGGCCGCCACACCGTCTTCCGCCACCACTTCCCGAACGCGGTCCAGAATAGAAAAGCGAGCCTGTGCATAGGTCTCGAAATCCTGCTCCTCAAAAATAAACAGGTAGCGATCACGGTCATATTTCAACAACAGACCCCGGGCATCCGCCGACCAGAGATTCAGTTTCTCATCCAGCGCAGCCAACAGGGCAGAGCGCTTGCTGTCAGGGCAGGCATTCATCAGATCCTCATAGTTATCGATCATCAGAATTGCCGCTACCGGACGGGTCAGTTCCTGCGTACGGCGCAGCTGCTCCAACTCGGTCACATCCATCCAGTAGGTGGTCGCCAGAATGCTGGGGCCATCCTGCATCTCGTTCTGGTGGGCAAGACCGCCAAAAATCCGGTAGATCCGGCCATCCCAGTGGAACAGATCGGGATACTCCCGTTTCCCCTCCACTAACCAATGGCTGTCAAAGCCGGGGATCACTGCATCCACAGACGCCTCAAAGACGCCATCCTTTTCCTTGGTCAGGGGCAGAAACGCATCGTTTGCCCAAAGGATATCCCCCTTGCCGATATCAAAGACCATCATGGGCAGGGGTGCAAAGAGCATGTTGCTGTTTTTTGCCGAGTTGACGCCGCCATTGACCCGATCCAGATATTGACGCACCTGCTTTTGAGCCACCTTGCTGCGTCGGCTGCTCAGCACAAAAATCAGCACAGCGGCGATCGCCTCGCCCAAAGCCAACAGGGGCGAGACCGGAATTGCTGCCAGCACAAAAGCAATCAGGCACACAGAATACAGAGCGATATTGGTGGAAAGAATACGACTTACTTTTTTATTCAAAAAATACGCCCCCTCTCAGCATCCGCCAAACCGGCATATGACTCCAGTTTGAATAATTGATTATACCACAGTTTTCCACACTCCACAAGTGAGAACTGCGTCTTTTCCCGCTCCTTTTCCGCCCTTGTCGAACCGGCAGAGGGCGCGTCGAATGGTTGGGGGTGTACAAATGCAAAAAAATATGATATACTTAACAAAAATCGTGATTCCTCACGAATTTTTCTTTTTGTCTTGTTTCACAGAACGGTGCATTTCTGTGATCGAATAAACGGGAGCAACCCTCCCACCCCTCTACATGGTGACCGGGCGATACACCGGCCTCCCCGCGGCGATGCAGGGCCGCAGCGGGAGCCGGAGCCGCCTTTGTTTTGCTGCGCCCATTCGCCGGTTTTCTGTATAGAGGCATCTTTGTAATCATAAGGAGAAATATAACATTTATGGCTGAAAAACTGAAAATCATCCCTCTGGGCGGCCTCAACGAGATCGGCAAAAACATGACCGCCTACGAGTTTGGCGGAGAGATCATCGTGGTGGACTGCGGCATGGCCTTTCCCGGTGACGACATGTACGGCATCGACTGCGTGATCCCCGATGTGACCTATCTGGTGAAGAACAAGAACCGCCTGCGGGGCCTGTTCATTACTCATGGCCATGAGGACCACATCGGCGCCATCCCCTATATCCTCAAGCAGCTGAACCTGCCCATTTTCTGCACCCGACTCACTGCCGGTCTCATCAAACTGAAGCTGGCAGAGCACCGCCTGCTGAACACCACCAAGCTGATCACGGTGGAGGCCGGCCAGACGGTAAAGGCCGGAAAATTCCAGGTGGAATTCATCCACGTGAACCACTCCATCGCCGACTCGGCGGCTCTGGCCATCCACACCCACATGGGCACGGTGGTGCACACCGGTGACTTTAAGATCGACTCCACGCCTATTGATGAAGAGGTCATTGATCTGGCCCGTTTCGGTGAGCTGGGCAAGCAAGGCGTTCTGGCACTGCTGGCGGATTCCACCAACGTGGAGCGGCCCGGCTACACCTCCAGCGAGCGCGCTGTGGGGCAGGCCTTCATGCGCCAGTTCTCCGGCTGCAAGAAGCGCATCATTGTGACCACCTTTGCTTCCAATGTGCACCGCATTCAGCAGGTGATCGACGCAGCCGCAGCCTGCGGCAGGAAGGTGGCTGTCACCGGCCGCAGCATGGAGAATATCATGAAGGTGTCCACGGAGCTGGGTTATATGAAGATCCCCAAGGGAACTCTGATGGAAATCAACCGGCTGAAGACTCTGCCTGTGGAGCAGCAGGTGATCGTCACCACCGGCAGTCAGGGCGAGGAGATGAGCGCCCTCTACCGCATGGCCTTCTCCACCCATAAGCAGATTGATGTGGGCCCCGAGGATCGGGTGATCATCTCCGCCTCTGCTATCCCCGGCAACGAGGTCACTGTAGGACGGGTCATCAACGAGCTGTTCCGCAAAGGAGTGGAAGTGATCTACGATAAGGCCGATATGCTGCACGTGTCCGGCCACGCCTGTCAGGAAGAACTGAAAATCATTCATGCCCTCACCAAACCCCGGTTCTTTATTCCTCTGCACGGCGAGCAGCGGATGCTGCAGATCCACAAGAAGGTGGCCGAGAGCATGGGCATGGCCCCCAACCGCATCTGCGTGGCAGAAAATGGCTCCGTCATCGAGCTGACCACCAAGACCCTCAAGTGCGAGTCCTCTGTTCCCGCCGGCGAAATCTTTGTAGATGGCTCCGGCGTGGGCGATGTGGGCGCCGTTGTCCTCAACGACCGCAAGATTCTGGCGGAGGACGGCATGGTGGTGATCGTCCTGCCCATCAGCTCCCACGACAACCAGCTGCTGTGTGAGCCCGAGATCGTCACCCGCGGCTTCATTTATGTGAAGGAGTCCGAGGAACTGATGCAGGCCCTGCGGGATGTGGCGCAGGAGGCGGTGGATACCATGTCCAATCGGCGCCGCAAGGACGACGGGGAGATCTCCCGCACCGTCCGCTCTGCTGTCAGCGGATACCTCTACAAGAGCACCAAGCGCAGCCCCATGATCATCCCCATGGTCACCCGGCTGTGAGCCCTGCGAAATAAGAAACATCCCGACCGGTTGGACCAGTCGGGATGTTTTGTTGTTCAGAATTCCGGGGCTTTGGGCTCCGTATGGGCCAGCAGCGGCTTGCCCTCCCGGTCCACCAGCACCGTGACGCCGTTGCCGTAACCGCTGGAGATGCACAGATACTGCACGCCGGTCTCCCGGTCCACATAGATGGAGGCCGTGCCCATTCCCTCGCTGAAGACCTTCTCGAAGCGTTTCTCCTTTGCCATCACTTATGCCTCGGGAGTCTCTTTCTCCAGCAGGACCTGTGCGGAGCTGGCCAGGCCGGCCAGACCCTGGATCTCGCTGGGGATAATGATCTTGGTTGCCTTGCCGTCGGCGGCCTTCTGGAATGCTTCCAGAGCCTTCAGCTTCACCACCTGATCGTTGGGGGCATTCTCGTTGAGCAGCCGCATGGACTCTGCCAGCGCCTGCTGCACCTTCAGGATGGAGGCAGCTTCTGCCTCGGCGGCCATGATCTTGGCCTGCTTGGCCGCATCGGCGCGCAGGATCACAGACTCCTTCTCACCTTCGGCCACCAGGATCTGGCTGGCCTTCTGACCCTCTGCCTGCAGGATGGACTCACGGCGCTCACGCTCAGCCTTCATCTGCTTTTCCATGGCATTCTGGATCTCACGGGGAGGCAGGATGTTTTTCAGCTCCACACGGTTGACCTTGATGCCCCAGGGATCGGTAGCCTCATCCAGAATGGCCCGCATCTTGGCATTGATGGTGTCGCGGGAAGTCAGGGACTGGTCCAGTTCCAGCTCACCGATGATGTTACGCAGGGTGGTGGCCGTCAGATTCTCAATGGCGCTCATGGGATATTCCACGCCGTAGGTGTACAGCTTGGGATCCGTGATCTGGAAATAGATCACCGTGTCGATCTGCATGGTGACATTGTCCTTGGTAATCACCGGCTGGGGGTCAAAGTCGGCCACCTGCTCCTTCAGGCTCACCTTCTTCACCACACGCTCAATGAAGGGGACCTTCAGATGCAGGCCCACGCCCCACACACTGTGGAAAGCACCCAGCCGCTCCACCACATAGGCGCGGGACTGCTGCACCACATGAATGTTGGAAACGATCAGGATCAGGACCAGGGCCACCAGGACGGCGATGGCAATAATGCTGATGATGTTATCCATATTGAATACTCCTCCTTATTACTGTTGCTGTGCTGTGCACAGGATCATACTTCCTCGACCATGAGCTTAACGCCCTGCATCTCTGCCACCCGCACCAGCGCGCCTTCGTCGATGACAGCACCGGTATTGCTGCGGGCAGACCAGGTCTTTCCGTCAATGTAGACGGCACCGGTGGGGATCGTGTTATCGATCTGCTCCACCACACGGGCAGTCTCACCCAGCACGCGGTCGGCATTGGTGGCCACCACGCCCCGGCCCATCAGTTTTTTTACCAGCGGCCGGGTCACGAGCAGTGCCAGAATCGACACCACAAAGAACGCCAGCAGCTGCATCCAGATGCTGCCATTGGCTGCCGCCACCACCAGTCCGGCCACAGACCCAGCCACGAACCAGATGGACATCAGACCCGCGGTCAGTGCCTCCATCACGCCAAAAATCACAATTGCTGCAATCCAGATAATTGTTGTCATATCGGAACCTCCATTCTTCAGGAATGTGCCGATGAGAACCGCCAGCAGCGCAACCCCCACCAAAGTGCCGATGCCCAGCCATTTGTTGCGGGGCGCCAGGTTATTGACAAAGGCCGCTACGGATCTTCCCAAAGGCTGGGCTGACACCTTCTGCGGCTGCTCCACCTTCTCCTGCTGCACGGACACCTCCTGCTCAAAGAGCTCGTTGAGGGTCACCTGATAGCGGCTGCAGATGTAGAGGAGTTTCTCCATCTCCGGATACCCTCGGCCCGATTCCCATTTGCTGACCGCCTGACGGGAGACCTGCAGTTGTTCGGCGAACTGCTCCTGCGTCAACCCGTTTTTGCGCCGCACTTCCTGCAGCCGCTCTCCAAATGCCATCTGCTCCACTCCTTTTCTCTGGGATCATCTTATCGAAAAACGTCCGCAAAATCTACCAACTTCAATTTGCGAAGGCGAATTTTCTGCGCAACCTGAAGTTGCTCGGCCGTTCTTTTCTGTGTTGCCCTCATTATAAAGGATGCCCGCCGTTTCTGCTACTGTTATTTTGGACTTCCCACTTATTTTTTTGCACTCCTCCTTGCGCTTTGCTGAAAACTCCGATATACTGAAATATAAAGCATATGATGGCGAGGTAGACGCATGGTTACATATATGATCCCCTGTCTGTTGGGATTGGAAAAACTGGTCAGCGACGAGATCAAGCGATTGGGGCTGCAGAATGTGCGGGCAGAAAATGGCCGCGTCTTCTGTGACGGAACCCTTGCCGACAGCGCCCGACTGAATATCAATCTGCGCTGCGGCGCCCGCGTCCTGCTGGTGTTGGGCCAGTTTCCTGCCCGCAGCTTCGAGGAACTGTTTCAGGGTGTGCGGGCCATCCCCTGGGAGGAGTATCTGCCCCGGGATGCCGCCTTCCCCGTAAAGGGATATTCCATCACCTCCCAGCTGCACTCCGCCCCCGCCTGCCAGTCTATTGTCAAGAAAGCTATGGTGGAGCGAATGAAATCCACCTATGGGCTGGAGCAGTTCCCGGAGGACGGCGTCAAATATCAGATCCGGTTCTCCATTTTCAAGGATGATGTGGTCATCGGACTGGATACCTCCGGAGAGGGACTTTATAAACGCGGCTATCGCGCCGTAGGTGTGGAGGCGCCCCTGCGCGAAACACTGGCAGCCGCCATGGTGCTGCTGTCCCGCTACCGCGGCAGAGATCCCTTCTGCGATCCCTTCTGCGGCTCCGGTACGATTCCCATCGAGGCAGCCCTCATCGCCAAGAACCGCGCCCCCGGACTGGATCGCAGCTTCGATGCCCAGCGCTGGGCTTTCCTGCCGGAAAACTGCTGGCTGGAAGCCGGCGACGAAGCCATGGACAAGGAGTTCCACGGCAAGTACGATATCTGGGGCGGCGACATCAATCCCCGTGCCATTGAAATTGCCCGCAGCAACGCCCGCAAGGCCGGTGTGGAGGACTGCATTCGCTTTGAGGTGGCCGACATGAGCCAGTTCCGCCGCACCAGTGAATACGGCCAACTGGTGACCAATCCTCCCTACGGCGAGCGCCTGCTGGAAAAGCAGGAGGCCGAGCAGCTGTATCGCGTATTCGGGAAGACCTGGGAGAAGCTCCCGCCCAAATGGCGCACGCTGGTCCTCTCCAGCCACACAGAGTTTGAGCGCACTTTTGGTCACACCGCCCAAAAGAAGCGCAAGCTCTATAACGGCATGATCAAGTGTGATCTGTTCCTGTACGGCAACGTATAATCTGACTCTAATACTCCGACGGAGGCGATACTATGAAGCATGTATTTATCATCAATCCCCACGCAGGCAAAATGGATAGCCGCCAGAAGATCTATGACATGGCAGATATGCTGCGGGAAAAGCACGGACTGGATGTCCAGTGCATTCTGACCCGTAAGCAGGGTCATGCCACGGAACTGGCCAAAAAGCTGTGCGAAAGCGGTGAGGAGCTGCGTTTCTACGCCTGCGGCGGTGATGGCACCATCAACGAGGTGGCCAACGGCATCATCGGCTATGAGAATGCCGCCATGACAGTGATCCCCGTGGGCACCGGCAATGATTTTCTGCGGAACTTCGGCGAGGATGCCAAGTTGTTTGAGGATGCGGAAAATCTGTGGGATGGCCCCCAGTTCCCCATCGATGCCATTGACTGCAACGGCCGCATTGCCCTGTGCATCGCCTGCTCCGGCATCGATGCCCGCGTGGCGGAGGATGTACATAAGTATGGCGATTCCCCCCTGCTCAACGGAATGGGCAGCTACATCGCCTCTCTGGCTGTCAACTTCTTCCGCGGCATCGCCCGCCACTGGACAGTGGAGCTGGACGGCGTAGCCACCGAGGGCGATTACACCCTGATCGCCGTCTGCAACGGCCGCTACTACGGCGGCGGCTTTATGCCGGTAGCCGAGGCCCGGATGGATGACGGTGTCCTCAACACGCTGGTGGTCAACTCCATCACCCGCGCCGCCTTCCTGCGTTTCGTGGGTCCCTACTCCAAGGGAGAGTATCACCGCTTCCCCCATCTGGCCCACTGCTCCACCCCCAAGGTGGTTCGGATCACCTCGGAAAAGAACGACATCGTCACCTGCCTGGATGGCGAGTCCATCACCGGCAACGAAGTGGTCATCAAGCTGGCAGACCGGAGGCTGAATTTCTTCGGCCCGGCAGGCTGCAGCTGCAACCGCACTGCCCGGCAGATGAACTAATTTTACAATTTTGTGAACTTTTGGTTTTTTTCCTTTTTCCCCCTTGCAAATCCCAATATCTGTGGTATGATAATCACCGTTAGCACTCCAAGCTTTTGAGTGCTAACGGTGATTTTGTTATTTTTAATTAGGAATATAAGGAGGAATAACCCATGAAACTGACCCCTCTCGCTGATCGCGTGGTTCTGAAGATGGCTGAGGCCGAGGAGACCACCCGCGGCGGCATCATCCTCACCGGCACCGCCAAGGAGAAGCCCTCTGTTGCTGAGATCATCGCTGTTGGTCCCGGCGGCATGGTGGACGGCAACTCCGTCACCATGAGCGTCAAGCCCGGTGACAAGGTCCTGATCGACAAGTATGCCGGCAGCAAGGTCACTCTGGAAGATGTGGAGTACATCATCGTCCGTCAGGGTGATATTCTGGCTATCGTTGAGTAATATCTGGTAAATCTTATCTTCTAATTGGAGGAATACTGTTATGTCTAAGATTATTCTGCGCGGCGATGAAGCCCGCAAAGCTCTGGAGTCCGGCGTCAATCAGCTGGCCGATACCGTCAAGGTCACCCTGGGTCCCAAGGGCCGCAATGTGGTGCTGGATAAGAAGTTCGGCTCTCCCCTGATCACCAACGACGGCGTGTCCATCGCCCGTGAGATCGAGCTGGATGATCCCTTTGAGAACATGGGTGCTCAGCTGGTGCGCGAAGTCTCCACCAAGACCAACGATGTGGCCGGCGACGGTACCACCACCGCCACCCTGCTGGCTCAGGCCATGGTCCGCGAGGGCCTGAAGAATCTGGCCGCCGGTGCCAACCCCATCGTGATGAAGAAGGGCATGGCCAAGGCCGTCGAGGCCGCTGTCAACGCCATCAAGACCCAGAGCCAGAAGGTCAACGGCACTGACGATATCGCCCGCGTGGGTACCGTCTCTTCCGGTGATGCTTTCATCGGCCAGCTGATCGCCGAGGCAATGGAGAAGGTCTCCGCCGATGGTGTCATCACCATTGAGGAGTCCAAGACCGCCGATACCTACAGCGAGGTGGTCGAGGGCATGATGTTTGACCGCGGCTACATCACCCCCTACATGGTCACCGATACCGAGAAGATGGAAGCCGTCATCGATGACGCTTACATCCTCATCACCGATAAGAAGCTGTCCGTCATCGCTGATATCCTGCCTCTGCTGGAGCAGCTGGTGCAGGCCGGCAAGAAGCTGTTCATCATCGCCGAGGATGTGGAGGGTGAAGCTCTGAGCACCCTGATCGTCAACCGTCTGCGCGGCACCCTGAATGTGGTGTGCGTCAAGGCTCCCGGCTTCGGTGATCGCCGCAAGGAGATGCTGCAGGATATCGCCATCCTCACCGGTGGCCAGGTCATCAGCGAGGAAGTCGGTCTGACTCTGAAGGATGCCGACATCACCATGCTGGGCCATGCCCGTCAGGTGAAGGTCACCAAGGAGAACACCATCATCGTGGACGGCTCCGGCGATCCCGAGGCCATCAAGGCCCGCGTCCACCAGATCCGCAGCCAGATGGAAGTGATCACCTCCGACTATGATCTGGAGAAGCTGCAGGAGCGCCTGGCCAAGCTGGTTGGCGGCGTGGCCGTCATCAAGGTGGGTGCTGCTACCGAGACCGAGATGAAGGAGAAGAAGCTGCGCATCGAGGATGCTTTGAACGCCACCAAGGCCGCTGTGGAAGAGGGCATCGTGGCTGGCGGCGGCACCATCTATGTCAACGCTATCCCCGCCGTCACCGCTCTGCTGAGCACCGTCGAAGGCGACGAAAAGACCGGCGTACAGATCGTGGCCAAGGCTCTGGAGGAGCCTATCCGTCAGATCGCTGCCAATGCCGGTCTGGATGGTTCCGTGGTGCTGGAGAAGGTCAAGACCTCCGGCAAGGACGGCTTCGGCTTTGATGCTTACAAGGAAGAGTATTGCGATATGATCGCCGCCGGCATCGTGGATCCTGCCAAGGTGACCCGCAGCGCTCTGGAGAATGCCGCTTCCGTTTCCGGCATGGTGCTGACCACCGAGTCTCTGGTGGCCGACAAGCCCCAGCCTCCCATGCCCGTTGCTCCCTCCCCCGATATGGGCGGCATGGGCGGTATGTATTAATCCATACCCAATCCGTTTCACTGCCCCTCTGCACCTTGTGCAGAGGGGCAGTTTTCCTTTACAAATCCATACTGCAGATGTAAAATAATAAAGTAATTTTCAAAGGAGACAATTCTCCACCAACTATTTATTCTAATCAAAGGAGCGCACAACTATGGATGTTATGACCGCATTGGCAGGCCGCCAGAGCATTAAGAGCTATCTTCCCACTCCCGTAGAACCCGAAAAGATCGAAAAGGTTCTGGAGGCAGGCCGTCTGGCTCCCTCCGCATGCAATAGCCAGTGCCGCAAGTTTATTGTGGTGACTGATCCCGAGGTGAAAAAGCTGATCCGCGAGAAGGCCGGCACCCAGGCCATGATCGAGGAGGCCCCCGTGGTTCTGGTGCTGTGCGCCACTCCCGACCCCGACGAGCCTGACATGATGCCCTGCGGCGAGCTGAAGCATCCCATCGATACCGCTCTGTGCGGCGCCTACATGATGCTGGAGGCCTATGAGCAGGGTCTGGGCACCTGTTGGCTGGGCTATTTCAAGCAGGATGCCGTGAAGGAGGTTCTGCAGATTCCCGCCGACGTCAATGTGGTGACCATGATCCCCATGGGCTATCATGACGGCACCCAGGAGCGCAAGACCCGCAAGCCTCTCAGCGAAATTGTCAGCTACAACCGCTATGAGTAAGTGATTGCACCAATCATCCGTCGTCTGTTTCGGCAGACGACGGATTTTTCGTACATTCTCTACCTTTATTTATACGTATTGACAAATCTTTACAAAAACTATATACTTTTATCCGTTCACAAACTGTTTTCAATTCTTTTTGGCGCACGGGGAATCGCCAAAAAAGAAAAAACAGAAGAACGCAAACAAGTCCTTTGGACAACAATAAGAGGGAGGTACATATATGAACAACACCAATAAGTTCCAGCCCTATGTACCGGCTGACAAGGTGATGCCCGAGTTCACGGTTCGCTCCGTGGTCGTTGGTGTCCTCCTGCTGCTGGTATTCGGCGTTGCTAACGCCTACCTGGGCCTGAAGATCGGTATGACCGTTTCCGCCTCCATTCCCGCCGCTGTGGTCTCCATGGCCATTATGCGCGGTCTGCTGAAGGGCGGCAACGTTCTGGAAAACAACGTCGCCCAGACCATCGCCAGCGCCGGTGAGGCTCTGGCCGCCGGTGTGGTCTTCAGCCTGCCCGCTCTGTACACCCTGGATAACCCCCCCTCCATCCTGGTGATCTCCCTGGTCGCTCTGATCGGTGGTCTGATCGGTGTGGTGGCCATGGTGGTGTATCGCCGCTACCTGATCGTCAAGCAGCACAACGAGCTGCCCTTCCCCGAGGGTACTGCCTGTGCTGAGATTCTGGTTGCCGGCGATAAGGGCGGTGTCTCTGCCAAGACCGTCTTCCAGGGCGGTATCCTGGCTGCCGTCTACCGCCTGCTGCAGGGTACCTTCGGCTTCTTCCCCGAGGCTCTGAGCATCTCCGTCCCCGCCCTGCCCGGTGCTGTGGTCGGCATGAACGCTCTGCCCTCCATGGTCGGTGTCGGCTACCTGATCGGCCTGAAGATCTGCGGCGTGATGCTGGCCGGCGGCGTTGTGGCTGCTCTGGTCATCACCCCCATCATCACCCTGATCGGCGAGACTGTTACCACCCCCATCTTCCCCGCTGCCGTGTCCATTGCTGAGCTGGGTCCCGATGGCATCTGGTCCGAGTACATTCAGTACATCGGCGCCGGCGCTCTGACCATCGGCGGTATCTTTGAGTTCTTCAAGGCTATGCCCGTTGTTAAGGATGCTATCGTGGGTGCTGCTTCCGAGTTCTCCAAGAAGGGCGCTGCCAATGACGGTGTGTCTCTGCGCACCGACAAGGATATGTCCTTCAAGTCCATCATCATCGTCTTCGTGGCCTGCGTGCTGCTGGTCGCCGTTCTGCCCGTCTTCCCCGTGGGCATCGTGGGCGCTCTGATGACCGCCGTGTTCGGCTTCCTGTTTGTCTCCATCGCCTCCCGCATCGTGGGCGTTGTTGGTAGCTCCTCCAACCCCATCTCCGGCATGACCATTGCCACCATCTTCTTCAGCGCCATCATCTTCAAGGCTCTGGGCAATGAGGGTACCGAGGGCATGGTCGCCGCCATCCTGGTCGGCTCCCTGGTTACCTGCGCCGTCGGTATCGCCGGTGACTGCTCTCAGGACCTGAAGACCGGCTATCTGGTCGGTGCTACTCCCCGCACGCAGCAGATCGCTGAGATCCTGGGCGTTGTGATCTTCGCCGGTATCTCCGGTCTGGTTCTGGAGCTGCTGCACTCCGCTTACACCATCGGCAGCGATATCATCCCCTCCCCCGCCACTTCCGTCATCTCCGTCCTGGTGGAAGGCATCTTCTCCGGCAACCTGCCTTGGGGCCTGCTGCTGGTCGGCGTTGCGCTGGGCGTGATGGCTCAGCTGCTGGGCGCCCCTGTGATGCCCTTCGCTATCGGTATCTACCTGCCCATCAGCCTGACTGTTCCCATCTTCGTTGGTGGTATCGTCCGTGCTCTGCTGGTCAAGCGTGGTCACGATAACAACTCCGGCACCCTGTATGCTTCCGGTCTGGTGGCCGGCGACTCCATCATTGGTGTCGTTGGTGCCGGTCTGGCCGTCGCTGGTGTTTCCGTCAACTTTGGCGCTGGTCTGCTGGGCGATGTGCTCTCCACCATCGTCTGCCTGGTTGCCTTCGTT
The DNA here is from genome assembly GCA_015067765.1 of Oscillospiraceae bacterium. Classification (GTDB taxonomy): domain Bacteria; phylum Bacillota; class Clostridia; order Oscillospirales; family Oscillospiraceae; genus Vescimonas. Next base: position 1,562 of record SVLV01000018.1, on the reverse strand, counting down.
TTGATGGCTGCTTCCGTGTACGCAATCACCAAGAAGGGTAAGGCTCAGGCCTAATCCGTTTCGAATCTTTCACGAAAGAAGGATACTGCGATGAAGACCATTGCAACTTTTTCTATCGCCGCCTACGATCCTGAAGCTCAGGAATGGGGCGTTGCAGTCCAGTCCAAGTTCCTGGCCTGCGCTTCCGCTGTCTGCTTTGCAAAGGCCGGTGCCGGCGCTATCGCCACCCAGGCCAACGCCAATCTGGACTACGGCGAGTTGGGTCTGAAGCTTCTGGAAAAGGGTTATTCCGCACAGCAGGTGCTGGATGCTCTGGTGGCTATGGACGAGGGCCGCGATGACCGACAGGTAGGCATTGTGGATGCTCAGGGCCGCTCTGTGTCCTACACCGGCGCCAAATGCCTGGATTGGGCCGGCGGTATTACTGGCCCCAACTTCACCTGCCAGGGCAACATCCTGGTCAGCAAGGAGACCGTCTCCGCTATGGCAGAGTCCTTCCAGAATTCTACCGGTCCTCTGGCCCACCGTCTGGTGCAGGCTCTGGACGCCGGTCAGAATGCCGGCGGCGACCGCCGCGGCCGTCAGGCTGCCGGTCTGCTGGTGGTGAAGGAAGGCGGCAGCTACGGCGGCTTCAACGATCGCATGATCGACCTGCGCGTCGATGATGATCCGGAGCCCATTGCCAAGCTGCAGCATCTGCTGGATCTGCACGACCTGTACTTCGGCAAGACTGAGGTGGAGGTCCCCATGGTAGGCGATGCCTGCAAGGATGTGCAGACCGCTCTGGCCAACAAGGGCTACTATCACGGCCCTGTGGACGGTGTGTATGGCGACGAGACCAAGCAGGCCTTCGTGGATTGGTGCAACACCGAGAACTTCGAAGAGCGCATCTGTGAGGGTGACTTCATGGACGAAAAGGTCATGGAGATCCTGCTGGACAAGTAAGCTTCCTGTCACAGCAAAAGAGGGCTCTGCCAAATGGCAGGGCCCTCTTTTCTTGCTTTGCCACCTCCTATTTTTGCTCATTTTTTGAAAGTTTCCGAAAAAACTGTTGACAAATCCGAAAGAGCATGATATATTAACAAATGCCTGTCGAGCTTATAGACATGGCGGCGTAGCTCAGTTGGCTAGAGCATGCGGTTCATACCCGCAGTGTCACCGGTTCAAATCCAGTCGCCGCTACCATAAACGAATGGGATATGGATACCATATCCCATTCGTTTCCCGACAGGGAAATGGCCCGTTGGTCAAGTGGTTAAGACACGGCCCTTTCACGGCTGTAACATGGGTTCGAGTCCCGTACGGGTCACCACATGGCAACCCGTTGCGGGGTTGCCAAATAAGGAGGCTTAGCTCAGCTGGTTAGAGCGCCTGCTTCACACGCAGGAGGTCACTGGTTCGAGTCCAGCAGTCTCCACCAAACAAAACACCACCCTTTCCCTGCTTCCGGATAAGAAAACATTGAATTAGTCGGTAATACAATGTTTTTCGGAGGCAGAGAACACGGTGTCAAGTTAAGAATCAAATACCGACGGAAAAATAGGCGCTGATACGAAAGTATT
>SVLV01000017.1 GCA_015067765.1 Oscillospiraceae bacterium | reverse complement strand
ATAGTTGGTGCTGATTAGGGCGAGGGTCCACCCGTTCCCATTCCGAACACGGAAGTTAAGCTCGCTTCTGCCGACAATACTTGGTTGGAGACGACCCGGAAAGATAGGTAGCGCCAACACAAGAGACACCCAAAAGGGTGTCTCTTGTTATTTGCGAGAAAGCTCGGAATAGAAAACAGGGCTGACCAATCAAAGGTCAGCCCTGTTTTGTTGTAAGATTAGTCGATGACGCGAACCCGGATCACATTGTTCAGGTTGGTGACATCATCAATAACGGACTGGTCCACACGGGTGCCCAGGTCCACGATGGTATAGGCATAATCGCCCTTGGACTTGTTGCTGAGATTTTCTACGTTCACGTTATCCCGGGCCAGCAGAGTGGTGATGCTGGCCAGCATGGCAGGAACATTCTTGTGGATGATGCACATACGGCATACACCGCTGCGCTCCAGCACAACGTCAGGCAGATTGACCGAGCGGCGAATGTTGCCGTGCTCCAGATAGTCCTGCAGCTCGCGGGCAGCCATCACAGCGCAGTTCTGCTCGCTTTCGGGGGTAGAGGCGCCGAGATGCGGCATGGCGATCACATGGGGGGCCTGCACGATCTTGTTATTGGGGAAGTCCGTTACATAGGAGGCAACCCAGCCGGTATCCAGTGCAGCGATCATGGCATCATCATCCACAATTTCGCCGCGGGCCAGATTGATGAAACGCACACCGCGCTTCATGCAGGACAGTGCCTTTTCGTCGATCATATGCCGGGTCTGCTCCGTGAAGTGCACATGGACAGTGATATAATCTGCCTTGCGGTACAGTTCCTCTACATCCTTCACCACATGGATGTGACTATCCAACCGCAGTGCGGTATCCACAGAGAGGTAAGGATCATATCCGTAGACCTGCATGCCCAGCATCACGGCAGTATTAGCTACCAAGGAGCCGATGGCACCCAGACCGATGATGCCCAGCGTTTTCCGATAGAGCTCCGGACCAACGAAGGCGGACTTGGCTTTTTCCACCACCGTGTCCACCTGAATGCCGGCATCTACCTGATCGCGCACCCAGCGAACACCGCCATCGATATCACGGGAACCGATCAGCAGACTGCACAGAACCAGTTCCTTCACGGCGTTGGCGTTGGCGCCGGGGGTGGAGAAGACCACGATACCCTTTTCAGAGCAGCGGTCCAGAGGAATATTGTTGACACCGGAGCCGGCGCGGGAAATTGCCAGCAGTTCGGTGGGGAAATCGTAGTCGTGCAGCTTGGCAGAGCGAACCAGAATGCCGTGCTCCTGCTCCTGTGCGTCGCTGACAGCGTATTTCTCCGGGTCGAAGGTCTGCAGACCAACGGGAGAAATCTTGTTCATGGTTTTGATGCGGTACATGATGGAAGTCCTCCGAAATCAGGGCTGGCCACAGTAGGCCAGGTTACTTGCAGGGAACGTGCGGCGCTGGCGTCGCTTCCACTGCAGCATATTCATTATAGTTGATTATGGAGAACCGGTCAACGGCGGAACGGCCAAATGTATCAGATGTTTTTTACCAATCTTTGACAGAAAGTCAATGTTTTGTGCACCGTTTCTTGCACATGCTGGAAAAGTATGCTATATTGGGCAAAAGAGTGACAAAGGAGTGTTGTGTATGGGACTGCTGTATTGGCTGGAAGATCTGCGCACCCCGTGGTTGGATACATGTATGAGTCTGGTGACCCGCCTGGGCGAAGAGACCATCTTTATGGCGGTGGCGGTCATTGTGTTTTGGTGCGTCAGCAAGCACTGCGGGTACTATCTGTTGACAGTGGGCTTTTTGGGAACGGTGCTGAATCAATTCCTGAAGCTGCTGTTTCGAGTCCCCAGACCCTGGGTGCTGGATCCGGAGTTTACTGTGGTGGGTGACGCGAAAGTGGCGGCTACCGGCTATTCCTTCCCCAGCGGCCATACGCAAAATGCGGTGGGAACGTTTGGCGCGATTGCCCGGTTTTCTCAGCGACGCTGGCTGCAGATCATCTGTATTGTCATTGCGGTGTTGGTGAGTATCTCCCGGATGTATTTGGGCGTCCACACGCCGATGGATGTGGGCGTATCTCTTGTGATCGCAACGATTCTGGTTTTTGTGGTATATCCTGTCATCCGCAGTACGGAGCGCAATCCCGGACGGATGGCGGTGTTGATCGGCGTAATGGTGTTGCTGAGTGGTGCGTTCCTGGTTTTCGTACAGGTTTTTCCGTTCCCGGCTGATATTGATGCCGAAAATCTGGCCTCCGGTGTGTCCAACGCGTGGAAACTGTTGGGGGCCTCTGCCGGTTTGCTGGTAGCCTATTGGGTGGATTGGAACTATCTTTGTTTCGATACTGACGCAGTTTGGTGGGTACAGCTGATCAAGGTGGTTGTGGGTCTTGGCCTTGTACTGGCGGTGAAATCCGGCCTGAAAGCACCGCTGATCGCTCTGTTTGGAAACGAGGGCGTGGCCAGTATGGTGCGCTATCTGCTGCTGGTATTGGTGGCAGGTGTGCTGTGGCCCATGTTTTTCGGGCCTCTGCGCCGTTTGGGTCATCGCAGATAATTAAAAATAAAAAGAGGTGCAGCTCATGTTGAGCTGCACCTCTTTTTTTGAAAAAGAAGGAAAGAAACATCAATTCCCCAGCAGAGTTTCGGCATAACGAACCGTCTCCATGGCATCTTTGGCATAGTGATCAGCTCCGATGCGGGCAGCATAGTCCCGGGTCAGAACGGCACCGCCCACCACCGTACGGCAGGTGGGATACTGCTGCTTCAGCTGCCGGATGGTCTCCTCCATGGCGGGAACTGTGGTGGTCATCAGTGCGGACAGACCAACCAGGGGCGCCTGCAGGCGGATGGCCGTCTCCACAATCGTTTCGGGCGGTACGTCCCGGCCCAGATCCGTTACGGCGAAACCGTAGTTTTCCAGCAGGAGCTTGACAATATTCTTGCCGATATCGTGGATGTCACCATGGACCGTGGCCAACACGATGGGGCCGCGCCCTGCGGAGGAGCTGCCGGTAGAGGCCATGTGGGTCTTGATACGGCCGAAGGCACTCTTGGCGGCTTCCGCGCTCATCAGCAGCTGGGGGAGATACAACTCCTTGCGCTCATACTGCATCCCCACCACATCCAGCGCAGGAATGATCTCCTGATTGACGATCTGAAGCGGATCCATAGTTTGCAGCAGCTCAGCGGTCACCTGCCCGGCGCGGTCTGCCAGACCTTTGGCGATGGCATGCTGCAGGCGGGAGGAGAGCTGTTCGGGAGCTGCGGCAGCAGTGGCAGTGGGTGCAGGTGCTGCTGCGGCGGCAGAGACAAAGCCGGTCGCAGCCTGAATATAGGCCTGACAGTTGGGATCCAGCCCTGCCAGAGCCTGATAGGCGAAGTAGGCCTTGCGCATATCCTGAGAGAAGGGGTTCATGATGGCGGCAGAGAGCCCGTTGTGCAGTGCCATGGTGAAGAAGGTGCTGTTGACCGCCTCACGGCTGGGCAGGCCAAAGGAAATGTTGGAGACACCCAACGAAGTATGACAGCCCAACTCAACTCGAATGCGGCGCAGTGCCTCCAAGGTGACTTGTGCCGACTGAGGATCGGCGCTGATGGTCATGGCGAGAGGATCAAAAAGTAAATTCTCCGGACCGATGCCATAGGAGGCGGCAGTATCCAGAATCTTGCGGGCAATGGCTACACGACCGTCTGCATCGGCAGGAATGCCGTCATCGTCCAGCGTGAGGGCTACCACAACACCGCCGTATTTTTTGACCAGAGGGAAGATGGCCTCCATGCTGGCCTGCTTGCCGCTGACGGAGTTGACCAGTGCCTTGCCGTTATAACGGCGCAGTGCCGGTTCCATAGCCAACGGGTCGGAGGTGTCGATCTGCAGAGGCAGATCCAAAATAGCCTGCAGCTGACAGACGGTTTCCGGCAGGAGCGTTTTTTCATCAATTTCCGGCAGGCCCACATTGACATCCAGGATATGGACGCCCTGCTCCTGCTGGCTGACACCCTCCGAGAGGATATAGTCCATATCGCCCTCTACCAGTGCCTGCTTGAAGCGTTTTTTGCCGGTGGGATTGATGCGCTCGCCGATCAGCAGGGGAGTAGGACCGAAGGTGACCGCATGGGTAAAGGAGGAGATCACCGTCTGCTTTTTGGAGGTAACAGGGCAGGGGGGCAGGTCCTTGACGGAATCATGCAGCGCACGAATATACTCGGGGGTAGTACCGCAGCAGCCGCCAATGACCCGGACTCCGCGATGGACCAGATCTGAAACTTCTGCGGCAAAGCTATCCACGGTGACATCAAAGACCGTCTTGCCGTCTACCGATTGGGGCAGGCCGGCGTTGGGTTTCAGGATCACAGGGACGGAGGCGCAGGCCAGCAGTTCCTCCACCACGGGGCGCAGCTGTTTGGGACCCAGAGAACAGTTGGTGCCGATGGCATCGGCACCCATACCCTCCAGCATGGCGACCATGGCAGCGGGAGAGGCTCCGGTCATCAGTTTGCCGTCTGCCCCATAGGCGTTGGAGACGAGAACGGGCAGATCGCTGTTCTCCTTGGCAGCCAGCAGGGCGGCCTTGGTCTCATAGGAGTCATTCATGGTCTCGATGAGGATCAGGTCCGCGCCATAGCGAACGCCCAGGCGGACGGTCTCAGCGAAGATAGAGACAGCCTCCTCAAAATCCAGATCACCCAAAGGCTTCAGCAGGCGGCCGGTAGGACCCAGGTCCAGTGCGACAAATTTCTCCTGCGGAGTGGTACTGCTGCTGCGGGCGGCCTTGACGCATTCGAAAGCGGCGCAGATCACCTGCTCCAGCTCCTCGTGGGAGAACTGGAGGGAGTTGGCGCCAAAGGTGTTGGCGCTGACCACATTGCTGCCGGCATCGTAGTACTGCCGCTGCAGATCACAGATCACATCGGGATGGGACACATTCCAGCGCTCGGGATGCTCACCGGGGCGCAGGCCGCGGGCCTGCAGCAGGGTGCCCATACCGCCGTCCAGAAATACGATATTGTCTTTTAAGAATTCTCTGAAAAGCATACTTATCTCCTGAAAGAGCAGGTGATGAGGGAACAATCCGCACACTTGCTCCGTTTGATGATGGGGGGCTGATCAGTCAGTCCCGCCAGAGCGGTTACCGACTTGGAGGGGGACATCAGAAGGCTTCCGTTCAAAGTCAGGCCGATCTTACGGCTGCAGTCCAGCACAGGGAAAATCTTCTGTTGGCTCTCCAGCGGCAGATCCCCGTAGCCGGGACTGAAACGGGCCGTGAGGGAACAGTTATGTTCTGTCTCATAGTGGGCACAGAACCAATCACACAGAGCCTCTACCCGTTCGGTTCCGATGGCCTGCAGCAGCAGAGCACGGGCGGGGGAGAGGCGGCTGTTGCGGGCGATGAGCCGGTCCAGTTCCACACCGACGGTGGCACCCAGCAGAACGACCTGCTGACAACCGGCCAGATGAGCGGCCAGCTTTCGGGAGGGAAGCTGGAAGATCCCCAAATCACACAGATCCTCTGTGGTGGTCACAGGCAGCTGCAGCCAGCAGACCTGCGGACGCAGAACCGGCTCTGCTTCCTGCCAGCAATCCCGCAGCAGGGACAGAGTCTGCTCATCCGGCTGGCGGCAGGCGGCATAACGCAGGGCTTCCCGTTCACACAGCGGCGGCAGTTCCCCCGGAGCGGGGCAGATCACCTGGCTCATTTGCCCAAAATATCCGACAGGTTGGCCTGGATCTGACGGGCCACATCGGGCTTGTTCATGGAGTAGACATGAACATGGGAGATGCCATTGGCATACAGATCAATGATCTGATCGGTGGCATAGGCAATACCGGCCTGCTTCATGGCATCGGGGTCGTTGCCGAACTTGTCCACCAGACTCTTGAAGCGCTGGGGCATGAAGGAGCCGGACAGGGTGATGGCGCGTTCCACCTGATTGGCATTGGTGATGGGCATGATGCCGGGCACAATAGGTACCAGAATACCGGCCTGGCGGATCTTATAGAGGAAGTTGTAGAGAAGATTGTTGTCAAAGAACATCTGGGTAGTCAGGAATTCGCAGCCGGCATCCACCTTTTCCTTCAGATGCTGAATGTCGGATTTCTGATCGGGGCTTTCGGGATGAATCTCCGGATAGCAGGCGCCGCCAATGCAGAAATCGGCACCGGACTCCTTCAGCTCCCGCACCAGTTCGATGGCATGATGATAGGCCCAATCGCTGCGGTCGGCATCCAGCAGGTGGGCGGGGATATCTCCGCGCAGTGCCATGACATTTTCGATGCCGGCAGCCTGAATGGCCTTGATCTTCTCGTGGACCGTCTCCCGGTTGGAGGAGACGCAGGTCAGGTGGGCCAGACTGGGTACATTATACAGTTCCTTGATATTTTTGCAGATATTCAGCGTATACTGGCTGGTTCCGCCGCCGGCACCGTAGGTGACGCTCATGAAGCTGGGGCGCAGCTTGGCGATCTCCTCGGTAGCTTCCTTCACACTGTCAAAGGCGCTTTCGGTTTTGGGCGGAAAAACTTCAAAGGAGAGGGACAGGGTTTCGTCATTCAGCAGATCGATGATCTTCATAGATTACTTCCTCCTTGTTTATACATGGGCAGCCGTCAGAGCGGCCTTGAGACGGGCAGCAATGGCGTCAATGAAATCAGCGCTGGTCAGGGTGGTGACAGGGGTACCCTCCTCCACCAGACCGGCCAGATCCTTGGTCATGAGACCGGCATGGAGGGTATCGAAGCAGGCCTGCTCCAGCTGATCGGCAAAGCGCTCCAGATCGGAAAGCTTATCCAGCTGCCCCCGCTTGCGTAGGGCACCGGACCAGGCGAAGATGGTGGCCATGGGGTTGGTAGAGGTCTGCTCCCCCTTCAAGTGGCGGTAATAGTGGCGGGTGACCGTGCCGTGAGCAGCCTCATATTCAGTGGTGCCGTCGGGGGCCACCAGTACGGAGGTCATCATGGCGAGGCTGCCAAAGGCGGTGGAGACCATATCGCTCATCACATCGCCGTCATAGTTCTTGCAGGCCCAGATGAAGCCGCCCTCCGAGCGGATCACGCGGGCCACGGCGTCATCAATGAGGGTGTAGAAATAGCGGATTCCCAACTGCTCAAAGCGGGCCTGATACTCCTGATATTCCTCCTCAAAAATGGCCTTGAAACGGCCGTCATAGACCTTGGCGATGGTGTCCTTGGTGGAAAACCACAGATCCTGCCGGGTGTCGATGGCGTACTGAAAACAGGCGCGGGCAAAGGAGCGGATGCTGCTGTCCTTATTGTGGGCGCCCTGCCATACGGCGGGACCCTCCACCTGCTGGACGGTCACCGTCTGCTCCTGACCGCTGACACCGCGGAAGGTGAGGGTAGCGGTTCCGGGCTCGGTGGTATAGAGATCCACACTCTTATACACATCACCGTAGGCATGGCGGGCGATGGTGATGGGCTTTTTCCAGTTGCGCACCACAGGGAGGATGCTGTCGATGAGGATAGGGGCGCGGAAAACCGTACCATCCAGAATGGAGCGGATGGTGCCGTTGGGGCTCTTCCACATCTGGGTCAGTTGGGGATACTCTTCCATCCGCTGGCGGTTGGGGGTGATGGTGGCGCATTTTACAGCCACACCGTATTTGCGGGTGGCTTCGGCGGCCTCCACGGTGACCCGGTCCTCCGTCTCGTTGCGGTGGAGAAGGCCCAGATCATAGTACTCCGTCTTCAGATCCACAAAAGGAAGCAGAAGTTTCTCTTTGATCATCTGCCAGAGAATGCGGGTCATCTCATCGCCGTCCATCTCCACCAGAGGAGTGGTCATGGGGATTTTATTGAGCATGGGCATCCTCCTTTGCCAGTTGATTGGCATAGTAATTCATCAGGCAGCCGGCCAGCAGGATCTCCCGTTCCTCGGAGGTCAGGCCGCGGATATGGAGCATCAGGTCGAAGACTGTGCCGTCCTGCCGCAGGACCTTGCCGGGAATATCCTCAGCGCCCTGCTCCACGGCCTGTCGGATTCCGGGGACAAACAGGCAGTCGCCGGGTTGATAATCAAAGGGTGTTTCCTCATCCAGCGTGAAGGGGAGGATACCCCAGTTGATACAGTTGGAACGATAGCGTTTGGTGGCAAAGCTGTAGCAGATATTGGCAAAGCCGCCCAGCACCTTCTGGCAGGAGGCTGCCTGCTCCCGGGCAGAGCCGTCACCGGGACGGTTGGCAAAGAGGGCGGAGCCATACTGTGTGCTGGTGGCCAGTACGGCAGGATCTCCCACCAGTGCAAGAAGCTTGGTCAGATGCTCCGGAACAGAGCCGGTGCGGCGCTGCAGTTCCATCTGTGCGATCTTCTTGGCATGAGGAACATATTCCGGGACACGGCGGGACAGGGTGAACTCCGCCAGACGCAGCGGATTGCTGCGGTAGGAGGAGGTCTCGCCGGAGGGGATCAGCTCATCGGTGGTGGTGACAGGGTCGTGGATGACAGCAGCCAGCTCCACCAACAGATTTTCGCTGAGGGGATACATGGCAGGCCAGTCGGTGATATTGGGGCCCATCACCAGTTCCACGCTGGGATCGGCCTTGCCGAAGCCCTGATAGAGACTGCTCTGGTAGGGCGCGCGGTCGAAGTGATAGGTGTGATGGACAGGTTCATAGTCCACTTCGGTGGCCGGGGTGATACGGCCGCCGTTTTTGGCGGTAGCGGCGATGGAACGGGAGTCCATCAGGCAGACACCGGCAAATTGGCCCTCACCGGGCTTGGAGCCCTCGCGGTTGGGGAAGTTGCGGGTGGTGTGCCGCAGAGAGAGGCCGTTGTTGGCGGGGACATCCCCTGCACCGAAGCAGGGGCCGCAGAAGCTGGGCTTCAGCACGGCACCGGCCTGCAGAAGATCGGCGGAAGCGCCGGTTTTCATCAGCTCCAAAGCCACGGGGACAGAGGTGGGATAGACGGAGAAGGAGAAACCGTCGTTGGCGGATCTATTGCCCCGCAGAATATCGGCAGCCTCCGTGATGTTGTCAAACAGACCACCGCTGCAGCCGGCGATGATGCCCTGGTCGGCCCAAACGCCGCCATCGTGGATCTTGTCAGTCAGCTTGACCTGCGCCTTGGGGAACCGGTGGGCAGCCTCCTCCTCCACGCCCCGCAGGATATTCTCGGCATCGGCCAGGAACTCCCGGATGGTCCATGCGTTGGAGGGGTGGAAGGGCAGGGCGATCATGGGCTCTACCTGGTCCAGATCAATGGTGATCAGCTTGTCGTAATAGGCGACGGACTGGGGATGCAGGGGGCGGTAGTCCTCCGGCCGCAGATGGGTTTCGTAGAAGGCGCGGGTCACCTCGTCCGTCTCCCAGATGGAGGACAGGCAGGTGGTTTCCGTGGTCATCACATCGATGCCGTTACGGAAATCGATCGGCAGACCTGCAATGCCGGGGCCAACGAACTCCAGTACGCAGTTGTTGACAAAGCCGCTTTCAAAGGTGGCCTTCACCAGAGCGATGGCCACATCGTGGGGGCCGACACCGCGGCGGGGCGTACCGGTAAGATACACCAGCACCACCTGAGGCATGGGGACATCCCACGTGTTTTTCAGCAGCTGCTTGGCCAGCTCCGGACCGCCTTCGCCCACTGCCATCGTACCAAGAGCGCCATAGCGGGTGTGGGAGTCAGAACCCAGAATCATACCGCCGCAGCGGGCCAGCTCTTCCCTGGCGAAAGAGTGAATAACGCTCTGGTTGGCAGGCACATAGATGCCGCCGTACTTCTTGGCGGCAGACAGGCCGTAACGGTGGTCATCTTCATTGATGGTGCCGCCTACCGCACACAGACTGTTATGGCAGTTGGTCAGGGCATAAGGGATGGGGAACTCCTTCATGCCGGAGGCCCGTGCCTGCTGGATGATGCCCACATAGGTGATATCGTGGGAGACCATGGCATCAAAACGGATCTTCAGGTGCATGGGATCTTCAGAGGTATTGTGGGCCTGCAGAATATTCCAGGCCATGGTGCCGCGGCGTGCGTCCTCAGGGGAGCAGCAGGCAGTATCGGTAAGGACGCCATCTTTCAAAAAGACGCCCCGGTCGGTCAATTGGATCATGGCAGGTGCCTCCTTTGCTTATGAGAGGGGATAAAATACTATAATAGATTAATTTACCACAATTTGATGCGGTTGTCAGCAAGTTTTGAAAAAAAGTGAGATTTTCCAACGGATCGGGAAACAATAAAAAGGGACTGCCCGCAACAGGCAGTCCCTTTTGAAAAATCATCTTATGCAATAGGCGTTCCGTCGGCACGGAACAGGGGGAGCTTTTCCAGATACTTGATATCGGAGCGATCCGCGGCATCGCCTTCAGCCAGAACGGCAATCCGCTCCACCACGGTGCCGCCGGCCAGAGCAACCAGTTCCTCCAGGGCTGCGATACTGCCACCGGTGGAGATCACATCGTCGATGAGAACAACGCGCTTGCCCTGCAGGAGATTGGCATCCTCCCGGCTCAGATACAGGTCCTGTGTGCCGGCAGTGGTGATGGACTTGACCTGCACATGCAGAGGATTGGGCATATAGACCTTGGGCTTCTTGCGGGCGATGAAATATTTGTCTGCACCGGACTGGCGGGCCATCTCATGGATCAGGGGGATGCTTTTAGCCTCGGCGGTCAGCAGATAGTCGTAGCTGTCGGGGGTCAGCAGGTTCAGCAGATCCCGGGCGCAGGCCACCGTCAGCTCCGCATCGCCGAAACAGATGAAAGCACCAATATAGAGTTCTTCCGATACTGCGCACAGGGGCAGCTCGCGGCGCAGACCCGCGATATTCATGGGATAAGTCATGATACAAAATCCTTTCTCTCTATCGGAGAATATGTATTTTATGGACCACTGTTATTATAGTCGCATGAGACCTGTCAAGTCAAGTTTCACAGTGTACAAAAAGTGAAAAGATAAAAGTGGCGGGAGAGGCCGGATGCAAGAAAAACAGAGAAGATAAGGAGGAAGGGATGAACCAATCATATTCAATTTGCACAAAAGGAAGAAAACATTTCCCGGAAAATAGCGCAAAATTTTTTGAAGCTTATACTTGTGCCGAAAGAAAAGTGGTGCTATGATAAATGCCAAAGATCAGAATGTATTTGGTACATTCACATCATTTCACAGGAGGTAAAACCGATGAATGCTTATCTGTCCCGTGTGCTGGAGGATGTCAAAGCCAAGCACAGCAGCGAACCGGAATTTGTGCAGGCAGTGGAGGAGGTCTTTTCCTCTCTGGAGCCTGTGATTGACAGACACCCCGAATATGAGAAGGTGGATCTGCTGGGCCGTATGGTGGAGCCCGAGCGCATGTTTACCTTCCGTGTGGTCTGGTGCGATGACAATGGCCAGTGGCATACCAACCGCGGCTGGCGCTGCCAGTTCAACGGTGCCATCGGTCCCTATAAGGGCGGTATCCGCTTCCAGAAGAATGTCTATGCCGGCATCATCAAGTTCCTGGCCTTTGAGCAGACCTTCAAGAACAGCCTGACCGGTATGCCCATCGGTGGCGGTAAGGGTGGTTCCGACTTTAATCCTGCCGGTCGTTCCGATGCAGAGATTATGCGTTTCTGCCAGAGCTTTATGACTGCCCTGTATCGCTACATCGGCCCCGATGTGGATGTGCCCGCCGGTGATATGGGCGTGGGCGGCCGTGAGATCGGCTATATGTACGGCCAGTACCGGCGTCTGAAGGGCGTGTGGGAAAACGGTGTGCTGACCGGTAAGGGCCTGAGCTACGGCGGTTCCCTGATCCGTCCTGAGGCCACCGGCTATGGTGCCATGTACTACCTGAACGAGGTGCTCAAGCACGAGAACGACACCATCGAGGGCAAGCGTATCGCTGTTTCCGGCTACGGCAATGTGGCATGGGGCATCATCAAGAAGGCTGCCGAGATGGGTGCCAAGGTTACCTATATGTCCGGCTCCGATGGATATGTTTACGATCCCGATGGCATCACCACCAAGGAGAAGATCGACTATGTGCTGCAGATGCACACGGTGGGTCCCAGAGGTGTGAAGGCCTATGCCGACCGTTTCGGCTGCCAGTATGTGGCTGGTGAGAAGCATTGGGGTGCTGCCGATGTGGATGTTTGCATGCCCGCAGCTACCCAGAATGATGTGGATCTGGAGTCCGCCAAGAAGATCGTCGCTTCCGGTGTGAAGTACTATATCGAGGTGGCCAATATGCCCACCACCAACGAGGGTCTGGCCTACCTGCGCCAGCAGAAGGTGATCGTGGGTCCCGCCAAGGCTGCCAATGCCGGCGGTGTGGGCGTGTCCGCCCTGGAGATGGCTCAGAACTCCGAGCGTCTGGTCTGGACTGCCGAGGAGGTGGATGCTCAGCTGCGCAAGATGATGGCCAACATCCACAAGATCTCTGCCGATGCCGCAGAGGAGTACGGCATGGGTTACGATCTGGTGTCCGGTGCCAATATTGCCGGCTTTAAGAAGGTGGCCGAGGCCATGATGGCTCAGGGCTGCTTCTAAGAAACGAATTACGGAAAAGATAAGCCCCGGTGCAGCTGCACCGGGGCTTGTTTTGTTGGATCAGTTCAGTTGATAGCTGCCGTCCTCGGCGGCGGTGAAGGTGCTCTCATAGAAGGTGGTCAGTGCCTGTACCATATAGGCAGTATCCTCGCTGCCGGCTGTCTCATAGGCGGAGTGCATGGCCAGCTGAGCAAGGCCGATATCCACTGTATTGACAGAGACCTGCGTGTTGGCGATGCTGCCCAGGGTGGAACCGCCAACGATATCTGCCCGATTGGCGTAATGCTGCACCGGTACTCCAGCCTTTTGGCAGATCAGCTGAAAGAGACCTGCGGATACAGCATCGGAGGTGTAGCGCTGGTTGGCGTTGTACTTGATGACCACGCCGCCGTTGAGGCAGACTGTGTGGTTCTTGTCGGCATACTCCGGGTGATTGGGATGCAGACCGTGGGCATTGTCGCAGGAGACCAACAGGCTGTGGGCCAGAGCGGTCAGCAACTGCTGGCGGGTTTGGCCCAAACCCAGACAGATCCGCTCCAACACATCCATCAGGAAGGTGGAGGCGGCTCCCTGTTTGGTTTGACTGCCTACCTCCTCGTTATCAAAGAGGCAGCAGACCTGCAGGCTTGTAGCAGAGGGCTTGGCCTGCAGCAGAGCGGTCAGCGCACTGAATGCGCACTGCAGATCATCCAGCCGCGGGGCGGACAGGAAATTGCCCCAGGAAACACCCGGCTGGGGATTGTACAGATAGAGATCCGTGGTGAGGATGTCCTCCTCCGGCAGAGTCAGCTGCTCCGCCAACCGGCTGCGGAGGGATCGGCTCTTTCCGGTCTGTCCCCACAGGGGCAGAAGATCCACTGCCATATTGTACCCCTCCGTGCCGCCGTCTTTCTTGCGGTCCATATGAATGGCTACATGGGGGATCAGGGCGCAGGGCTCCTGCAGATCCACCAGATGCTGCGCCAGCCCCTGCGGAGTGCGAACAGTGACGCGGCCGGCAACAGACAGGGGGCGGTCCATCCAACTGTCCGGGATCATGCCTCCATAGCCCTCGGTGGAGAGCTGGACGTAGTGGCTGCCGGGCAGTTCCGGATTCTCCTTGATCTTAAAGCAGGGAGAGTCGGTGTGTGCGGCGGTCATTTGGAAACTGTGCAGATCCCCGGTGGGGATGCGAAAGGCGATGAGGGAGGAGCGATTGCGGGTCACATAGTAACCCTGACCCGGCTGCAGATCCCAAAGCTGGCCCTCCGGAAGATGCTGATAGCCGGCGGCCTGCAGCAGCTGCGCGCTGTACGCCACCGCGTGATAGGCAGTGGGACAGGCGGCAATATAGTGAAATAAGGCCTGATTCATGAAATGCCTCCTTGCAGTTGAATTGGGTTCAGTATACCACAAGCGGATAGAAAAGAAAAGCCAGCAGGAAAATCCTCTTCCTGCTGGCTGATTTTTGGTATGAATATAGGGAGAAGAACAATCAGCTGTTCTTCATGACCACCTGTTCCACCATGTCTGCCACGTCCTCACAATAGTCGCAGCAGGCCTCCAGACGCTCATACATCGTGGTCCAGGCAAGGACGGCGATGGGATCGGTCTCGGTGGCATACAGATCGTGCATGGCCTTGACATACATGCGGTCGCCCTCTTCCTCCATGGTGTTGATCCGGACGATCTTTTCGTAGAGAACGGAGGGATCCTTGCGGAAGTTGGGCAGTTCCTCGGCGATCTCGATGAGTACCTGGCAGCAGCGGGAGATCAGGTCCGTATAGAGGTCTACTTCGGGACGGAGGGTCTTGATGTTGTACATATACATACCGCGCATCACGTCCTCAATAGAGTCAGTGACACTGTCGATGCAATGGGCCAGCGTGATGATATCCTCACGCTCAATGGGAGGAAGGAACTCCTTCATCAGCTTCTTGACCATCTCGTGCTTGACGATATCTGCATTGTGCTCAATGGCATGCAGTTCACCCAAATGGGTCTGCACATTGGCGGGATCATAATTCACCAGGCACTGTCCCAGCATGACAGCGGCCTCGTTGGCGTAGGTCAGGCTCTTGGTAAATGCGTCGAAGTAGTAATTGTTTTCTTTCTTAGCCATAATTCTCTCCTCCTATATCAGAACAGCCACATAAACAGTTTTGCCATCAAAAATCCAATTGCGCCACAGCCGGGGAAGGTCAGTACCCAGGTCAGAACCATCTCCTTGACCACACCCCAGTTTACGTTGGACATGCGCTTTGCGGCACCGACACCCATGATTGCAACAGTCTTGGTGTGGGTAGTAGAGACAGGGATACCGGCCACAGAGGACAGCAACAGGCAGGCGGCACCGGCCATATCAGCGGCGAAACCCTGATATTTCTCCAACTTGACCATGTCCATACCGACGGCCTTGATGATACGATAGCCGCCGATGGAAGTGCCCAGAGCCATCACGGCACTGCACAGAATCATCAACCAGATAGGAATCTGGAAACTGGTGACATTGGCCTGCCCCTGCACCAGGAAGATGCCCAGCATAAATACACCCATAAACTTCTGACCGTCCTGCGCACCGTGCATAAATGCCATAGCGGCACCGCCGACGATCTGACCACCCTTGAAGAAACCCAGTGTCCTGCGGCGGTCCATGTTGCGGCAGACCAACTCAATGGCCTTTACAAAGACCCAGCCGAAAGCGAAGCCCAGCAGGGTGGAAAGCCCCAGACCGTAGACTACCTTGATCCACTCTGCACCATTGATACCGGAGAGGCCGCCGTGCATGGCAATGGCAGCACCGGAGAGGCCGGCGATCAAAGCGTGGCTTTCGCTGGTGGGAATACCAAACCACCACGCTGCCGTAGCCCAGGTAACGATGGCAAACAGTGCGGCACAGAGAGCCACCAACGCCTCCTGGGAGTTACCGCCAAAGTCCACCATCTTGTAAATGGTGGCAGCCACACTGGCGTTAACCATGGTCATCACAAAAACCCCGAAGAAATTGAACACAGCAGCCATCAGGATGGCGGCCTTAGGGGACAGAGATTGCGTGGAAACGCAGGTGGCGATGGCGTTGGGGGCATCGGTCCAGCCGTTCACGAGAACAACGCCCAGAGTCAGCGCTACGGTGATGGCCAACACAGGGCTGGAGACCAGCTGTGCCAGAAATTCCGACAATGTAATCGTCATAGATGTTGCTCCTTATTCGCGATTTTTCGTGCCTCTTCGAGGGGATGCATGGATCATTCGAAGAAAAGGGACAATTTTCCTCTATTATAGCTTGATTAAAATCATTTGTCCATCCTGTGATTTGAATGAATGGGCCGTTGTGATGAAAAAATATGATATGGAAAAAGAACGGATTTTCAGGAAAACGGGTAGAATCACTTCTTCTGATCCATCAGGATACCCACAATCGTGCCGCCCAGCATACCGATACTGGCGCCCAACTGGGTGCTGAAGGAGAGAAACATGGCACCCACAAAGCCTATGGCCATGCCAATGGCGATGGCAAAGGACAGATGATTGTTGTCTGTCCGTTCTTCGCCTTTTTCCTCGGCGCGCTTGCGTTTTTTTTCACCGTAGATGACGCACAGCAGGATGGAAATAGCCAGAGCAATGATGGGTGCGGCTTCCAAAATGGTTTCGAAGTTGAACATGGATCAAGTTACCTCCTAATTTGAATGATTGGAGCGCATAAGCTTTCGGAAAAAATGAAAAAACGAAAGAGTTGTAACCACTGCGGCAATCAGATCTGCAACCGGTTCTGCCAAAAAAACGGCAAAAGTGCGGTCTGGTAAGAAAGCGGGAAGAATGTAAATAAGTGGGATCAGCAAGATGATTTTGCGCAGACATGCCATGAACATGCTGATTTTTGCCTGTCCCAATGCGATAAAAGATTGCTGGCAGCTAATCTGAAAACCAACAGAAAAAGCGCACGCCAAAAAGATCCGCATAGTACCGGCGGTGTAATCTACAAGCGTAGTATTGTTGCTGAAAATAGCGGAGAAAACATGAGGAAAAGCCATCAGCAGAAACCAAAACACCGTGGTATAGCCCACACAGACAAAGAATTGGCAGAGAAAAGCCTCCTTTACCCGCTGCAGTTTTCCTGCTCCGTAGTTGTAGCTGATGAGAGGTTGTCCTCCCTGACAGATGCCACTGAGGGGCATGGTGATCAGCTGATTCACAGAGGTCAGGATTGTCATAGCACCCACTGCCAGATCTCCTCCGTATCGGGCAAGGGAGGAGGAGAAGCAAATGGAGAGGATGCTTTCCGTGGAGATCATGATAAAAGTGGAAACACCCAGCCCCAGGCAGGGAAGAATGACTCTCCGCTGCAAGCCGAGCCGGTCAAAGCGCAGGCGCAGAACCGTCTGCGGTCCGGTCAAAAACCTAAGGATCCAAAGCGCACTGACCGCCTGACTCAATACGGTGGCAACGGCGGCTCCGGTCACACCCCAACCAAAAACAAAGATGAAGATCGGATCGAGAATCAGATTCAGCAAGGCACCAATCACGGTGGTCAGCATGCTGATACGGGAAAAGCCCTGAGCGGTGATGAAGGGATTCAGCCCCATAACCAACAGAACAAATATGCTGCCCAGGATATAGATGCGTCCGTAGCTGACGGCGTAGGGAAGGGTATCGGCAGAAGCACCGAAAAGGACCAGAAGATTTGGAGCTGCAAAAAACAGAATCCCCGTCAGCAGTACGGCCAAGATCAATAAAAATGTAAAGCAATTGGCGAGGATGCCGTCTGCACTTTCCCGGTCACCACGACCCATGGCGATCGCTGCACGGGGTGCACCTCCAGAACTGGCCAGCATGGCAAAGGCAGTCAACAGCATAAGGATTGGTGCGAAAAGACCTACGCCGGTAAGCGCATCCGCCCCAATATTTGGGATATGACCGATGTAGATGCGATCGACCACATTATACAAAAGATTGATCACCTGTCCGATAACGGCGGGAACAGCCATTTGAAACAGTAATTTGCGGATACTGCCGGATCCCATATCCGGCTTTTTACTTTGTGCCATAGAATCATTCCTTTGTTATTTTTTTCGATATAGTACTTGGGGGAAGCATGATTCCCTCCAACTGAAGCAGAGCCTGCTTGCGATCCAACCCTCCGGCATAGCCGGTGAGGGTTCCGTCTGCACCGATCACGCGGTGACAGGGGATCAGAATGGAGATGGGGTTGCGGCCCACGGCGCCGCCCACCGCCTGCGGAGATTGGGGCTTGCCGCTCCGGTTGGCCAACTGTTGGGCAATCTGCCCGTAAGTGATCGTCTGTCCATAGGGGATCGTCTGCAGGATCGTCCACACTTGTTTCTGAAAGGGAGTGCCGGCAGGGTGCAGGGACGGCAAAAAGTCCGGTTTGCAGCCGGAAAAATAGGTGTCCAGCCAGTTTCGGATCTGTATAAAAACGGGAAGATCCATCCGGCAGGAAGACTGGTCCAAGGTGGAGGCAAAATATTTCTGGCCCGCAAACCACAGACCCGTTAGGCCTGCCTCGTCTGCAGCCAGCACGATCTCCCCCAGCGGGGATGAATAAGAGCTGATATATTGCATCCGGGTACCTACCTCCCATCTTTCGGTAGTGTATCACAGAAAGAGAGAAATTTCTACCGTTCATCCGAAAAAAGAACGGGGGAACATTTAAGGTTTGCTTTAGGTTTGGGCGCTATACTACAAATGACCATAGGAAAGGAGGGACTGCTGTGGCCATACAGACCGTGTTCCGTCGTTACGAACTGAAATATCTGCTGACGGAGGCGCAGAAGGAGCAGATCCTGCAGGAGATGGCGTTGCATATGAAACCGGATCCCTATGGAGAGACCGTGATCCGCAATGTCTATTATGATACCGAGGATTACCGCCTGATCCGCCGTTCTATGGAAAAACCGCGGTATAAGGAGAAAATTCGGCTGCGCAGCTATCGCAGAGTGGGGAAGCAAAGCTCTGTTTTTGTGGAATTGAAGAAAAAATATCATGGCGTGGTGTACAAGCGCCGGGCTTCCGTGCCGCAGGAGGAAGCATTCCGATGGTTGGGCGGAGACAGGTCCTGCAGACCGGAGACACAGATCGGTGCAGAAGTGGACTACTTCCTGTCCTACTATGGACCTCTGCGCCCGGCCCTGTTTCTGTCCTACCGACGGGAGGCCTATTTCTCCAAGGAGGACCCCAATTTTCGGGTGACCTTTGATGATACCATCCTTTGCCGGCAGAGAGATATTTCGCTGGACTCCGAGGTGTATGGCACGGAACTGCTGCCGGAGGGCAAGGTGCTGATGGAGATCAAGTGCGCCGGGGGAATGCCCCTGTGGATGACCCATCTGCTGTCCCGGCAACAAGTTTACAAGACCTCGTTTTCCAAATACGGGACGGCTTATGAAAAGCTGATTTATCCCCGTCTGCGAACCCAAACAAAGAATTGCAATGAGGAGGCTACTGATTATGTTGGATCATTTGTTTCGCGGCCTGTTTGATACGGACCTGACGGTTGTGATTTCCATTACGGACTTTCTGCTGTGCCTGGCAGGATCACTGGCCCTGGGTCTGGTGATGGCACTGGCTTACATGTATCGCAGCCGCTACACCAAGAGTTTTGTGGTGACCCTGGCTCTGCTGCCTGCAGTGGTATGTGTGGTGATTATGATGGTCAACGGGAATGTGGGCGCCGGTGTTGCGGTGGCAGGTGCGTTCAGCCTGGTGCGATTCCGTTCAGTACCCGGCACCGCCAAGGAGATCTGTACCCTGTTCCTGGCGATGGGAGCAGGTCTTATTGCAGGTATGGGCTATCTGGGCTTTGCCGCGGTGTTTACCCTTGTGATGTGCCTGGCGTTCCTTCTCTACAATCATTTGGAACTGGGGACACGACGCAATGACGCCCTCTACAAAACCCTCACCATCACCATTCCGGAGGATCTGAATTACACGGAGGTCTTTGACGATATCCTGCAGCAGTATACCAGCCAATGGGAATTGGTGCGGGTGAAAACCACCAATTTGGGTTCTATGTTCCGGCTTACGTATCAGATTACGCTGCGGGATACAGGCAGGGAGAAGGAAATGATCGACCAGCTCCGCTGCCGCAACGGGAATCTGGAGATCTCGGTTGCCCGGCAGGATACCACGGTGACGGAACTGTAAGAGGAGGCATAAGAATGGAGAAGTATCTGGCCCTTTTTGTGGCCTTCGCCCTTTTGGTGTCAATGGTGGGCTGCGGCGGAAAAACACCGCAGGATCCTGCCGATGACCCCGGGAACGGGACAGGGATCACCGATCCTTCCGGTGGCGGTGAGGCGGATTTTACCCAGACAGACAGTGAAATGTTTACGGATCGGGATCTGCAGACCGCTTATGATGCTGCGGCCGCCGTATCGGTCGAACTGCAGGGGACATCTGCACAGGCCAGTTCTGACAGTGTGAAGGTGGAGGACGGCACTGTCCGTCTCACACAGGAGGCCACCTATGTGCTCTCCGGTACACTGACAGATGGCATGCTGGTGGTGGATGCACCGGACACCGCGAAGCTGCACCTGATTTTTGACGGCGTAAATATCACCAGTGAAACCTCCGCCGCCCTCTATATTCTGGAGGCGGATAAGGTAGTGGTGACCCTGGCAGAGGGCAGTGAAAATACTTTGGCCAACGGCGGAAGCTTTGTGGCGATCGATGAGAACAATATCGACGGTGCCCTGTTTTCCAAACAGGATCTGACCTTCAACGGCTCGGGCAGTCTGACGGTTACCTCACCGGCCGGACATGGAATCGTCTGCAAGGATGATTTGGTGCTGGTGGGCGGCAGCTATCAGATATCGGCGGCCTCCCATGGAGTGGATGCCAACGACAGTATTCGCATCAAGGGCATCACCCTTCAGACCACTGCCGGCAAGGACGGACTCCATGCGGAAAATACCGATGATGCGAATTTGGGCTTTGTGTATCTCTCCGGTGGTACGCTGAAACTGGAAGCAGAGGGCGACGGCATCAGTGCAGGGAATTACCTGCATATGACCGGCGGCAATGTGGATGTGCTGGCCGGCGGCGGCAGTGAAAACGGACAGAAGCAGTCCTCGGAAAACTGGGGCGGTTTTATGGGCGGCAATGCCGGCGGCGGTGGAATGCGTCCCGACGGCGGAACACGGCCCGGTGGAACGCGACCCGGCGGCAACAGTTATGGCGGCGCCTCCTATACAGCAGCCTCCAGCTCTTCGGCAGACAGTGACAGCAGCACCAGTATGAAGGGATTGAAAGCCGGTGGTGATCTGATGATTTCCGGTGGCGATCTTGTTATCGACTCTGCTGACGATGCGCTCCATGCCAACGGCTCCATGACTGTTGACGGCGGCAGCTTTGAGATCGCCAGCGGCGATGATGCCCTGCATGCAGAAGATACTCTGACCGTCAACAGCGGTACCATCCGGATCAGCGAATGCTATGAGGGTCTGGAGGCGCTGCATATTGCAGTTTCCGGTGGAGATGTGAAGCTGGCAGCCAGCGATGACGGCATCAATGCCGCCGGCGGAACGGATGCCAGCGGGACCACCGGAGGTCGGGACGGTATGTTCGGCGGTGGTGGTATGATGTCGGGCAATTCCAGCGGCAGCATTGTGATTTCCGGCGGAACCCTGTATATCAACTCCTCCGGTGACGGCATTGATGCCAACGGAACCCTGGAGATCTCCGGCGGCCACACCACCGTGGTGGGCCCCACCCAAGGCGATACGGCCACTTTGGACTATGATCGCAGCGCCGTTATCAGCGGCGGCACTTTTATTGGTACCGGTTCTTCCATGATGGCCCAGACCTTCAGCGAGGCAAAGCAGGGTGTATTTGCCGTTTCTGTGGGCAACCAATCGGCGGGAACGGAGATCGTACTGACCGATGCGGCAGGCAACGAGGTGATTCGGTACACCCCGGAACTGAATTATCAGGTGGTCATTCTCAGCAGCCCTGATATCGTGTCCGGCGCCTCTTATACCATCACGGTGGGAACGCAGTCCGGGACCTTTGAGGCGGATTGATCCACAACAAAACAGAGAACGGACCGCGGTGATCTGCGGTCCGTTTTTGGCGAAAACGAAGGAAAAACAGGCTGCCGCCTCGCGGCAGCCTGTTTGACTGGAGTGCTTACAGATTGTAGTACTTATCAAACTCGGCGGGATGGGGAATGGCGGCCAGCTGGCGGCACTCCTCGCGCTTGGACTTGATGAAGTTGCGGATCAGCTCCTCGGGGAACACACCGGCCTCGGTCAGGTAGGCGTGATCGGCCTCCAGAGCATCCAGAGCGGCATCCAGGGAGGTGGGCAGACCCTTCAGCTTGGCCTTCTCCTCCTCGGGCAGATGATACAGGTTCATATCATAGGGACCCCAACCGTTCTCGTGAGGATCGATCTGATTCTTGATGCCGTCCAGACCGGCCATCAGGATAGCGGCAAAGCAGAAGTAGGGGTTGCATGTGGCATCGGGGTTACGCAGCTCGAAACGGCGCTTGTCGGGGCTCTTGGCATAAGCGGGAATACGGATGACAGCGCTGCGGTTGGAGGTGGCATAGCCGACGGTGACAGGAGCCTCAAAGCCGGGCACCAGACGCTTGAAGGAGTTGGTGCTGGGGTTGGTCAGAGCGCACAGGGAGGCGATGTGCTTCAGCAGACCGCCCATGAAGTAGTGGGCTTCCTTGCTCAGGTGGGAATAGCCGTTATCATCGGAGAACACGGGCTGGCCATCTTTCATCAGAAGCATATGCACATGCATACCGTTGCCGGCTTCGCCGTAAATGGGCTTGGGCATGAAGGTAGCGGTCTTGCCATACTTCAGTGCGGTGTTGTGGATGATATACTTGATCATCATGGTGGCATCGGCCATGGAGACCACTTCGCCCAGCTGAGGCTCGATCTCAAACTGACCGGAGGCAGCCACCTCGGGGTGGTGGTAGTTGATCTGGATGCCCATATCGGTCATGTGCATGCACATCTCGCTGCGGCACTCATAGGAGATATCAAAGGGCTTGGCAATGTGATAGTTCTTCTGCTTGGGGACTACGACGCCCTTGCCCTCGGTGGCACTGTTCCAATAGGACTGCTTGGCATCCACGGCGGCGCCGATATAGTTGGGCTGCACATCCCAGGCCACCTCGTCAAACAGATAGAACTCAAATTCGGGCAGCACCAACATGGTGTCGGCGATGCCGCTGGCCTTCATATAATCCACGGCGGCGCGAATAATATTGCGGGGATACTGGGGAAGAGGACGGTTTTCGGGATTGTCGATGATCATGGCATTGCCGGTCATGGACAGGGTGGGGATATCGCAGAAGGGATCGATCACAGCGGTGTCGGGATCGGGAATGAAGACCATATCGCTCTTTTCCACAACAGCGTAGCCATAGTTGGAGGCATCAAAGCCGATACCGCTCTTCATGGTGTCCTCAGAGAAGTTCTGAGCAGGGATCGTCACATGACGGTACTGACCGTTGATATCGACCATTTTGAAGTCGACCATTTTGATGTCATGCTCTTTAATGAGAGCAAGGATATCCTGCACGCTTTTTTTCATTGCACAGCCCTCTTTCTTAAAGTGTAAATGATGTCTCTATACAAAGGTGTATAGGGATGGTAGGAATAAATTCATTGTAACAGATGTGTAAACAACATTCAATAAAATGATAGGTAAAAATCAGAACAAGTTTCCCGGGGAATTTGTTCTTTTCCACGCATATGATCGAAAAGGGAAAGGCCGGCAGGATAAATCCTGCCGGCCTTGTATCCAGATATGCAGAAAATGGAAGATCAGATGACCAGGAAGGTGCAGGTCATGGGAGCCAGCTCCAGTTTGCCGGCGGCCACATCCATACCGGAGAGATCAGGCAGCTCGTTGTTTTCGCCCAGCACCAGATCGCGGCCATTGAGGGTCATCACAGCGGCGCGCTTGTTGCCGTCCTTGCCGGCCAGAGTATAGACGGTGGCGGCGGAGGGCAGCTCCACGGTGGTGGCGTCGGTCTCGGAATTATTGACGATCAGATAGCACTTCTTGCTGGGATCTGCCTTGTAGGACTGGCAGTATACATGGGCGCCCATACGGACCGGCTCGGCGGTATCATAGACGGTGGTGCCCATCAGATCCTGCCACAGCTTCACGGCAAAGAAGTTGGGACGGGGATCATGGGTGTTGCGATCCAGGAAGGCATAGTCGGAGGCGGTCAGCGTGTTGTGGAAGATGATGCCGCGGGTCAATGCGGAGAAACCGCCCAGCTCATTGAGGGTACGCAGAACATCCAGATAGGTGGAGGACCAGCTGGAACCGCCGCCGCCGGCTTCACCGGACTCAGTGACCCACATCTCACCGCCGGGCACATACTTGTCGCGCTTGCCGCAGTGGAACTGGCAGCAGGCGATGGGAACGGCCAGGAAAGCCTCGCTGTTGGCCTGCTCGGGCTGCCAGTGGCCCATGGGCATCACGGAGGCCAGACGGTCGGAAACGCCGTTGTAATAGTGGTAGGAGTAGACATCCAGCGGAACCTCGCAGCCGTCCACCAGAGCGTCCACGGTGACATTTTCCTTCACCAGCTGCTCAATGCCGCCGGTGCCCTGACCGTCATCGCCGCCCATACCCAGGCCGGCGGCCATACCGCCTACATCGGAAGGACCGACCAGCAGGCACTCAGGATAGTTCTCCTTCAGCCATGCACCGAACAGGTCGGCATCCCGGCGATAATGGGCAGCGGTATAGCCCTTGGGGAAACCGGTATCCTCCATCATGTTGGGCTCATTGGCAAACTCGGCGGCCTCAATGGGAACACCGTATTCCTTGGAGAGCTTGAAGATCTTCTCTGCCTCGGTGGAGGGCCAGGGCTCCTCGGCACTATGCAGACCGGGGCAGTTGGCCATGGAAATTTTCAGCTTCAGGCCGCAGTCGCGGACAAAGTCCAGCACACCGATCCACTGTTCCTTGGTCAGCTTGTTCAGATAGCCTTCGGGAACCTGATTGCCGGGATACTCGCCGTCAAAGTCATAATAGGTCTTGGTGGCCCAGGTACCGGAGATGCGGCACCAGGCGGGACCCAGATCCTTGGTCAGCTTGCGCAGCTTCTCGTTGTACAGGTTGATGGGGGGATAGACCTGCATCAGATCCTTGTACATAGCGGCAATGCCCTCGGCAGAGGGTTCTACATGGAACTCCTCCGTTCCGGCGATCTGGCCGGGAGTATAAGCCTTCCAGAAGGTGCCGCCGGTTACTTCGGCAAACTCCACATTGTAGCTCATCAGCATGGGATTCTGCTGGTGGAGCTCTTTCAGGGTATCGGGGCTCAGTTTGATGAATTCGGCCATGGTCTGATCTCCTTTTCAATTCGTGATGATTTGGGGAATGGCTGCCGACAAAAATGTGCGGTTGGCAGGAAATTTATTCATTCATATTCTATCATTCAGCTTTATGCTTTGCAATACATAGGTAATTATCTATAAAAGAAACAAAAGATGGTATGAGAAAAGTCCCGGTATGCGCATCAAAGGCATACCGGGACTTTTTAGGAGAACGGCAGAGAAGAGCGCCGGCTCCTGAAAGGCGGGAAGAAAGGGACTGAGAGATTACTCATCATTCTCCGGTTCCATTTCGGCATATACGGCCGCAAACTTCAGACCCCACTCCATCAGATGGGCCAATACCGGCTGAAGACTCTGTCCCAGTTCCGTTAGAGAGTATTCTACCCGGGGAGGGATCTCCGGATAGATTTTTCGGTTCAGCAGCTTATACTGCTCCAGCTCTTTCAAATTTTCCGACAAAACTTTTTGGGAGATATCCCCCAGCAGATACTTCAGCTCACCAAATCGCTTGGCACCGGAGGAAAGATGGCCAAAGATCAGAATTTTCCATTTATCTCCAATAATTCTCTTGATCAGTTCCAATGCGGTGGGTGCAGCTTTGCGGGCCATGGTGATACCTCCGGATGGTTACTTTTGTGAAACCTTCACACTTAAAAGTGCGTACTTGACGGATTATTTTGTTAAAATTAATATAATTATATCAAAAATATGACGGAAGTCAACCTCAAGTAACTAAGTTACCCAAAACTGCCGGTTGATGAAACCGGAGATAAGGAGGGCGTGTATCAAGTGATCGGTATATTGGTTGTAACCCATGGACAGTTCGGCGAGGAGTGCATCAAAAGCCTGAGCCTGATTACCGGAGAGTATGAGAAACTGGCCAGCCTCAGCCTGAATCCCGCAGACAGTGTCCTGGATCTGGCACAGCAGGTGAAGGAAACACTGGATGCTTTGGATGACGGTGACGGCGTTCTGGCTTTGGTGGATCTGCTGGGCGGCAGTCCCTTCAATGCGGTAGCGTCGCAGATGAAGGATCGGAATTTGGAATGTGTGACCGGTCTGAATATGAGTATGCTGATGAATGCGGCGGAGGAGAGAGACTCCTGCACGCTGAAAGAGCTTGCTGCGCTCGCCATGGAGCGGGCGGCGGAAGGCATTGTGGATGTTACACTGGATATCGGCTCGGATAAGACGGCGGAGTATTTCCATCTGGAGCAGGAACAGAATCCCGCACTGGGTTTTCGTGCCATCCGTATCTGCCTGACAAGACCGGATATTTTCCGCACGCAGCTGCGGGCTCTGTGCCGGGCCTCTGCCTACGGCAATATCGCCATCATGTTCCCCATGATCACCTCCGAGTGGGAGGTGCTGCAGGCCAAGGAGCTCTGTGCGCAGGTGCAGGAGGAACTGGCCGCCGAAAACATCCCCTACAACAGGAATATGGAGATCGGTATCATGCTGGAGACCCCTGCGGCCGTAGTGATCGCAGATATTCTGGCGCAGCATGTGGATTTCTTCTCCATCGGCACCAATGACCTGACCCAGTATACCTTGGCCATCGACCGGCAGAGCCGGAATCTGGACCGGTTCTATGATGCCCATCATCCTGCTGTACTGCGGATGATCCGACATGCTGCACAAACCGCCCACGATGCGGGCATCTGGATCGGCATTTGCGGCGAACTGGGCGCGGATCAGTCTCTGACGGAGACATTTTTGGAGTACGGTGTGGACGAGATCTCGGTCTCGCCGGCATCGGTTTTGCCCATCCGGAAAGTTGTGCGGACCATGGGCCTTTCGGTGGAAAAGAGGGAGGAATGACAGATGGCACACGGAGCAGAGGAAGAGAAGAAGTACCATATCCAGTGCAAAAAGGGTGATGTAGGACGCTATGTCCTGCTGCCCGGAGATCCCTTTCGAACGGATCTGATTGCTGCCTATTTTGATAATGCCAGACTGGTGGCCCACAACCGGGAGCATAAGACCTGGACGGGTACACTGCATGGCGTTCCGGTTTCCGTCACCTCGACGGGGATGGGCTGCCCTTCTACCGCCATCGCAGTGGAAGAACTGATCGAGTGTGGGGCGGATACCTTCATCCGCGTGGGCACAGCCGGTCGTGTTTCCGACAGGGCGCAGGACAGGACATTGGACGGTGTGATCAATACAGCTGCCGTGCGGGATGAGGGGACCAGTGTCCAGTACATCCCCATTGAGTATCCCGCAGTTGCCGACAGACACATTGTGGATGCCCTGGCCCGGGCGGCCAAAGGGCTGGGCTACAACTTCATTGAAGGGATTACCCAGTCCAAGGACTCCTTCTATGGACAGCACCGCCCCGAGAGCATGCCCTGTGAGACGAGGCTGAAGGAGCGGTGGGAGGCCTGGCGGCGCGGCAATGTGCTGACCTCCGAGATGGAGTCATATCAGGCGTTGTAAATTTCACGAAATTCGCAGCTAAAGATCATTGCTTATATTATAGATCTGAAACATCGATTTTTCAAGGCGGCGCAATGAATTCTCTACGATTTTTCGTAGTTTTATAGATAGTTGTTGAGAAAATGAACGTCCAGAAGGCTGCCTGCTTATAGAATATTTCGGTATATCAGCGCGAGATTCGTAACTTGAATGACTCTCTTTTCCATCTTCTTTTCTGCATACTCCGCCAGCTCTCGTGCGTTACTTGCAGGATGCCATGCGTAAGCAATTAGAAAATCCACATGATCGACCATATACCGATTCGCCCGAACAATAGCAAGCTTACGGGGTACATCTTCCATTCCAGGCGGATAATAAGTGTTGTCAAAACCCTTTGGTTTCTTTATTGGCCGTTCAGCGGGATGGTAAGGTATGAGCAGAGAAAGAATGATCTCCGGATGTAATTGCTTTGCTGCAATGACTGCCTTGGCTGCCAGATAGTCAAAGCTTCCGTAATGGCCTACAATGAACTCTGTCACCCCATAACACACTAACTACTGTGATCGCATCGCAGAGGGAGAATCCCGTAACTGCCAGCAGCTTGCCGCTGCCGAGAACTACAAGGTGAGGATCGCGGACAACAAGGCCATCCCAATTTACAACAAATATTACAAGCGCTACGCCGCCAGAGTCCGGGTCAAGCAGATCAAAGAGGATGCTTTCAAGAAATGGAAGTATCAGGTCATTGCTCTGCGTGATGACTGCGCCGACGGAAAGATCACCGTGGAAGAGTACATCCAATGGATGGAGGACTCCTTCCCGAACAGAAAGCCGAAAACATAAAAAATCCCTCCTGTTTGAACTGAAAGGTTCAAACAGGAGGGATTTCCTCTTGTGTGATTTATTGTGGGAATTTTGATTGCAGTATCAAAACAGTATCAACTCTGTTCTAAAAAGCCACTTTTACCGGTGTTCACCGGGGAAAGTCGGGTTCTGGTATTACTCCCACTCGCTTAAATTCAAATAATACCTAGAAAAGCAAGTCGTTTTGAACCTAAAAATCGGGGTTTATAGTCAAACGAATGTTTGATTTCTATAGGCTCTACGAATTTCAGTATCAATATAGTATCACAAAACGATGAAAATATCAACCCTTTTATAGTATTGAAATAAATCACTTTGCTTTCTTCGTTATCAACCAAGTAATCAGCATACTGATCGTGCAAATTATGAGATAAGCTACCGAATACACGAATGGAAATGCTGTTACATAAGTAAAAGACGAAAATGCCCAAAACAGACCGGCTACGAGTATAGGTGTGAACCAAAAGAACTTAATGTCTTTACCCGCCAGAATACCCGTTGCAATCGATACTATCGGATGCACAACGAAAAACAACATCATTGTAACAAGCATTCCCGCATCTGATTTAACTGTATTTACAGTTATAAGCGGTATAATCAACATTGCGGTTAAAATAATTGCAATAATTATTATTGAACGTTTAATTTTGCTCATAGCACGCCTCCTACTCGTTTGTTTCTCTATAAACTCTCATTCCAAGTATTTTGATCTCGACTCCATCAATGTATGGCTTTACGTCATCAAATTCAGGATTCATAGGTTTTTCCTGAGCCAGGATCTCCCAACAATACGATTCGCTTATCTGTTAATAAACATTCAACGGAAGATTGTGATATGTCGTTTTCCGTATAAATACTTCTATTAATGTATTGGCTTTGACAAATGTATTGTGAGGTCAAAGAAGACTTATATAAATTAATAATTCCTTTATCCTTAAAATTCGCAATATTACCCTCTTTAGGAAGCGGAAGACGTTCCTTTAACAAGTCAATTATTTTTTCGTTTTGCTCAGATAATAGTGTATATTGCTCATTAAAAGCTTCTTTGAGTTGTGATATAACCAATCTAGCCGTTTCATCTTTAGAGTAATCATTTACAATATCGAACACCAATTTGGAAAGCGTGTATAAATCTTGAAATATATAGCTTTTCTCTAAGAAGCGAGCTGGATATTTATCAATAAATTTTTCGGATAGATATATAAGAAGAGCGTTGATGGATTTAAACGGTGATGCTCCAGGATAAAAACAGTAGGATATCAATTTGTTAGCAAAGTCTTCGGAAACAAGAAATGAATCTAAAGAATTATAATAATCCATATCTCCGTGCTTTTTAAGAATATCGTTTTGTAATTTTTCCTGTAGTTCTTTTTTAATTTTGCACTTTTTCAGCCTTAATGAAATTTTTTGATAAACTGTTTTAGCACAGGAAATAATTATACTTTCAGTTGTTGCTACAATTAAACCTTCAAACATTTATTACATCCTTTCTGATAAAAGTATAATTTCTTTTGTTTTTTAATACGAAATTCTAAAATAATCTAAATAGTTCTTAAATGTATCCTGTGCGGAGAGGCAGGTATCGGCAAGATAGCCTTTTTCTTGATTCCATTCTTTTAATCCGCGATAGTAGAACATTTTGATTTTATCTTCAATAATAAATGGAACAATATTATGCTTTAAGCATTCTTTAAACATAATAAGTCTGCCTATACGACCGTTACCGTCTTGGAAAGGGTGGATACGTTCAAACTGCACATGGAACTCGATAATATCTTCGAGTGTTACATTCTCTTTGCTGTTATATTTGGCGAGAAGTTTTTTCATTTCTACAGATACATCTTCGGGCAAAGTTGTTTCTCTGCCTCCAACCTCGTTAGGTAACTTTTTATAATCGCCAACAGCGAACCAATCCTTTTTAGAATCACTTGTTCCGGTCTTAAGGATAAAATGCAAGTGCTTTATAAATTTTTCGCTAAGTTGAGATTTAGCATTGTCGATAATTTCATCAATACAACGGAAGTGGGTAGAGGTTTCAATAATATCGTCCACACGCACACCTTCATCCGTTATGCCAATAGTATTAGTTTCAAAGATATAGCGAGTCTGATCGTGGGTAAGACGGCTTCCTTCAATATGGTTAGAGTTGTAGGTCAATTCGATTTGTATTTTATGATAAATTCCACCGTGTACCTGACCGCGCTTTTCCTCTTTTAAAATATCTAATAAAGTCTGTGGTGCAGGTTTGCTCTTATTACTTCTTTCGGGTTTTTCCGCATTTTCAGGGATATTCCAAGTTTTTCCTGTAAGAAACGCACCGGGAACACGACCGGCAGCACAATAATTACGAACACTACGTTCGGATGTATTCCAAAGCAAAGCGACCTCTTTAACAGATAGATATTTCATAACCATACCTCCAAATTTACTGTTATTAGTATACCACAATATCGGCAAAATGTCAATTAACACAATTACGATATATAAGTGTATTTTTGCCGATAACGGAAACTTTATTCAAAGCAAAAGGCGGCAGAGAGAAATTAATCTCCCTGCCGCCTTTAAGATTATGCGTAAATGAATTCTGCGTTTATAATTTCTGTTGCTCTTTGACGAATATTATTCATCCGACCAACCCACACCATTTGATTATCAGCTTTGAGTTTTTCGGTTACACCCTCACGCTCTGCCATTTGTTTAATCAAACGATTACAACAAATATTACAAGCGATATTCCGCACGAGTTAAAGTTCGTCAAATCAAAGAAGCCGACTTTAAGAAGTGGAAGTATCAAGCGATGTCTAAAAGAGACGATTGCACAGATGGTATCATTACTCCCGAAGAATTTACCGAATGGATGGAAAATTCATTCCCCAACCGCAAGCCAAAAACCTAAATAACGCAAAAAATCCCTCCTATGTGAATTTAAGCAAATTCAACATAGGAGGGATTGCCTCTTATATAGAAAATTATTGTGGGATAAACAATTACAGTATCAAAATGGTATCATTTTGCACTTCGAATCTCGAAAAATGGCTTAAAATAAGGCTTTTTCGGACTTCGTTTCTTATTCCCACTCATTAAATCCCGAAAACAGAAAAGCCTTGATATATCAAGCGATTACGGGTTTTCACTCTTGCGTGTTCCGCATATTGTTCCGCAAAATTGAGGCGTTTTTGAAGTGCCCCAAAAC
>SVLV01000050.1 GCA_015067765.1 Oscillospiraceae bacterium | reverse complement strand
CCGCAAAAGAACTTGGCTGCGTGTCACAGCCGGTATTCTGTGCGGTGCGCTGGTGATCGGCGGCTCCTTTGGCGCCGGATGGTTCATCAACAACTGGATGGATAACAAAGCAAAGGAGGCCCAAACCACTACGATCCTGTACACGGATCGTGCGAAGGTGGAACTGACCTCCGTAGAGATCAACGGCACTCAGAAGCTGACCTATCCGGAGATCTATGCTGCCAACGTGGATAGCTGTGTCAGCATCAATGTGTCCACCACGGCTGGATACAATTTCTTTGGCCAGCCGGTGCAGTCCGCCAGCTCCGGCAGCGGCTTTGTCATCACCAGCGACGGCTATATCGTCACAAACTACCATGTGATCAGCGGCGCAACCTCTGTTGAAGTGACATTCAATGACGGTTCCACTTACAGCGCTCAGTTGGTAGGCGGCGATGCGGACTATGATATCGCCGTGATCAAGGTGGATCCCGGTGAGAACGAATTAAAGCCTGTGGTGATCGGCAGCTCCGATAATCTGCTGGTCGGTGATGATGTCATTGCCATCGGTAACCCGCTGGGTGAACTGACCTTCTCCATGTCCGAGGGTATTGTCTCCTGCTTGAACCGTGAGATCAATGTGGACGGCACACCCTTCAACATGATCCAGATCACCTCTGCCGTTAACTCCGGAAACTCCGGCGGCCCGCTGTTCAATCACTACGGCGAGGTGGTGGGTATCGTCTCCGCTAAGTATTCCACTTCTTCCGGCGGCGCCTCTGTGGAGGGATTAGGCTTTGCCATCCCTATCAACGATGTTCTCTCCATGATCAAGGACATCATGGAGAATGGCCAGGTCACCACCCGCCCCTACATGGGTGTCAAGGTGGATGATGCCGCCCGCTATCCCCAGACCGGCGTCACCTCGGGCGCCTATCTGGCAGAGGTTACCGAGGATGGTCCCGCTGCTAAGGCGGGCCTGCAGGCAGGGGATGTCATCACCATGATCGGCACTACCACCGTGACCGGCAAGGCCGACGTGACAGACGCTGTGGGCAGCAAGAGTTATTCTGCTGGCGATACCGTCACCATCACCTATGTCCGCGAGGGCAAGGTCTACACCACGGAGCTGACCTTTGGCAGCACCACAGAGATGCCCCAGGAGCCTGCTGACTCCCAGCAGAGTCAGCAGGGGCAGCAGGGCCAGCAGTATCCGCAGGGCGGTTCTGGTGGGTATCCCTACGATGCTATGCAGGACTTCCTGGAGCGGTTTTTCAGCAGTGGATTCTAAAGGCTGATCTGCTGTACGTACAATGATGCATTAACACCTCTTTTTCCTTTCTCTCTTTTCATACCCAAGAGGGCGGGCAGCAAAGCTGCCCGCCCTCTTGGGTATTGTATGGGGGAAAAATCTGTGTTACACTATAAAAAATATGATACTATAGTAAAATACGCCGCATATCTCCACGGGGTCTCAGACCCGGAAAGGAGCTGCAACTTGCTGCAGATCGAACAAATCAAGTTAAAACCGGATGAGCCGGAGAAGCTGCTTTTGAAAAAAGTGGCAGCAATTTTGCGGATCACTCCGACGGAGATTCAGAACCTGCAAGTATTTCGTCGTGCGGTCGATGCCCGGGAAGGGGTGTCACTGGTCTATACCCTTCGTTTGCAGGTGAAAAATGAGACGCAGGTGCTGCGCCGCTGCCGCAGTAAGCAGGTTTCTCTGGTGAAGGAAACACCTTACCGCCTACCGAATCCCATGAGCGCGCCGGAGGTGCGGCCTGTGGTGGTGGGCGCGGGGCCGGGTGGCCTGTTTGCGGCGCTGGTTTTAGCGCGGTGCGGCTTGCAGCCTATTCTGTTGGAGAGAGGCAAGTGTGTGGAGCAGCGGCAGGTGGATGTGGAGCGTTTCTGGTCCACCGGCGAGCTGGAGCTTGACTCCAATGTCCAGTTTGGTGAGGGCGGTGCCGGTGCTTTTTCGGATGGGAAGCTCAATACTGGTACCCGTGACATGCGCCACCGCTTTATTTTGGAGACGCTGGTTCATCATGGCGCGCCAGAGAGTATTTTGTGGGATGCCAAGCCCCATGTGGGGACGGATTATCTGCATAAAACTCTGATCAGCTTGCGCCGGGAACTGGCGGCGCAGGGCTGTGATATTCGCTTTTCTCACCGGCTGACAGGACTTGAAATGGAAGGCGGCAGTGTGAAAGCACTGCGGGTGGAGGGTCCGGAGGGGCCATATCTCCTTCCCGCCCGCCAGGTGATTCTTGCTCTCGGTAACAGTGCCCGGGACACCTTTGAGATGCTCTATGCCGCCGGAGTTCCCATGGAGGCAAAACCGCTGGCGGTGGGGGTGCGGATCGAGCACCACCAGTCCGATGTGGATCTGGTACAGTATAAGGAAATGGCGGGGCACCCCAGACTGGGCGCTGCCAGCTATAAGCTCAGCTGCCATCTGCAGGATGGTAGAGGCGTGTTTAGTTTCTGTGTCTGCCCCGGCGGGCAGGTGGTGGCGGCAGCCAGTGAACAGGAGCGTAGTGTTACCAACGGTATGAGCCATTATGCCCGGGATGGTGAAAATATCAACGGCGGCCTGCTGGTCAGTGTTACTCCGCAGGATTTCCCGGGAAATGGCCCTTTGGCTGGAATAGATTTCCAACGGGATCTGGAAGAGCGGACCTATGCTGCCGGTGGTGGCGGCTATATTGCTCCTGCCCAGCGGGTGGAGGACTTTTTAGCGCATCGGCCATCTGAAAAAGCCGGACGAATTACCCCCACTTATCGCCCCGGTGTGAAATGGTGTAATCTGTGGGATGTGCTGCCGGAATTTATTTGTGAAGCGTTGGAACAGGCACTGCCGCTGTTGGAGAAAAAGCTGCCGGGGTTTTCCACGCCGGACGCTGTTCTGACCGCTGTGGAGAGCCGCAGCTCCTGTCCGCTGCGAATTTTGCGGGATGAAACGGGACAGTCCGCGGTACGAGGACTGTTTCCCTGCGGCGAGGGAGCAGGGTATGCTGGCGGAATCCTCTCCGCTGCCGCAGACGGTGTGCGGACTGCTGAACAACTAATGGACCAAATCAGAGGCAAGGAATGATACAGGAGGAGGCGCTATGAAAAAAATCGGTGTTTATGTGGATTTTATGAATGACACGTTTCGCAGCCAAATCGAGGCGGCGGCCAATTCTTTAGGGTTTTCGGTGGAGTTCTGTGCCGATCGGGCAGAGCTGGCGGCTCAAATAAGGGAATACGAGGTCGTCTACGGTCATATTCCTCCCGAGCTTCTGAAACAAGCGACAAAGCTGCGGTGGCTGTGCAGTGACTATGCGGGCATCGAAAAATATCTGCCGGATGCGGTGTGGCCCAGTGCTGACTGTCTGCTTTCCAACAGCTCCGGCGCCTATGGTCCTACCATTTCGGAGCACATTGTCATGGTCCTTCTGATGCTGCTGCGCCGTATGCCGGAATATCAGACGGAGCTGGCCCAGCGCCAGTGGACCTACCATACGCCCATTCGCAGCGTCATCGGCAGCCATATAGTCCTGCTGGGAACTGGCGACATCGGCTGCAATACTGCCCGCCGTCTGAAGGCCATGGGAGCTTCTGTCACCGGCGTATGCCGCAGTGGTAAATGTGAGGAGCCTGCTTTTGATCAGGTTTTGCCCATCAGCGAGTTGGAGAGCGTTTTGCCCCAGGCGGACGCCCTGATCATGTCTGTTCCTTTCACCTCTGCCACAGCGGGAATCTTGAGCCGGGAGCGGATCGCTCTGCTGCCTGAAAGTGCTTTTGTGATCAATGTGGGCCGTGGCGCTACCATCGATCAAGAAGCTCTGGTTGAGGCCTTGCAGCAGCAGCGTATTGCCGGTGCTGCCCTGGATGTTATGGTTCCGGAGCCTCTGCCCGCAGACCATCCCCTGTGGAGCTGCCCCAACACGATTATCACCCCCCACTGCTCCGGCAATATGTCCCTGGGTCTGACCTGCCAGTTGACCGTGCAGATGTTTTTGGAGGATCTTCGCCGTTATGCCACCGGGGAACCCATGCACAATCTGGTGGATCGTAAAATTGGTTATTAAAATAAAAGAGGTATCGCCAATGCGATACCTCTTT
>SVLV01000049.1 GCA_015067765.1 Oscillospiraceae bacterium | reverse complement strand
CAGCTGATAAACATGGCATCCGCATCCGGTGTATCTGCCTCAAGAGCAAACTGCCGCATCACTTCCGCCGGGATCTTTGGGGTGTTCTGAGACTGCTCCAGCAGCGCGCCGGTCACATTGATCACCCTCAGACCGCAGCCCTCCAGGAAGGCGCGCTCTCTTTTGTTGATTTCTTCAGCATAGGGTGTCACCACATTCAGGCTCTTGATTCCCAGCGCCTTGATCGCTTCCATAATGCAGGTACTGGTGGTGGTCACCTTCACTCCGGTGAGCTCCTCCAGATGGGCAATCACCTTCTGGTCGAATCCCTGTCCCTCCAAAAAACTACCGGCAGTGCAGCTGAACAGGATGATATCTACAATGGAGCTTTTGGCCAGCATTTCTGCCGCCTGATCCACATAGGTGTTCATTTTGGAGATTCCCTCATAGGAAATTCCAAAGAGCGGAACTCTGGTGGTGAGCACCGCCACACCTTCCGGCTTGTAGTGATTAAACTCCCACTCGGTGGAGCTGCCCGGCGCAGGTGTGATCAAGCCGATCCGCCCTCGCTGTCCGTCCACATAAGGCCAGCCTGTTGTATCCAGCATACATGACACCCTCTTGTCTATGGATTTTTTGCCGTTTAAATTCTGGCCACGCCGGTGCGGCGAGCTGCCTCTGCCACGGCAGCGGCAACAGCAGGACCCACTCTGGGATCGAAGGCCATGGGAATGATGTACTCCTCGTTGAGTTCCTCCTCGGAGATCAGGTTGGCAAGAGCCATGGCGGCAGCCATTTTCATCTCCTCATTGATGTCGGAGGCACGCACATCGAAAGTGCCGCGGAAAATGCCGGGGAATGCCAGCACATTGTTGATCTGATTGGGGAAATCGGAACGGCCCGTGGCGATCACCTTAGCGCCGCCGGCCTTTGCGTCCTCCGGGAAGATCTCGG
This sequence comes from Oscillospiraceae bacterium, assembly GCA_015067765.1. Lineage (GTDB taxonomy): Bacteria > Bacillota > Clostridia > Oscillospirales > Oscillospiraceae > Vescimonas. The sequence goes on along the minus strand of SVLV01000049.1, from coordinate 3,249 downwards.
GGGTGGGGTTGGCGCAGGCAAAAATGATGGCATCGCGGTTCATGGTACGCACCATGTCGGCAGTCACAGTGCCGGGAGCGGATACACCGATGAACACATCGGCGCCCACCAGCTGCTCAGCCAACGTACCGCTCTTTTTCTCGGGGTTGGTGACGCGAGCCATCTCTTCCTTGATCCAGTTCAGACCCTCGCGCCCCTCGTAGATGGCGCCCTGACGATCACACATGGTCACGTTGCGGAAACCGGCACTCAGCAGCAGCTTAACGATGGCAATGGCTGCCGCGCCCGCTCCGGAGGTGACCACCTTGACATCTTCCTTTTTCTTGCCGACCACTTTCAGCGCGTTGGTCAGACCGGCCAGCGTGATCACAGCGGTGCCGTGCTGGTCGTCATGGAAAATGGGAATATCGCACTTCTCCTTCAGCTTACGCTCGATCTCGAAACAGCGGGGGGCGGAGATATCCTCCAAATTGATACCGCCGAAAGAACCGGACATGAGATAGACAGCGTTGACAAATTCATCAACATCCTTGCTCTTGACGCACAGAGGGAACGCATCCACATCGGCAAAAGCCTTGAACAGAGCACACTTGCCCTCCATAACAGGCATACCTGCCTCGGGGCCGATATCGCCCAAACCAAGCACGGCGGTACCGTCGGTGATGACAGCGCACAGGTTATGACGTCTGGTCAGGTCATAGGATCTGCTGACATCCTTCTGAATCTCCAGGCAGGGTTGTGCAACACCGGGGGTATAGGCCAGACTCAGATCTTCCTTAGTCTTGCAAGGGACGGTACAGACAACTTCGATTTTCCCTTTCCACTCGCCATGCAGACGCAGGGATTCTTCCGCATAATTCATACTGATCTGCTCCTTTTATTTCAAATATCTATTCTATCAGAACGAAATTGCCTTTACGGGACACAGGGATGCGCAAAGGCCGCAACATTCACATTTTTCTTCTTTCACAACTGCCAGTTTGCCCTGCATTTCAATGGCACGGCAAAAAGCGATTTTGGCACAGGTTCCACATCCGCGGCACAAGTCGGGGTTGATCTTTGCCGGAGGGCCGATGGCCGGATCCAGCGCGCTGTTGGGCACCAGATAGTTCAGGCTCTGTCCGCGCATGTCGTCAATGGTGGAATAGCCGTTCTCCTCCATGAAGCGCAGCAGCTGCTCATTCAGTCCCGTCAGCACTTCAAACCCTTCCAGCATAACATGGGTAAACAGGAAGGTCAGCGAGGCTCCGTACATAATAGTCTCCACCACATGCTCAAAGGAGGAAATACCGCCGCCGCCCATGATGGGTGTATTGGGGGCCGCCTGCGCCGCCTCAGCCACCACACGGTTGGATGCCGGACGGATGGACGCTCCGTTGATGCCGCCGAAGCTGCATTGCTCCAAATCGGCCAGCTTGGGGCGTCCGCCCCGATAAATGTCTATGGGAAACGCGCCCCGAGGACTGCAGAAGGCCGTAATGCCTCCCACTCCTGCCGCTTCCGCGGCTTTGCACAGTGCCGGGGTATCTGTTCCGTCACCGGAAAATTTGACCCACACGGGGATCTGAACCGCCTTGCTCAGAGCGGAAATGATGGTCGCTGCCATCTCAGGGTCCCTGCTCATGGAGGCTCCGTACTGGAATCCGCCCGTTGCGGTCTTTGCCGGCGGATTGGGGCAGGCAAAATTCAGCTCCAGCGCGTTTGCGCCGGCTTCCTGCATCTGCTGGCCCAGAGCCACCCAGGTGTCCACGTCGGTGCCCGCTCCCAGGATGTTGACAAACAGGGGAATGTCCGTCGACTCCCTGACCTGCCGGATCAGCTCTGCCGTCCGCTGTGGGTTCAGCCGCCGGTCACTGGGATTGAAAAAATATCCGCCCCGTTTGGCATACATCTTGCGCACACCGGGTTTCGGCTCCGACCACGCGGTCTGCTTGATGCTTACCGCACCGGCACCGCATTGGGCGGCGCGCACGATCAGGTCGGCCCGGTCGGAGAGCGGCCCTGCTCCGATGACAAGGGGACTTTTAAACCGGATCCCACCAACGGTTTGCTCCAATGTACTCATAGGTCATCTCTCCTTCTTACGAAGAAACAAAGCCGGGCGACCGCAAAGGCCGCCCGGCTTCTTTGAATCAGCCTTCCAAATAACAGGACTCCGAGACTTTTGCCTCGTCAATGTCAAGACCAATTCCAGGCGTCTCAAGGGGTGTGAACCAGCCGTCTTCCGGACGGCAGGGTGTTTTGAGAAAATACTGGGAGGCCTCGCCCACCAGCATCAGGTATTCCGCAATGGGAACCACAGCGGAAGAGTAGGCGCAGGACATATGAACACCCAGCGCAGGCAGACTGTTGTGGATGGATGCACGGCGGTCATAAGCCGAAATCAAGGCCATGATGCGAGCAACCTCCGAAATTCCGCCGCTCCAGGCAGGGTCGGGCTGATAAAGGGCACAGGCATCCTTGTCCAGCAGGGACTTGAAACCCCACCGGGTATACTCATGCTCACCGCCGGATATGGCGATGGGAGATCTGGTATTGAGATATGCATAGCTGTCAACGAGGTCTGCCATCACCGGCTCCTCAATCCATGCCAGATCAAACTCTTTCAGCCGCTCCGCAATGCGCAGAGTATAGGGCACATCCCAGCTGGACCAAGCGTCCAGCATAAGCGTCACGTCAGGGCCGGCAGTCTCGCGGAGAAGGCGGACGGTCTCCACCGTCTTGCGCATGCCTTCATCTCCGGCGGCAGGGCCATAGGACACACCCCACTTGATGGCCCGGAAACCGCGAGCCGTAAGATCCTTCACCGCAGCCACAATACTTTCGGGATCCTGAGGATAGCCGGCAGTATTGGCATAGACGGGGATACGCTCCTGCACCTTGCCGCCCAGCAGCTGATACAGGGGCAATCCGCAGGCCTTGGCCTTGATGTCCCACAGAGCGCAGTCCACATAGCTGATGGCCTGCATATTCTCTCCCTTGCGTCCGTTGACGCAGGATCGGTACATAATATCCCACAGGCGCTCGGTCTGCCACGGGTCCTGACCCACCAGAATGGGCTTCAGATAGGTCAGGATATAGACAGGAGCCACCGGATTACTGATGGGGCCCACCACACCGGTGATGCCCTCATCGGTCTCGATGAGCAGAAAGCTGTGGGTGATACGGTATGTACCGTCCCCCTGTGGCACGTGGGTAACGCTGATGTGTCCTTTTTTCTTTTGATAGCCCGGATGGATATCCGTAGGG
>SVLV01000048.1 GCA_015067765.1 Oscillospiraceae bacterium | reverse complement strand
CATCAAGTACGATGTGTATGCCATCATGGACGAGGTCTATGAGCACATCATCTACGATGACAACAAGCACATCTACATGAACAGCCTGCCCGGCATGTGGGAGCGCACCGTCAGCTGCTCCAGCCTCTCCAAGACCTATTCCATTACCGGCTGGCGTCTGGGCTACGCCATCGCTCCCGAGCCCATTATGAACCGCATCAAGCAGTACCATGACTTCAACACCGTCGGTTCTCCCTCTCCCCTGATGGAGGCCGCTGTGGTTGGTCTGGACATGCCTGACAGCTACTACGAGGAGTTCGGTGCTCACTATGCACACATGAAGAAACTCTTTACTGACGGACTGAAGGATATCGGTATCCCCTTCACCGATCCCCAGGGTGCCTACTTTGTTCTGGCGGACATTGCTCCCTATCTGAAGAAGGGACAGACCGACGTGGAGTTCTGCGAGGAGATGGCCCGCAAGGTCGGCGTCGGCGCCGTTCCCGGCAGTTCCTTCTTCAATGAACCCGGTATCAATAACATTATCCGTGTTCACTTTGCCAAGCTGGACAGCACGCTTAACGAAGCTTTGGACCGGCTCAGCCACATCAAGGAAAAAATGGCATAATTTTAGGAAGGCAGCTTCGGCTGCCTTCCTTTTTTATCAAAAATTATTCCCAAACTATTCACATATTGCTCACATTCCCGTCATATAGTAACCGTATAACCTGTTGTAATACTTGTCGTTCCCGCACGAGAAGGAGTATCTGCTTATGAGCCTGACAACAGCCAGCCGGACATTTCAGCTACTAAAGGATCTGTTTGATGTAAAAACTGCCACCAAAAGCTATCTCCCTGCACCGGGTGAAAAAATAGCGCTGCCTCTGGAGTCTGTGAAGGATCCTCTTCCCCGCTGCAAACCGGAGGAGGAAGGTATCTCCTCTGACCATATCCGCCGTTTTTTGGAAGAACTGAGAAACGACAGTGACCTGTATATGCAAAATGTTATGATCCTGCGCCATGGGAAAGTTCTCTGCGAGGCAGCTTATCAGGGTCAGTCCCTGCAAGCCGCCAAATATACCTTTTCCGCCTGTAAATCCGTCACAAGCCTTGCCATTGGTCTATTAATAGATGATGGAGCTTTGGCACCAGATGATAAGCTGGTTGACCTGTTGGAGGAAGCTGGTGGCAGCAATGCCCCGCGAAAGTTGAAGAATCTGACGGTGGAAGATCTTTTGACAATGCGCAGTGGCGTACAGTTCACCGAGGGAGAATCCATCACTGAAACTGACTGGATCCGTGGATTTCTGGCAGCTTCCATTAGGGGTGAACCCGGTGAGGAATTTCACTATAACAGTCTCAATACCTATCTCCTTTCCGTTATCGTCTGCCGGCTCACCGGCGGCAGTATGCTGCAATTCCTGAATGAGCGCCTTTTCGAGCCCATGGGCATCACCGGCGTCCACTGGGAAACCTGTCCCTTAGGCTACGAAAAGGGTGGCTGGGGCCTGTATATCCGCCCCGAGGATATAGCGAAGCTGGGGCAGCTCGTTATGAACGAGGGGGAATGGAAGGGGAAGCAGCTCATCAGCCGGGAATATATCCGCTCCGCGACCACAGCCCATGCCACACCTCCTCCGGGTATTGGCGACTTTGATTATGGTTATCAGATCTGGGTCGGACGCACGGAGCGTTCCTTCCTCTTCAACGGAATGCTGGGGCAAAATGTACTGGGCTACCCGGACAGCGGCATCATCATTGCAACCAATGCCGGCGCGGATACCGATTATCAGGAAAGCCGCTATTTTGAGATCGTCAGCCGCTATTTTGGAGGGTCCTTCCCGGACAAGCTCCCCGGCGATGAGGCTGCCTATGATCGGCTTATGGATACAGTGCGACTTCTCAGCGCCTATCATCGTCCCGCTGTTGCTCTATCCGGTCGTGCTGCCCCCTTTATGCACCGCTGTTTTACTCCAAAGGACGATAAGGCCATCAGCACGGGTCTTCTGCCGATTATGCTGCAGGTGCTGCACAATAATTATACTGCCGGTCTCCGTTCTATCGCTTTCAGTGAAAAGAACGGTTTGCCTGAGCTGATCTACCGGGAGCAGGATGCCCAATACCGCCTGCCAATCGGATTAGGAAGGCCCGTGATCTCGCAGATCGCTTTCCACGGAGATTGCTATCAAATCTCTGCCCTGGGACGATTTACTCACGATGAAGAGGAGCGCCCTGTCTTCTATATCCGACTGGAATTTCTGGAGACTCCCTGCGTCCGCATCATTAAACTAATCGCCGACAGAGATCGAATGATCCTGCGGCAAAGTGAAACGCCAGGCATCCCCTATATTTATCACAAGTTTCTCGCTGTGGCAGAACAGCCCCTGTATCGCCCCTTATTACTGGTTGCTCTTGGCGGCACGGAAGATGACTACCTCCTTTACAAAACAAAGCAGCTTCTATCACCGGAACTTATTTTGGAAGCTGAAGCAAAGTAATTAAGAACACCGCGGCTTCGTCAGCCGCGGTGTTCGCTTTCAACGGTTACTGAATTATGCATTAGGAAAGAAAACGGTGATGGTAGTGCCCTCGCCTGGCTGACTTTTCAAATCGATCCTCGCGTTAAAGTACTGGGCAGCGTGTTTGACGATGGAAAGTCCCAGTCCAGTTCCACCTGAGGAACGAGAGTGGCTCTTATCCACACGGTAGAACCGCTCAAAAATACGACTCTGATGCTCCATGGGAATACCAATTCCGGTATCTTCCACCGATAGGAGCACTCCGGATCTCTCTTTCTTTACCGTAACATAGACAGAGCCATTTTCTATATTATACTTGATCGCGTTGTCCACTAAATTATATATCAGTTCATGCAGGAGCCTTGCAGAAGCCATCATCAAGGATGATTCTCCCTGCAAATGAAGTTGTACTCCCTTGGCATCGGCCACATCCGCGAGAGCATCTGTTACATCCCGTGCGACAGCCAGTGCATCCAGCATCTCCTCCGTCATCGGAGCCCCCTCGTCCATCTGGGACAGGCGGATAATGTCATCGATCAACGTCACCAGCCGAGCAGCTTCCTTTCGGATGTGCCCCACAAATCGAGGCACATCTTCAGTCTTCACCATTTGGTTCTCCAGAAGCTCCGCGCTGCCAATGATGGACTGTAGCGGCGTTTTCAGCTCGTGGGAAACATTCGCGGTAAACTCACGGCGGCGACGCTCGGCAAGCTCCTGTTCCGTCACATCAAACGCCAAAAGCACAGCTCCGGCAGCCTGTCCGTCTGTTCCACTGCGGCTGATATCAAACTGATAGTGGCGCCCGCCTCTCTGGGCGCGAAATTCGCTGTGACCGCTCTGCAGTGCCTGATCAACAGCACTACTCATCTCCGGGCTACCATCAATAGTCAGAACGCTTTGACCGATACAGGATATATCCGCGCCAAAAAGCTGACAAGCCGCTGGGTTAATGGTCAGGATCCTTCCCTGTCGATCCAGCAGGACCAGGCCCTCGCGCATATTTCCAGTAATCTGAGCAAATTCCTCTGTTTTCTGCTGTAGTTCCTTCAGCTGCTTCTGGATCTGAAGATGCTGCTGATGGATCCGGTCCAGCATCGGTGCCAGTTCCTCATAGGACTCGTTATCCAATGGATTGTGCAGATCCAGCGTATTTAGAGGCGTTACGATCCACTGGGACATCCATCTGGCCAGTATTCTCGACAGCAGCGCCGCCAGTAGCGCTACCACCAACAGAAGCGGCACCGCAGTCAGTGCCAGTTTCAGAGCGGAGGCATGGTTGACCGATAGACGCAGCACCGTACTATCGGAAAGACGTATCGCGCAGTAGATGGTGCGCTCAGTCAAGGTCGTAGAATAACGGATGCTGCTGCCAAAACCATCAGAGAAGGCCTGCTGCACCTCCTGACGTGCGGAGTGGTTCTCCATAGTCGGCGCCTCCGCATTGCTATCATATAGAACGGAGCCATCAGAGGCGATCCAGGTATAGCGGCGGTCCCCCGCCGGGAGCCGCTCCAGATAGGAAAGGCCAGTCTCCTCCATAGCAGCGGCCATAAGTACCAGCTCGCTTTGCAGCTGTTGCTGATGGAATGGACCTAAATATTGGAAGATACCAAATGCCATTGCCAAAAAGCTGGTAACAAGTACCACCATCGACGTAAAGAATATGGATTTGTGGATCCGCCTCGTCA
>SVLV01000047.1 GCA_015067765.1 Oscillospiraceae bacterium | reverse complement strand
AACATATCCTAATATGCCCTTCTAAACGGGGCAGATATCTATTTTACAGCAAAGGAGCAACCCCTATGAAAGTTGCGATTTACGGTTACGGCAATCTGGGCCGCGGTGTGGAGGATTCCATCTCCAGAAATCAGGATATGGAACTGGTGGCTGTTTTTACCCGGCGAGATCCCGCGTCTATCACCATCGCCACCCCCGACGTAAAGGTGGTGTCCACGGATGAGATTCTTAGCTGGAAGGGGAAAATTGACATTCTCTTCCTCTGTGGCGGCAGCGCCACGGATCTGCCCGAAATGACGCCTGCCCTTGCCGAGCATTTCAATGTGGTAGACTCCTATGATAACCACAGCGTTATCCCCAACCATCTGGCAGCAGTGGATGCTGCCGCCAGAAAGGGCGGGACGACAGCGCTGATTTCCTGCGGCTGGGATCCTGGCATGTTCTCTCTCAATCGCCTGTATGCCGCGTGCCTGCTTCCCCAGGGAGAAACCTATACCTTCTGGGGCCGCGGCGTCTCCCAGGGCCACAGTGATGCCATCCGCCGGGTCAAAGGCGTGGTGGATGCCCGCCAGTATACCGTTCCCGTGGAGGAAGCTATGGAGCGGGTAAGAAGCGGCGAGTGCCCCAAATTTACTACCCGCGATAAGCACTTGCGTGAGTGCTATGTGGTGGCGGAAGAAGGAGCGGATCTGGAGCGTATCCGCCAGGATATTGTGACCATGCCGGCCTACTTTGAGCCCTACAACACTACCGTCCACTTCATCACTATGGAGGAGATGCACCGCGACCACAGCGCTCTGCCCCACGGCGGCAGTGTGATCCGCACCGGCCGCAGCGGAAAGGACGGACAGAATGATCAGGTTATCGAGTATCGCCTGACTTTGGACTCCAACCCTGAGTTTACCGGCAGCGCGCTGGTAGCTTTCGGCAGAGCCGTTTACCGTATGGCCGCCCGGGGCGATGTGGGCTGCAAGACCGTTTTGGATGTAGCTCCTGTAGATCTGGCGGTGGCCAGCCGGGAGGAATTGGTAAAAGATCTGCTCTAAACTGAAGAAACCGGGAGAAGACAAGATGCTTTGTAAGAATATTGGTGTTAGTGGTGCCCACCTTACCTTTGCGGGACGGGATACGGTGGCTCTGGCACAGCAGTATGACACGCCTCTCTATCTGATGGACGAGGATCGAATTCGGGAGAATTGCCGTATCTATATGACTGCCATGCGGGAGGCTTTCGGGGATAAGAGTTTCCCCCTGTATGCCTCCAAAGCCGCCTGTTTTAAGCGCCTTTATGAGATCATGAAGGAGGAGGGCATGGCGGTGGATCTGGTGTCCTCCGGTGAAATTTTCACCGCTGTGAAGGCGGGCTTTCCCATGGAGCGGGCCGTGTTCCACGGCAACAACAAGACGGATGCCGATATTGCTTATGCCATAGACTGCGGTGTGGGTTACTTCGTGGCGGACGGTATGTTTGAGCTGCTGGCTGTGGATGAGATCGCCCGGGAGAAGGGGATCACCCAGAAGGTGATGCTGCGTCTGACTCCCGGTATTGACCCCCACACCTATGACGCTGTGGCCACAGGCAAGGTGGACTCCAAATTCGGCACCGCCATCGAGACAGGACAGGCCGCGCAGCTGGTGGAGCAGGCGCTGCAGCTGCAGAACATCCGGGTGGTGGGTTACCACTGCCATGTGGGTTCCCAGGTCTTTGACGAAGAGGGCGATGTATACCTCAACGCGGCGGATATCATGATGGACTTCGGCGCCCAGATGGAGCGTAAGTTCGGTCTTGTCATGGAGATGCTCAACCTGGGCGGTGGCTACGGCGTGCGCTATGTGGAGGATGACCCCTATGTGGATATTGGGGAGAACATCCGGATGGTGGCAGAGCACATCAAGGCTCTGGCTGATAAGCTGCATATCGCGATGCCCGCCATTTTGATGGAGCCGGGCCGCAGCATTGTGGCGGACGCGGGTATGACCCTCTATACCGTGGGCACTGTCAAGGAGATCCCCGGCTATAAGAACTACGTCTCCATCGACGGCGGCATGACCGACAACCCCCGTTTTGCCCTCTACGGTTCCCGGTACACGGTGCATCTGGCTAATCGCATGGATGAGGGGTGCGATTTCTGTTGTGATGTGGTGGGGCGTTGCTGTGAAAGCGGCGATGTAATCCAGCCGGAGGTGAAGCTTCCCAAGCCCAATCGGGGCGATGTGGTGGCAGTGTGTACCACCGGCGCCTACAACTACTCCATGGCTTCCAACTACAACCGGGTGGGTCGCCCTGCGGTGGTGATGCTCTCCGGCGGTAAGGACTATGTGGCTGTGCGGCGGGAGAGTCTGGAGGATATGGTTCAAAACGACCTCTGATCCCGTTTCCTCAAATGCAAAAGACTGTATAAAAAAGTGAGTCCCCGGATACAGGATGGTGAAATCCTGAATTCGGGGACTTTTGTTTGTGGTGCAGAAGGGAACGCGCAGAGATTACACTTCGATGATATTGGCGTCCAGTATCCGCTCCTGGGTATACAGGATCACGTGGTCGCCCTCCATCAGCCGCAAGCTGCCCCGGGGAACCAGCATGGTACCCTTGCGCTTGACCATGACGATGATCGTCTGACGGGAGATGTCCAGATCACGGATGTGCTGGCCATTCCAGGGGTTATGGGCCAGAAGAACAATTTCTTTCAGATCAATATGGGTGTCGTTTTTCAGTGTTTCAGCACCGATGACCAGGATGTCCCCCCGACGCAGGACAACATCGCCCCGGGGAACAATGGTTTCCCGTCCTCGGAGGATCATGGCTACGATTACCTGATCGGGAAGGCCCAGATCCTTTACGGCCTTTCCGATCCAGCTGTCGTTTCCGTGAAGGGGCACTTTGATGAAGTGGATGTCCTCTTCGGCGGCATATTCACTAATGCGCTTAAATCGGGAATACTGATCCACGAATCCTGCGGAAATAATACCGGTGGGGATGGCCACCATACCGACGCCCGGGAAGGTGGGCATGATACTGAAGGCCTTGCCCAGGGGATAATGGGATAACTGTCGCCATAGCCCACAGTCAGCTATATCGTAGCCCTGGCTAAGCCAGTCACCGGTGTAGCCCACTTCCACTACTTCGTGTATACGTTTGCGCTTCTGTGCCCAAATTTTCTGATACTCTTTCATGGGAGTGCCTTCCTAAGAGTTTTTCTATATTACATCAAATTATGTCGGAAAGTAAACAGATTCGAGGCATGTATTTTCCGGCGCGCGGATAGAGCAGAGGGGATAATCTGAACAAGACGAAAGGTTAATAGCTAAAAATCCACTCTGGTTAACTGTGAATACCCCTGCACGCAGCAGCATGCAGGGGCTGAAAGATTTTGTGTTATGTTTTAATCGGCACGGCTATCTGCGTGATATAATCCCCGCTGTTTTCTCCTCGGTTGGGGGGACCCTCCAGATAAATGGAACGGAACGGTCCTGTGGTCTCGATACCGGTTTGCCTTATGTGCTCCGCCAGCGCCCGAATGGCTGTTGCAGTTCCCTCATATGGGCCACGGTAATAGATGCAAAGGGCCGAAGTTTCTGCAAACTCCACCCGTTCAGGGCCATCAAAGCTGCTATCAACAGGTATGCAGCACATGAGATCCAACACATCCGGATTCTGCGTCATGCGCATGGTGAACATACGGGCGATCATGGACATTTTCCCGGTACGGGCAGCGGCAATATAAGTATCCCGCAGATTGCTTGCGGCCTCAGCAATATTCTTGCATGGATACTGGCGGCAGAAACAGACTTGCTGCGGCAGGAGTGTTCTATGGACGGTCAGATCACCTCGTTTAGCAGAACGTACCTGAAGCATCTGGATGTTTCGTTCCAGCGTTGCCCGCAGATCATAAAGTCGCTGCAGATGCTTGTCCATATTTTCTGTATCGTAATAGTATTCCGCCACTTCCTTCAGAGTCAAACCAAGCGCCTGCAGGGAGCGGATTGAGCGGATCTGCGTCATATTGTCTGCTGAGTAATAGCGGTATCCGCTTTCCTCGTCTTTTACGGCGGGGATCAGAAGCCCCATATCCTCGAATCCAAGGATCGCCTTGCGGGAGACACCCAGTATCTTTACGACTTCTCCGATTTGAAACAGTTCTTCGTTGTGTTTTTTCATTTTGTTTCACCTAAAAATATACAATATATTGATTTAAGCTCTT
>SVLV01000016.1 GCA_015067765.1 Oscillospiraceae bacterium | reverse complement strand
TCACCGCCATTCAGATGGACCTGAAGAACGATGGTCTGACCATGGAGATCATCGAGAACGCTCTGGACATCACCTATGATGCCCGCGTGCAGATTCTGGACCAGATCATGCTGCCCTGCATCGATCAGCCCCGCGCTGAGGTCAGCAAGTATGCTCCCAAGATGCTCACCCTGCACATTGACCCCGACAAGATCCGTGAGGTCATTGGTAAGGGCGGCAGTGTCATTCAGAAGATCGTGGCCGAGTCCGGCGCCAAGATCGACATTGATGATGACGGTACCATTCATATCGCATCTCCCGATGCTGAGAGCTGCGCCATTGCCAAGAAGTGCATCGACGACATCGTCTTCGTGCCCGAGGTGGGTTCTCTGTACTACGGCCGCGTCGTGCGCCTGATGACCTTCGGTGCCTTTGTGGAGCTGGCTCCCGGCAAGGACGGCCTGGTGCACATCTCCAAGCTGGCTGAAAAGCGCATCGAGAAGGTGGAGGACGCCTGCAAGGTGGGCGACATGATGTGGGTCAAGGTCACCGAGATCGATGAGAAGGGCCGCGTTAACCTGAGCCATAAGGACGCTATGCGCGAGATCAAGGCCAAGGAAGCCGCCGGCGAGCCCATTCAGTAAGCCAAATTCCTAAACGATAAGAGGACAGACTCCGGTCTGTCCTCTTTTTCTGTTCTCCTGTCAGCCGTGCCTCCCTTGCAATCCCTATGGCCATCTGTTAAACTGCCTCTATATCAAATACTCAGGAGGACATTATGGAAATTAAGAAACTGGATCATCGCCTGACGGTCTGCAAGGTGGACTCACTGCAGGAAGTGGAGCTGTCCAGGGACTTCTATTTTATCGCAAAGACCGACGAGGAGATCTCTCTGGTCTGCGAAACTGCCGCTACCCCCTGCCACACCACCGCACGGGAGGATGGCTGGCGCGGCTTCCGCATACAGGGTGTTCTCGACTTTTCTCTCATTGGTATCCTGTCAAAAATTGCTTCCCTTCTAGCAGAACACAACATCAGTATTTTTGCCGTATCCACCTACAACACCGATTATGTTTTGGTGAAGGAGCCTTTTTTTGACCGGGCGATGACTTTGCTGGAGACCGCCGGATATACCGTGATATAACCCGTATCTTTAGGGCAATGCCTCTGCTGCGCTCCATTCCTTTTCTTTTCTGTCAAATTGTGCTATACTTTTTTCAATCTGTTCTATCCCGAGAGGAGGGATTCCATGTCCGATACCATTGCCGCCATCGCCACCCCGCAAACTCCCAGTGCCATCGGCATTCTGCGTCTGTCCGGCCCGGACACCCACGCCGTTTTGCATCAAGTGTTCCGCGCCAGGGGGAAACTGCTCCCGGCCCGCAAAATGGTCTACGGCGATCTGCTGGACCGGCAGGGCGATGTGATCGACCATGTGCTCTGCGTCTTCTTCCCCGGTCCCGGCAGTTATACCGGCGAGGATTGCGCCGAGCTGCACTGTCACGGATCCCCGGTGGTGCTCAACGAGGGACTGTCCGCCCTCTTGGCTGCCGGCTGCCGGCAGGCCCGGGGCGGCGAATTTACCCAGCGGGCTTTCCTCAATGGTCGGCTGGATCTTATTCAGGCAGAAGCCGTCATTGACCTCATTGATGCCGAGACTGCAGAGGCCGCCAAAAATGCCGTGGGACAGCTGGGCGGATCCCTCAGCCGCTGCGTGGATACTGTCTATGATGCTTTGATGGAGATCGTCTCCCGATTTTATGCCGTGGTCGATTATCCCGATGAGGACATTGAACCCCTGCAGCAGGAGCAGATTTTGTCCACATTGGACCGGTCTGCAGCCGAATTGTCCCGCCTGCTGGCTTCCTTCTCCCGGGGAAGCCTCCTGAAAAACGGCATTCCCACTGTGATTCTCGGAAAACCCAATGCCGGAAAATCCTCCCTGCTGAATGCCCTTTTGGGCTATGACCGCGCTATTGTCACCGATATTGCCGGAACGACCCGGGATACGGTGGAGGAAAAAGTTCGGTTGGGCCATGTGCTGCTGAGACTGTGCGACACAGCGGGCATCCGCCGCTCCGAGGACACCGTGGAGCAGATCGGTGTGGACCGTGCCCGCCGGGCGGCGCAAGAGGCACAGCTGGCTCTGCTGGTGCTGGACGGATCTACTCCTCTTTCGCAGGAGGACCGGGAGGCCATGGAACTGGCGCAGCAGGCCGATCATCTGCTGGTACTGATCAACAAGTCCGATCTGCCCCAGCAGCTGGATGCCGCCACACTTCCGCCGGAATGGGGTACTCCCCTGTCCCTGTGCGCACGGGACGGTCTGGGTCTGGAGCAGCTGACGGAAACCATTTGCGCTCTCTACCCCTCTGACACCGCAATGCAGGGGCAGCTGCTGACCAACGCCCGTCAGGCCGATGCCGTGGAACGGGCGCTCTCTGCCGTCCGTTCCGCCTCCGAAGCACTGGCCGCCGGCATGACTCCTGATGTGGTCCTCACGGATGCCGAAGCCGCTCTGGAGGCACTGGGTGAGCTGAATGGCAAGCATATCCGGGAGGATCTGGTTGCCACCATTTTCTCCCGTTTCTGTGTGGGCAAGTAGGATAAATGTAAATTTTTCTGGAAAATTTTTCGGTTTTTCTTTCCAAATACTGTTAAGAATGGTAAGATAAATTGATTTGTAATGTGAATTTCACCGAAAAGGAGTTATCTGTATGAGCAACTACATCATCATGACGGACAGCTGCTGTGACCTGTCTGCCCAGATGGCGCAGGAGCTGGAGCTGAATGTGCTGCCTCTGACCGTGACCATTGATGACAAATCCTACGCCAATTATCTGGATGGCCGTGAGATCAGCCACAAGGAGTTCTATCAGCAGCTGCGCGATGGCAAAATGCCCACCACCTCCGCCCTGAGCGTCGGCCAGTGCGAGGATGCCATGCGCGCTGTCCTGCAGGAGGATAAGGATCTGGTGATCATCGCCTTCTCCTCCGCTCTGTCCACCACTTACCAGTCCTTTCACATTGCCGCAACGGAGCTGCGGGAGGAGTTCCCCGATCGCTACATCTCTGTAGTGGATTCTCTGTCTGCCTCTTTGGGTCAGGGTATGTTGGTATATCAGGCCGCCCAGAAGCGTGCCGAGGGTATGTCCGCTCAGGATCTGACGGCCTGGCTGGAAGAGAACAAGCTGACCTTCTGCCACTGGTTCACCGTGGATGATCTGAACCATCTCAAGCGCGGCGGCCGCGTCTCTGCCACCACCGCTCTGCTGGGCACCATGCTCTCCATCAAACCTGTGATGCATGTGTCCAACGAGGGTCGTCTGGTCCCCGTCAGCAAAGCCCGTGGCCGCAAGGCAGCTATCACCGCTTTGCTGGATGCCATTGAGGCCAGCGGCACCAATCCTGCCGAGCAGACTATGTTCATCTGCCACGCAGACTGCGAGGAAGAGGCCCAGTCCGTTGCCCAGCAGATTCAGAGCCGCTTTGGCACCAAGACCATTCACATCAACTTCATCGGCCCGGTCATCGGCAGCCACACCGGCACCAAGACCATCGGCGTGTTCTTCAACGGAAAGGAACGATAATCCATGAACTGGCTGGAAGTGAGCATCGACACCAGTCCCGCCGGTTTGGATCCGGTCAGCCGTCTGCTGGAGGATCTGGGAATCACCGGCCTGGTCATTGATGACGAGGGTGATTTTCAAAATTTTCTGGAGAACAACCACCAGTATTGGGACTATGTGGATGAGGCGCTGTTGGATGAAAAGCGCGGAGTCTGCCGCATTACCTGCTATCTCAGTGACGATACAGATGGCCGGTCACAGCTGGCAGCTATTCCTGCCGCCCTTACCAATCTGGGGCAGGCTCACCCGGAATACGCCCCTCTGCGTCTGTCCTCCCGACAGATGGCCGATGCGGACTGGGAAAATAACTGGAAACAGTTTTATAAACCCATGGAGATCGGCGAGCGTCTTCTGGTCATTCCGGAGTGGGAGCAGGCTGCGGATGAAAGCCGTATCCCCCTCATCCTGAATCCCGGCCTCACCTTCGGTACCGGCAGCCATGCCACCACCCGCCTGTGCCTGACCGCGTTGGAACAGCACATTCACGGGGGCGAAAAGGTGCTGGATTTGGGCTGCGGCAGCGGCATTTTGTCTATCGCCGCCCTGCGTTTGGGCGCCGACCGCGCTTTTGCCTGCGATATCGATGAAAAATGCATTGATGTAGCCTACGAAAATGCTGCCCTCAACGGTGTGGGCCGCGACCGGTATACCGTCCGCTGGGGCGATGTCCTGTCCGACCGTGCTCTGCAGAAGGAGTTCGGCGGGGAATACGACATGGTGGTCGCCAACATCGTAGCCGATGTGATCATGGGGTTGTCCCCTCAGGTACGACCCTTCCTGAAAACCGACGGACTGTTCCTGTGCTCCGGTATCATTGATGACCGCGCACAGGAGGTAGCCGCCAAACTGCAGGCCGACGGATGGACCATTCTCTCCGAACGCAGCAGCGAGGGTTGGTTCTCCTATCTCTGCCAATAACAAAAATCCGACGGCGTTATGCCGTCGGATTTTTTATTTCAATCAAGCGCCCTCGCCGCTGCCGGGATCGGGCGTCGTACCGCTACCGCCCGTGCCGGGATCGGGAGTTGTACCACCGCCGCCCGTGCCGGGATCGGGGGTTGTACCACCGCCGCCCGTACCGGGATCGGGAGTTGTACCACCATTGCCCGTGCCGGGATCGGGAGTTGTACCACCGCCGCCCGTACCGGGATCGGGAGTCGTGCCACCATTGCCCGTGCCGGGATCAGGATTCGTACCGGGATCCGGAGTGGGTGTGGTGCCGGTGCCGGGATCCGGGGTCTCCTCAACCTTTTTGCCTACCTTGATGATCTTATCGCGAGAACGATAATCGCTGATGGCCTCCAGTTTGCTGGAAATCAGGGTGCCGTCCCCACTGTACACATTGCGCCAGGTCTTCACATAGTAGCCGGTATAGGGACTCTGCTCCACCACTTCCACACCGGGAGCCAGTTCATCGGTCTCCTCATAGACTACATCGTAGTTCTTCACAGACAGCGTTCGGCTCACCATGCGCACATAAGTGTCATCCACCTTGGTGCCGTGGATCGTCACAGTCAGATTGTTGTTGCTGTATGTAGTGGTGATTTTAATAGGATAGTCCGTATCGTTGCGGAAAGTAAACTCCGGTCCGCCCCAGCTGACTGTTGCATCGCAGCCAAAGGTGATGTAGGAGGGTGCATAGCTGTGACAGTCACGGCGCACGATTTCCAGATTGGACAGCAGTGCCGAGTAGTACAGGGTGGAGGATACCTGACAGATGCCGCCGCCCACTTCATCCACGGTCTTGCCGCCCACATAAGCGGGTGCTGCCTGGAATCCGGCCGCCCGGGTGCGTTCGCCCACTTCGGTGTTGTAATCGAAGCTCTCGCCGGGATTGTAGATCTTATTATGGATCTTCTCGGCAGCCAGCCTGACATTGGTCTTGCGGGCCCAGGTTCCGCTGACATAGGTGGTATAGGTACCCAGCACATCCCGGAACATGACCTCTTCCAGTTCCTGAGCAGTCACCTTGGGGAACACCACCGTGCCGGGGACCAGAATTGTACTGCCCGGCTTTGCCTCCTCCAGCGCAGCCTTTGCCTGCTCCAGATCGAAATACAGACCCAGCTTATCCGCCAGCACGCCGCCAGTCTTGTGATCATAGGCGGCATTGCTCATCTCACCCTGTTGGGCACTCAGTTCTTCCAGATTCACCGGTTTGGCGGTAACCACATCGTACTGGCAGACGATTGGCTCCAGTTTTCCCGCCTCCAATGCCGATTTCAGGGCGGAGGACAGATGTTGGGTATTGATCTGACGGCCATCCAGCGGCTTGACCACATAAAACCCATCTGTATGCTCCTTGGCAAAACGGATTTCGCCGTCCACCACGGTCCTGCCCAGACTCAAGATCAGATCCTCCACGCAGGTCTCCAATGCATCCAGATCCATCTGCAGCTTCGGCACCACGGAAGTGGGCACAAGCCAACTGCGCAGCAGGGCAAAGCCATTGGTCAGGAAATTTCCGCCGTGGCTGGCGGCCCATGCCGCTTCCACCGCATCCTCCGTTTTGACAGTGACACCCAGTTCATACAAACTGGCACTGCCCAGACGCTCCTCCTCCACCAGGAGGGGGATGGCATTGGCACGGGTGGCCAGCAGGCTCTTGTTTTCCCAGCGGCTGCCGGCGCTCTCCCGGGTCTCGCCGCCCAGGTCCACGCCCAGCACCATGGTGCCGGGGAAAATCGTCTCGCTGTAGTGGGCAGCCACACAGATTCCGGCATAGGCCAAAATCAGCGCACCCACTGTGATGCCGCATATCAGCAGGGCCAGTTTCTTTCCGGTCCATTTTTTCTGTTTGCTATTATCGGTTTCCGTTTCCGGGTTCAAGGGCTCCTGGCGATTCTCTTCCATTTCGGCCCCTCCTTTAGTTGTTACGGTTTTCTTCCAATGCACATAGTACATTAGCCTACAGTATAGGATAAAATGCAGAGAAATACATTACAATTCCGTAACATCTTCCGGTTTTTTCTCATTTTACTCCACTTTTCGGGATACGGATCGTCAATAAAATCTCCCGCTCTGTCTCCTCCCTGCCGCAGGCAGCCGAAACCCCCGCCGAACGGATCAGCCGCAGGCCTCGGTCAATGCTGTTGAGGAACAACCGCACATCCTTGATGATGTAGGTAGGCGGACGCCGCGGCGAATGGTCCTGCTGCTTTTGCAGCAGCTGCTCCACGTACGCCTCCGTCTGCGCCACATTCATGCCGCGGCGGATGATCTCCTCCGCCGCGCGCAATTGCTCCCCTTCCCCCGACAGACGCAGAAGAGCTCTCGCGTGGCGCTCTGAAAGATTCTCCCTCTGAAGCTTCTCCCTCACCTGCTGCGGAAGGCGCAGCAGCCGCAATTTGTTGGAGATGGCGGATTGGGATCTGCCCAACTTTTCCGCCGCCTGTTCCTGCCGGAATCCGTAGCGGTCGATCAGCTGGGCGATAGCCTCCGCCTCCTCCCAGCAATTCAAGTCCCGTCGCTGCAGGTTTTCGATCAGGGCAAGGAGGGCCGAGTCCTCCTCGCCCACCCGTGCCACCAGACAGGGCAACTCCCGCAAGCCCGCCATTCGTCCCGCCCGCAGACGCCGCTCCCCTGCCACCAATTCGTAACGATCCCCCACCCGCCGGACGGTCAGGGGCTGCAGTACACCGTAGCTGCGGATGCTGGCAGCCAGTTCCTGCAATTCTTCCTCATCAAAGATCCTGCGGGGCTGATGGGGGTTGGGACAGATCCGCTCCGCGGAAATATATTGTACCCGGTTGGACAGGAATTCACTTTTCCGGCCATTTTTCATGCTACTCCCCTCCTTTTCCCCCAGTGTAGCAGGCATCTGCTGCAAAACAGGACGTTTTCTGTCGGGGAATCCCCATAAAACGAAAGAAAAGCCGCCTGCCCATGGCAAGCGGCTTTTTCTCAATACACCCGGCGCTCTGTCTCTTTCTTCAACTGACGGATATCCTGGCCGATGCAGTAGAGAATCTCGTATTCCCCTTCCAACCGGGACAGGATCTGAGGCGAGTAGCGGCGGCCGATCTCCTCCGGTGTCAGATTGGTGTTGATGATGGTGCTCTTGCCGGCCTGCAGACGGCTGTTGACCAGCTGGTACAGGGCGCTCTGAACGAAAGCGGTCACCATCTCCGTTCCCAGATCATCCAGAATCAGCAGATCGCAGTTGAGATAGCGGTTCACATCGCCGTCCGGATCACTGTCCGTCTCCCGGTGGAATTTGGCATTTTCAAACTGGCTGAAAATCTGCACGGCGGTATCGTACACCACGGAGAACCCATCCTCACTGACCACCCGCGCAATGCAGGCGGACAGGAAGGTCTTTCCCAGGCCGGGGTCGCCAAACAGCAGAAGGTTTCCACTGTCGGGCCCGAAGTTTTCTGCGTAATTGCGGCAGATGCCCAAATTGCGCTCCATTACTTCCCGGGCGGAACGGGGATACCCACCTTCCCGTTGGCTGGAATACCACTCCAGCTCGAACGTATCAAAGCTCTGGGTGCCCACATCCAGCATCCGGCTCAGTTCCTCGATCTGCTCCCGGGCATAGTACTTGCGCAGGCAGGTACAAAGGCCCTGTTCCCGGTAACCGGTATCTCCACACAGAGCACACCGGGGCTTCTCCTCCAACGCATCCGCCGGATAGCCGCGCTCTGTCAGCAGACGGGTGCGCTCTGCCTGCAGGGACAGGTTTTCATCCCGAATCACCCGGATGGCGGGCACTGGATCGGTCCCCCGCTGCAGGGCAGAGGCGATAATCTGGCTGACTGTACTGCGCAGCTGAAGATCGATCTGCTCCAGACGGGGAACTTCCCGGAAGATCCGGGCTCTTCGACTCAAAAACTGCTGATTTCTTCTCTGCTTATCCTCTTCAAACCGCTCAATGGCGCGGTGCAGGATCTTTCCATCGTATGCCACAGTTCTCCCCCCCTTACCACTTCAGATATTTCTCTACAGCGGCACGCTTCTTCTCGCTCTGCTGGGCTGTGTGTCGATCCGGACGTCTCTCCTCGCCCTGACGGACCTGCTCCGCCGTATGCCACCCCTCCTGATCCCAGCGGCGCAGAATGCCGTTGAGATATCTCCAGTTCAGCTCGTGTTTCTGCAGGACCGTTCTGTCGTAGGCCAGTGCTACCGTCTCCGCCGGGAAGCCTTGCTCCATCCAGCTGCGGATATAACGCTCTTCACTGTCCACCGGTCGGCGGTCGCCCAGCTGCAGCGCCTGCATATACTGGACCATCTGCTCCTGCCGGTCAGAATAGGTCTTCAGGTAACGGGCAGCGCTCTCCTGATCAAACAGGCCCAGCTTCGCCCAGTAATAGCCCTCTTTTTCAATCTGCCGCAGCACCGGACGGCGGCCCACACCATATCGCCGCTCCGCCCGCTGAATGCAGTGGCTCACCAGCAGATAGATCACATCCGCCGGCAGGCCCACCTCGCGGTTGAGATTGGCCAGATATTTCAAATCATTGGTGGTCAGTTTCTTTCCCAGAACCCGCTCCGTCTGCTCCACCAGCATCCGGAAATCTTCCTCCGCCAAAATACGGCCCAGGTCCTCAGCGGTAAACTCCACCCGCTCCTGTGACCGCTCCTCCGGCTGAGGGGCTTCTGCAGCCCGCTCGATCAGGCCCAGATTCTGCAGGACCGTCTCCGCAGCCCGCAGGCGCAGCTCACTGAAGTGCAGCCTGCTCATCAGCTGCTGAGGGGTAACGGCACAGTCGGCCCGCATCAGGCACAGATACAACAGCGCTGCATCGCCATCGCCCTGCTGCAGCAGGCGGTCCACCCGGTCAGCGCCCAGGACAATGGTCTTTTCTTCTCCGCGCAGAATATATCCAGCCAACTCCGTCCCCTCCTTCCTTCGATATGTTTCTTCATTTTACATGAAAATGCGCTTTTCGTAAAGGCAGGACGCCTACTTTTTTATAAATTTCCTTTTTTCCGCAGAAAGTGCTTTCACCGCTTAAAAATTGTGGTATAATACATTCTGTATCATTATGTGCACCGGGAAACCGGAGACAGGAGGTTATTATGGCAAATCGAGTGACCATGACCATCTGCGGAGATGAGTACACGCTGGTAGCTGACGAGCAGGCGGAGTACATGGAGAAGGTGGGCCGTCTGGTGGACGAGAAAATGTCCCAGCTGATGGAGCAGGCCCGCGTGGGTCGCAGTGATGCCGCTGTGCTGGCTGCTGTGAACCTGGCCGATGAGCTGTTCAAGGCACAGGAGACCTCTGAGAATCTGCGCCGCCAGCTGAAGACCTATCTGGACGAGGCCACGCAGGCCAAGAACGAGGTCTCCGAGCTGAAGCGCCAGCTGTTCAAGGCCCAGAACCGCAAGTAAACTTACATGGAGCTGCTCTGCCCTGCCGGCTCTCAGGAATCCCTGATTGCCGCCGTACAAAACGGTGCGGATGCCGTCTATATGGCCTTCGGCAACTTCAATGCTCGCCGCAACGCCAAAAACTTCACCGACGAGGAATTCTCGGCGGCGGTTTCTTATTGCCATTTGCACGGGGTCAAGGTATACCTGACCATGAACATTCTGCTGACAGACCGCGAGATGGAGGAAGCTACCCATGTGCTGCATCGCGCATCTCAAATGGGTGTAGATGCCGTCCTGGTTCAGGACTGGGGCGTCTGGCACCTGGCCCGGGAAGCGGCACCGGATCTCCCTCTGCATGCCAGCACACAGATGAGTCTGCACACCTTGGGCGGTGCAAAGCTGGCCGCTCAACAGGGTTTGGAGCGGGTAGTTCTGGCCCGCGAGTTGTCTGCAGCGGATATTGATCCCATCTGTCGGGATTGCGGGGCGGAAGTAGAGATCTTCGGCCACGGCGCCCTGTGCATGTGCTATTCCGGCCAGTGCGCCATGAGCGCCCTCATCGGAGGCCGCAGCGGAAACCGCGGCCGTTGTGCCCAGCCCTGCCGCCTGCCCTATGGGGTCAACGGGCCCTGCCGGGATCAGTATCCTCTGAGTCTGAAGGATGCCAATCTCTCTGCCGAACTGCGGCAGATGGAGCAGATGGGTGTGGCCTCCCTGAAGCTGGAGGGCCGCATGAAGCGTCCGGAGTATGTGGCAGTAATCACCTCTATTTATCGCCGCCTGCTGGATGAGGGACGCAAGCCCAACCGTGAGGAACTGCGTCAGCTGGAACAGGCCTTTTCCCGCAGCGGCTTTACGGATTGGTACTGGCAGGGGAAAAAGGGCCCGCAGATGTTCGGCACCCGCCCGGAGAACCTGCCGGAACCCAGGGAACTGTTTCAGAAGGCAGCTGCCACCTATGAAAACGGGGTGGACAACCGCCGCCTTTCTGTGACTTTGGACCTGTGTCTTCGCACCGGTGTACCGGCCACATTGACCGCCCGTGTGGAACAAAATGACCGGGTGTACCTTCGCACCGTATCCGGCCCCATTCCGGAGCCGGCCCGCAATCGCCCCCTCACCGAGGAGGATCTGAAGCAGCGGCTGGCCAAGACCGGCGGCACGGCATTCGCCCCCGCCTGCATCACCGTTTCACTGGATGAGGGGCTGATGCTGCCTGCCAGCGCTATCAATGCCATGCGCCGGGATGTCCTGTCTCTGCTGGAGCAGGATCTGCTGGCCATGCCGGAGCGCCGCACCCTGCCCCCCGCTCCGCTGCCCGAGGCGCCCAAGGCCCCCAGCAAACCCCTTCTCACCTGCTCCATCACCCGCCCGGAGCAGCTGACGGATGCGCTGCTGGACTGTGAGATGATCTACCTGCCTCTGGAACTGCTGGATCAGGTGGATCTGGCCCGGTATGCCGGCCGCGGCAGGTTCTGCGCTGTCCTGCCCCGCATCTTCCGCACGGAGGACGAGACTGCCTTTCGCAGCAAGCTGCAAACCTATGCCCCCCTTCTCTCTGCTGTGGCAGTGGGAAATCTGGGCCACCTTCCTGTTGTGGAGGGACTGGGTCTGGAGATCCGGGGTGATTTTGGCATGAATGTGTTTAACTCCCGCTCCCTGCTGTTTTTGCGGGATCTGGGTTTGGATACCGCTACCGTGTCCTTTGAGCTGCGTCATCAGCAGGTGCGGGATATGAAAAAATATCTCCCCTGCGAGGCCATCGTCTACGGGCGGCTGCCCCTGATGATCACAGAGAACTGCGTCATTGGAAATACCGGCACCTGCTCCTGCCAGGAGGACAACGATCTGGTGGACCGCACCGGTGCCCACTTCCCCCTGCTGCCGGCCCACGGCCACCGCTGTGAGATTCAGAACAGCCAGGTGCTGTTTCTGGCCGATAAACCCGAGTGGCAGCAGATGGGCCTGACCTATGCCCGCCTGCGTTTTACCACGGAGTCTGCACAGGAGTGTGCCGCCATCCTCCGCCGCTATCAGGGACAGGGTGACTGGGCTCCTCAGCGCTATACCCGCGGCCTTTTCTATCGTGGCGTCGAATAATTTTGTATACTTTTCGTAATAATTTACATTTATTTTACAAATAGTTTTCAAAAATCAGAAAACAGGTGATACTATGGAACTGAAAATCAAGGCTCTGTCCCCTAAGGTGGGCAGAGATTTCCCCGCCCCCCATTTTGCCACAGCCGGATCCGCCGCCATGGATCTGTGCGCCTGCATGGATGAGGCCATCACTTTGGCCCCCGGTCAGCGCTGCATGGTTCCCACCGGCATTGCCATCGCTCTGCCCTCCCCCGCTTATGTAGCATTGGTCTTTGCCCGCAGCGGTCTGGGCATCAAGAAAGGCATCTGCCTGTCCAACGGTGTGGGCGTGATCGACAGTGATTACCGGGGCGAAATCGGAGTTGGTCTGGTGAATCTCTCTCAGGAGACCTATGTGATCCAGCCCGGCGATCGGATCGCCCAGCTGATGGTAACCCCTGTCCTGCAGCCGCAACTGCAGTTTGTGCAGGAGCTGGATGAGACCGAGCGCGGAGCCGGTGGCTTCGGCTCTACGGGACGGTAAGACCTATGGCACATATTGTATTGGCTTCCGGATCTCCCCGTCGGCAGGAGCTGCTGCAACGTATGGGTATCGAGCATTTTGATGTGGTCGTCCCTCAGGCAGAGGAGAGTTTCCCGGCCGATCTGACTCCACAGGAAGTTGTCTGCCACATCTCGCTGGCAAAGTCCCGGGCAGCAAAGGAGCTCTGTCCGGAGGATGCCATCATCATCACCGCCGACACCATGGTGTTTCTGGATGACAAGCGCCTGGGCAAGCCTACAGATGAGGCGGATGCGCTGGCTATGCTGACGGCACTGGCCGGGCGGCATCATACCGTCTGCACCGGTGTAACCGTGCGGCAGGGTGATCGCGTACAGACCTGCGCACAATCTACAGATGTCTATTTTCGCCCTGCCAGCAGGGAGGAACTGCTGGCCTATATCCGCACCGGCGAGCCCATGGACAAAGCGGGCAGTTACGGTGTGCAGGGTAAGGGCGCATTGCTGGTGGAGCGGATCGATGGAGACTTTTTCAATGTGATGGGGCTTCCTGTTCTCCTGCTGAGCCGTATGCTGGCTGATTTTGGAGTGACACTCTTAGCTTAAGGAGCTAAACTGATGAAACGATTTTGGAACAAGAATGGCATATGGCTATTGGCCGCCGCCGCAGTGATCATGGTGACTCTGTCCCTGTTCTCGATCCTGGGGTCCGGCAGCAGCATTCTGGAAAATGCTGCCGGGGTCATTGCCTCTCCCTTCCGTTCCGCTGCCGCCGCCATCACGGAGTGGTTTGATGGTATCCGCGGACAGTTTGAGGATGTGAACCAGCTGCAGGAAGAAAATGATGCCCTGCGTCGGGAGATCGCCCAACTGGAGGAGGCCCTGCGACAAGCTCAGACGGACAGTCAGGAAAATGAGCGTTTGCGCAACCTTCTGAATCTGCGCCAGCAGCGCAGGGATTTTGTCTTTGAATCTGCAACCATCACCCAGCGCAGCGCTTCCAACTGGGCCTCTACACTGACCCTCAACCGAGGCACCTCCTGCAACGTGGCTTTGGGGGATTGTGTGGTAGATGACCAGGGCTTTCTGGTGGGTGTGATTACAGAGGTTGGCATGAATTGGTCCACCGTTTCCACGGTTCTGGATACCAGCTTCCAGATGGGTGCTACCGTTTTCCGCACCAACGAGACCGCTGTTTCCATGGGTGACCTGCAGCTGATGAGCCAGAAAAAGCTGAAGCTCAGTTATCTCACCGGCGAAAGCTCTCTCATCGGAGGTGACCTGATCCTCACCTCCGGTTTGGGGGGATATTATCCCTCCGACCTGGTCATTGGCACGGTGGAAGAGGTCAAAACGGACGACTCCGGTCTAACCCAGTATGCCGAGATCGTACCTAAGGTAAATTTGGATCGCTTGGTTCAGGTTTTTGTCATCACCGACTTTCAGGTCATTGACTGAGGAGGATTTGTATGACACAACGCGATCTCGCCTTTAAATGGGGTCTTTATGGGGCGGTTTCTCTGCTGCTGCTTCTTCTGCAGCAATTTGTTCTGGTCCATATTCACCTGCTGGATACACATCCGTTTTTGCTGCCTCTTCTGGTGGCAGTAGTTGCCACACTGGAGCAGCCCCATCAGGCCGCGGCGTATGCTTTGGGCCTGGGCGTCCTCTGCGACCTGCTGCTCTCTCCCCCATTTGCATTCTTTTATTCCCTGATTTTCCTTGTCTCGGCTATTCCCTGCGCGCTGATTGCTGCGCGTCTGATCGCCGCCAAATTTTCCTGCAGCCTCATCAACGGCACGCTGTGTCTGCTGCTGACGGATCTGCTGCATGCATTGCTGCAGATCTACAACAATCCGACAGCCCTTTGGGCAGCTATGGATCTTATCCTGCGGGAAATGCTTCTCACTCTCCCCCTGCTGCCTCTCGTCTATCTCCTGCTGCTGCAGGTCCACCGCAAAACCAATTGGGACTGAGTCTGCAAACTCCTGTTCCGGAAAGGAGGTCCTCTTGAAAAACCCCCATCCTCTGAAAAACCGCCTGCTGGCCTTGGGCTGCTTTTTGGGCGCTATGATTTTGATTTTTCTGTTCAATCTCTATCAGATTCAAATTATTAATGGCACCGAGTATCGTGCCCGGTCGCTGGTCAGTCATGCCAACATCGAGGAAGTTGAGGCCTCCCGCGGTATCATCACGGACCGCAACGGCAAAGTTCTGGTATCTAACCGACTGACCTATACACTGGAGTTTTCTGAATCCTCCTTTGAGGATGATGAGACTCTCAATGCCGCCATTCTCCGTCTGGTAGAACTGTGCCAGCGCAATGATATCCTCTGGGAAGATACCCTTCCGGTGACTCTGTCCACCCCCTTTGCCTATCAGATCCCCCAGAACCCCAACACCTTTGCCTCCTGGCTGAAGGGCGAGAAAATTCCCTTCCGTTCCAATGATACCCATGTCGCCCCGCAGGTCAATGCAGAGGAATTTATTCGGCAGCTGCGGGAGATGTTTTCCGTCAGCGATCAGTATAATGAACAGCAGGCCCGCTATATTGTGGGCATTCGCTATGAGCTGGAGACCCGCAGCAGCTATGTGCTGGCCGAGGATGTTCCTGTGGAGCTGATCAGTCAGGTGGTGGACGGCCATTATGAGGGCGTCAGCACCGGCATCTCCTCTGCCCGCGTTTACAACACCACCTATGCCGCCCATATTCTGGGCCGCATCAGCCGTATTTTTGCCGAGGACTGGGAGAGTGACGAGGAAACTGGCTATATCGGCTATAAGGACAAAGGCTACTCCATGGACGCTCTGGTCGGCAAAGGCGGTGTGGAAGAGGCCTTTGAGGAATATCTCCACGGTGTGGACGGCACTCGTCTCATCACCACCGATACCAACGGAAAAATCACCGGTGAGCTCTACACCAAGGAGCCCCAGCCCGGCGGCACCGTCTCTCTGACCATCGATATTGACCTGCAGAAAGCGGCAGAGGATGCACTGGCCAAGAACATCGAGGGCATGACCAAAGTCGACGGCATCGCCCGTGGCGGTGCCGCTGCTGTGATCGGTGTCGGCACCGGTGAAGTGCTGGCCTTGGCCTCCTATCCCACCTACAATCTGGAGACATTCAGTCAGGACTATTCGCAGCTTCTGGCAGATGAACGGCTGCCCATGTTCAACCGCGCAGTCAACGGCACCTATGCCCCCGGCTCCACCTTTAAGCTTTGTACCTCTGCCGCCGCACTGGAGGCTGGCATCATCACCCCCTCCTCCACGATCCGTGACCGCGGCATCTATACCTACTACGCCTTCCCCCAGCCCCAGTGCTGGATCTACCGGCAGGGCGGCGGCACCCACGGTGCCATCAATGTTTCCCAGGCCATTACGGTCTCCTGCAACTACTTCTTCTATGAAGTGGGCCGTCTGACCGGTATCGATACCCTCAATTACTACGCCTCCAAGTTTGGTCTGGGCCAGCACACCGGCATTGAAATCGGCGATTCCGCCGGTGCTCTGGCAAGCCCCGAGTATGCCGAGGAGGCGGATCTGGAATGGACGGATGGCCAGACTATTACGGCGGCCATCGGCCAGTCCTACAACCTGTTTACCCCTCTGCAGATGGCCAACTATGTGGCAACTCTGGTAGGCGGCGGCGACCGCTATGAGGCGCACCTGCTGAAAAATGTCAAGAGCTACGACAACTCCTCCATGATCTACGTCTATGATGAGGAGCCTGTCAGCAGTGTGGAGCTCAGCGCAAGCACCTTGCAGGCCATCAAAAAGGGCACTTATGACCTGACCCGCGGCAGTCTGTGGGGTCAGTTCTCTCGCTGCGTGGTAGATGCCGGCGCCAAGACCGGTTCCGCTCAGGTGGGTACCGACATTGCCAACGGTGTGTTCGTAGCCTATGCCCCCTATGACGATCCCGAGATCGCCGTGGCTGTTGTCATCGAAAAGGGCGGCGCCGGCTCTGCTCTGGCCACCACCGCCGTGGATATCATCAATGCCTACTTCTCTCAGGAGGAGACTGGCACCGCTATTCTGAGCGAAAATACGCTTTTGGAGTAAAAGTACTGTTATGCGACCTGTCTACAACTCCCGTGACATCTCTTATAAAGACCCCTTTGGCGCGGTGTGCTGCGGACAGTCCGTCACTTTGACCCTCCGCCCCGATCCCGCCGAAGGATTCACCGCCTGTACCGTCTTGCTGCAGCAGGAGTTTTCCGGCAAACAGCAGGAGGTCTCCCTCCCCGCTGTTGCAGACACCTTCACCGGCTGCATCTGTGCGCCGGAACAACCGGAACTGGTGTGGTACGCCTTTCGCTTCACCCGCCCCGACGGATGTTATGTCTACCTCGGCAAGGATGGATATTGCGACGGTTGGCCGCACCGTTGGCAGCTGACCGTTTATGATCCCACGCTGCCCACGCCGCAGTGGTTTGGCGACGGTGTCAGTTACCAGATTTTCCCAGACCGATTCTGCCGGTTGAATGTGCCCGATGCCAACGGAATGGTGGGACACCGGGTGGTGCACCGCCAGTGGGATGAACTGCCGGTGGTGGGCCCCAATGCCACGGGTCGGGTTCTGAACAATGATTTCTTTGGCGGTTCCCTCAACGGGATCCGTTCCAAGCTCAGTTATCTGCAAAGCCTGTCGGTCACCACTTTATATTTGTGCCCAATCTTTGAATCGGAATCCAACCACCGCTACAACACAGCAGATTATCTCCGTATCGATCCCATGCTGGGAACCGAGGAAGATTTCCGTCTGCTCTGCCAGGAGGCCAAGGCTCACGGTATCCGCATTTTGCTGGACGGTGTATTCAACCACAACGGCAGCAATAGCCGTTATTTCAATGCCGAAGGATTCTATCCGGAGCTGGGTGCCGCCCAAAGTCCGGACTCCCCCTATTATGACTGGTATCGGTTTACCTGCTGGCCTCGGGAATACGACTCCTGGTGGGGCATCGACACTCTGCCTGCCGTAGAGGAAAATCACCCCGCTTACCGCGACTTTATTATCGAGAATGAGAACTCAGTGATCCGCCATTGGCTGCGGGCCGGCGCCTCCGGTTGGCGCCTGGATGTGGCTGACGAGCTGCCCGATGATTTCATCGCGCAGATCCGCTCCGTGATGCTGGAGGAGTTTCCGGACAGCATCCTTATCGGTGAAGTTTGGGAGGATGGCAGCAACAAGATTGCCTACGATCAGCGGCGACGCTATCTGCTGGGCGGCGAGACCCACGGCTTGATGAATTATCCCTTCCGCACCGCCGCCCTCAACTGGCTCACCGGTGGTGATGCGGCTGATTTCCGGGAGGAGATGGAGACCCTCCGGGAAAACTATCCCCGCCCCGCTTTCTTCTCCTGCATGAATTTCCTGGGTACCCATGATACCCCCCGTATCCTGACGGTACTGGGGGCCGACCGTGTTCCGGAAACCAAGCCCCAGCGGGCCGCCTACGCCCTCTCTGCCGAGGAGCAGTTCCGCGGCATCTCCCGTCTGCGGTTAGGCGCCATGCTGCTGTACTGCTTCCCCGGCTCCCCCACGGTCTATTACGGCGACGAGGTGGGTATGTCCGGCTTTGAGGATCCTCTCAATCGGCAAACCTATCCATGGGGACGCGAAAACTCCTCCCTTTTGGATTTCTACCGCACACTGGGCCATCTGCGCCGTCACCGCACCTCTCTGCAATCCGGCGATATCTCCTATCTGCGCGCTGAGGGCGGCATTCTGGCATTCCTCCGCCACACAGAGCAGGAGCAGACCCTGGTGGTCCTCAATGCCTGCCAGGAGGCCCGCGATGTTACGCTCCCCTGGGATCATCTGCTGGCAACCGATACACTGACCGGTCAGCAGTTCTTTACCTGGAACGGTGCGCTCCATCTGACCGTTCCACCTATGAGCGGACTCATCCTCGCTTGAATCACTCTCCCCCGATGTTTCACATGAAACACCGGGGGAGTTCTTTTTGTTTCACGTGAAACATCGGGAAAAAGCGGCAGTTTATCACAGGTTTCTATTGAAACTTATTTTCCATCTGTGCTATACTTATGTATTATGATATACTCCCCCTCTGTGGGGCAAAAAGCAACAGGAGGTGCATTTTGGCTAAGATCATTGCTATCGTGAATCAGAAAGGCGGCGTTGGGAAGACCACCACTTGCGTCAATCTGACCGCCGCACTGAAGGCCGTCGGCAAATCGGTGCTGATGTGCGATTTTGACCCGCAGGCCAACGCCACCTCCGGCATGGGCGTGGACAAGACCCGCTCCAACGGCATTTATGATGTCCTCATCAACGGAGTTGAGACAGAAAAGGCTCTGGTGAAAACCCCTTATGGCGATGTGCTGCCCAGCAGCAAGGCGCTGGCCGGCGCCGGTATCGAGATGATCGACATGGAGGATCGTCAGTTTCTGCTGAAGAAGGCACTTGCTCAGGTGCAGGATCGGTACGACTACATTTTCATCGATTGTCCTCCCTCCCTGGAGCTGCTGACTCTCAACGGCCTCTGCGCCGCCAATACACTGCTGGTCCCTCTGCAGGGCGAATACTACGCTCTGGAAGGACTCAGCGATCTGATGAACACCGTGCGGATCGTGCGCCGCAGCATGAATCCCCAGCTGGATATCGAGGGAGTCCTGCTTACCATGTTTGACGGGCGAACCAATCTGTCCATCCAGGTGGCACAGGAGGTCAAGCGTTTCTTCCCCGGCAAGGTCTACAGTACGGTGATCCCCCGCAACATCCGCCTCTCCGAAGCTCCCAGCCATGGCAAGCCTATCAATGCCTACGACCGTACCTGTCGCGGCGCCGAGGCATACCGCCAGCTGGCAGAGGAGTTTCTGCGCAAGAACAACTGACAAAACCCTATTTTCGCCGCCACTGCGGCAAATGGAGGAATCATATGGCAAACACATCCAAGGGCTTGGGAAAAGGCCTGGCCGCTCTGCTGGGTGACGATGTCACCACCATGCAGGAGGAGACCAGCAGCCTGTTTCTTCCTATCTCTCAGGTGGAAAGCTGCTCCACTCAGCCCCGAAAGCAGTTTGATCCGGACGCTCTGGCCGATCTGGCCGACTCTATCCGGGAACACGGCATCATTCAGCCGTTGACGGTGCGCAAGCTCCAGTCCGGCTACTACCAAATTATTGCAGGCGAGCGCCGCTGGCGGGCCGCACGAATGGCCGGTCTGCGGGAAGTCCCCGCCGTCGTCATCGAGGCAGATGACCGCAAGGCCATGGAACTGGCCATGATCGAAAACCTGCAGCGGGAAGACCTGAATCCCATCGAGGAGGCCGAGGGCTATCAGGCCCTGATGCAGCAGTACAATCTGACGCAGGAGGAGACCGCCCAGCGGGTCGGCAAGTCCCGTTCCGTGGTGGCAAATGCACTGCGGCTATTGAACCTGTGTCCCTCTGTCCGAGCCATGGTGGAGGACGGCCGCCTGTCCAATGGTCACGCCCGCGCCATTCTCCCCCTCTCTGCCGAACTTCAGGAAAAGGCCGCAGAGACCGTCCTCAAGTCGGATCTCTCCGTCCGCCAGACCGAGCTACTGGTCAAGAAGCTGACCGCAGAGAAAAAGCCCGAAAAGCCCGCCGGCCACGTTGGTGTCAATTACGCCGAAGAGGCCGCCAAGGAGTTGGGCAGCCATCTGGGCCGCGGCTGCAAAATCGTCACCGGCCGTAAGAAGGGCCGCATCGAATTGGAATACTACGGCGTAGAGGATCTGAACCGTCTGCTGGACGCGCTCAACGCCATCAAACTAAAATAACAAGTGTTTCACGTGAAACACAGAAATCGAGGTAACAATCATGCTTGATATTCGTTTTGTCCGGGAAAATCCCGAAGCCGTTAAGGAAAACATCCGCAAGAAGTTCCAGAACGCCAAGCTGCCCCTGGTAGACGAGGCCATTGCCATTGATGCTGAAAAGCGCGCTGCCGTGCAGGAAGCCAGCGATCTGCGTGCCATGCGCAACCAGCTGTCCAAGCAGGTAGGCATGCTGATGGGCCAGGCCAAGAAGGACCCCAGCAAGCTGGAGGAGGCCGAGGCCGTCAAGGCTCAGGTCAAGGCCAATGCCGACCGTCTGGCTCAGCTGGAGCAGATGGAGGCCAAGTACACGGAGGACCTGAATAAGATCATGATGGTCATCCCCCAGATGATCGACCCCAGCGTCCCCATCGGTCCTGACGACAGCTGCAATGTGGAGGTCCAGCGCTTCGGTGAGGCTACCCAGCCCCAGTTTGACATCCCCTATCACACCGATATTATGGAGCGCTTTGACGGTATCGACATGGATGCCGCCGGCCGCGTATCCGGTAATGGCTTCTACTATCTGATGGGTGATATCGCCCGCCTGCACTCCGCTATGACCGCTTACGCCCGCGATTTCATGATCAACAAGGGTTTCACCTACTGCATCCCTCCCTTCATGATCCGCGGCAACGTGGTGACCGGTGTCATGAGTTTCGCCGAGATGGATGCCATGATGTATAAGATCGAGGGCGAGGACCTGTATCTGATCGGCACCTCCGAGCACTCCATGATCGGTAAGTTCATCGATCAGATCTTGCCCGAGGACAAGCTGCCCCAGACTCTCACCTCCTACTCCCCCTGCTTCCGGAAGGAGAAAGGCTCCCACGGCATCGAGGAGCGCGGCGTGTACCGCATCCACCAGTTCGAAAAGCAGGAGATGATCGTGGTCTGCAAACCCGAGGATTCCATGAACTGGTACGAAAAGATGTGGCGCTACAGCGTGGAGCTGTTCCGCAGCCTGGATATCCCTGTCCGTCAGTTGGAATGCTGCTCCGGCGACCTGGCCGACCTGAAGGTCAAGTCCTGCGATATCGAAGCCTGGTCCCCCCGTCAGCAGAAGTACTTTGAGGTCTGCTCCTGCTCTAACCTGGGTGATGCCCAGTCCCGCCGTCTGAAGATCCGCGCCAAGGGCGAGGACGGCAAGACCTATCTGCCCCACACCCTCAACAACACCGTGGTGGCTCCTCCCCGTATGCTGATCGCCTTCCTGGAAAACAACCTGCAGGAGGACGGTTCCGTTGTGATCCCCGAGGCTCTGCGTCCCTACATGGGCGGCTGCGAGAAACTGACGCCCAAGCGCTAATATGAGCGATATTTCAAACAACAAGTTGAAGTCTGGAGGAATAGCTATGAAAAAGTTTATGGCCGAGTTTAAGGCATTCGCCATGCGCGGCAATGTGCTGGATATGGCCGTCGGCGTTATCATCGGCGGCGCCTTTGGTAAGATCACCACCTCTTTGGTCAACGATGTGCTGATGCCTCTGCTGTCCATGCTGACCGGCGGCCTGGATTTCACTGCATGGAAATGGATCCTGAAAGCTGCCGTCATGGAAGGCGAGACCGTTGTCACGCCCGAAATTGCCGTCAATTTCGGCACTCTTTTGGCCGTGGTCATCGATTTCATCTTCATCGCCTTTGCCGTGTTCCTGCTGGTCAAGACCATGAATGCCCTGCACCGCAAGAAAGAAGAACCGGAACCCGAGCCCGAACCCGAGGCTCCCGCCGCTCCCACCACCGAGGAGCTGCTGACTGAGATCCGCGACCTGCTGAAAACCCAGAAGTAATGGAGCAGACGCTGAACAGCGGCCTTGCCGCACTGGGTCTGTCCCGGGAGGCAATTCCTGGACTGATGGAGTTTTCCCGTCTGCTGCTGGAGACCAATCAGGTCATGAACCTGACTGCCATCACAGACCCCGTAGATGTGGCCAATCTGCATCTGCTGGATTGTGCTGCGCTGCTGACTATGGCAGATCTGCGGGGCAAGTCCGTGGTGGATGTGGGCACCGGCGCAGGTTTTCCCGGTATGCCGCTGCGGATTCTGGAACCGGACTTTGATCTGACCCTGCTGGACAGTTTGGGCAAACGGATCGCATTTCTGGAGGAAACCTGCCGCACCATGGGGCTGAAGCGGGTACACTGCGTCCATGCCCGGGCGGAGGAATTCGCCCGAAAACACAGGGAGCGTTACGATGTGGCCACCTCCCGCGCCGTTGCCAATCTGAACATGCTGTGTGAGCTGGCTCTGCCGCTGGTGAAGGTAGACGGTGTCTTTCTGGCCATGAAATCCGTGGATTCCGATGAGGAGCTGCGGCAGGCCAAGAGTGCCATCGCCCAGCTGGGCGGCAAAGTGGAGAGCATCCGGGACTACACCATTCCCGGTACCGATGTGACACACCGCTTGGTAATCATCCGCAAGGTGAGACCCACTCCCGCACCCTATCCCCGGCCCTTTGCCAAAATTAAGAAATCCCCCCTCATTTGAGAGAAGGAGTTGACCCAATGGGAAAGATCATCGCCGTTGTCTCCGGAAAGGGCGGTACCGGAAAAACTTCTTTTACCGCCAATGTGGGCCTCGCACTGGCCCATTTGGGTCACCACACCCTGTGTCTGGACTGCGATGTGGTCCTGCGCAATCTTGACTTGGCCCTGGGCCTGTCCGACCGGGCACTGATGGACTTCACCGATGTGATGGACGGTCGCTGCAGCTTGCAGGAGGCCGTTGTGCAGCACCGGAAGTATCCTAAGCTGGAATTGCTCTCCGCCCCCATGGTCACCGACAATCTGTCCGCCTCCCGCAGTCAGATCAAAGACCTGATGACCCAGATCCGGGAGCGTTATGATTACTGCCTCATCGACGCCCCCGCCGGCCTTGGATTCGGTTTTCAGATGGCCATTGCCGAGGCGGATCATGTGGTGGTGGTCACCACCACCGATGTCAGCAGCCTGCGGGATGCCCAGCGCACCGTGACGGAGCTGGGGCGCTTCCCCAACGGCAGACTCCACCTTGTGGTGGGCCGGGTCCAGAAGAAAATGCTCAAAGCCCTGCACACCAATATTGATGATGCCATCGATATGGCCGGGCTTCCCCTCCTGGGCGTGATCCCGGAGGACAGTGAGGTCCCCTATGCCCTCAACCGCGGCGTACCGCTGCGGGAGATCAACTACTTTGCCGCACACGCTTACGAGAACATCGCCAGGCGCATCACCGGCCACAAGGTGCCGCTGATGAAGCTTTGATATCACGAAAGGAGACGCTGCTCCCATGAATATTGCACTGATCGCCCACGACAACAAAAAGGAGCTGATGACCCAGTTCTGCACCGCCTATTGCGGAATCCTGGCTCAGCATACCCTCTGCGCCACTGCCACCACCGGACAGCTGATCTCTGAGGCTACCGGCCTGACCATCCACCGTTTTCTGAGCTTTGCGCACGGCGGCGGTCAGCAGATCGGCGCCCGTATCGCCTACAATGAGATCGACATGGTCCTTTGCTTTGGCGATCCCAATACCAAGGTCCCTCTGGAGGATATCACTTACATCACCCACCTGTGTGACCAGAACAACATCCCCTATGCTACCAATCTGGCCACCGCAGAGATGCTGATCATGGGTCTGGCCCGGGGCGATCTGAACTGGCGCGATATTGTCAATCCCAAGACCAAGCCCTTCACCGCTTGACTTTTTTCCGAAAATCCCATACAATAGCACAGAAATAAACCGTGATCACGAAGGCAGGAGTACCCCTATTCCACCGGCTCAGAGAGGCGCGCCATTGGCTGCGAGCGCGCTGCGGCAGACAGGGAGAAGACAGCCCTCCAGCGGGGATGGAAACATCCACGGCCCGCTCCCCGTAACAGGAGCAGAAAGGGTTCCCCCTTCCGGGAACTGAAATTGGGTGGCACCACGAAGTGCATTGCGCGCTCTCGTCCCAATCAGGGGATGAGAGCGCTTTTTTCTGCCCTCTCACCCAACGACACCAAAGAAAGTGAGATGTTACCTATGGCAAAGATGACTCCCCGGACCCTATCCGGCTTCATGGAGCTGCTTCCGGCTCCTCAGCAGCAGATGGAGCGGATGATGGAGATTCTCCGCAAAACCTATTCCCTCTATGGCTTCACCCCCCTGGACACCCCGGTGATCGAGGCCAGCGAGGTTTTGCTTGCCAAGGGCGGTGGCGAAACAGAGAAGCAGATCTATCGCTTCAGTAAGGGTGATGCTGATCTGTCCCTGCGCTTTGATCTGACCGTACCTCTGGCCAAGTATGTGGCCCTGCACTACAACGATCTCTCCTTCCCCTTCCGCCGCTATCAGATCGGCAAGGTGTACCGCGGTGAGCGGGCGCAGCGCGGCCGTTTCCGCGAATTCTATCAGGCGGACATCGATATCATCGGTGACGGCAAGCTGGATATCACCAATGAGGCTGAGATCCCCGCCATCATCTACCAGACCTTCACCGCCCTGGGTCTCAAGCGTTTCCAGATCCGGGTCAACAACCGCAAGATTCTCAACGGCTTCTATGCCATGCTGGGGCTCACCGAGAAATCCGGCGACATCATGCGCACCGTGGATAAGCTGGATAAGATCGGCGCAGAAAAGGTCGGCGCACTGCTGAAGGAAGAGTGTGGTCTCACCTGCCAGCAGGCGGAGGAGATTTTGACCTTCATTGCCATCACCGGCTCCAATGAGCAGGTCCTCGCCGCTTTGCAGGGCTATGCCGGCCGCCACGAGACCTTCGACACAGGTCTGGCCGAGCTGAACACGGTGGTCAGGTATCTGTCCGCCTTCGGTGTCCCGGAGGAGAACTTTGCTGTGGATCTGACCATTGCCCGCGGTCTGGACTACTACACCGGCACCGTCTATGAGACCACGCTGCTGGATCACCCGGAGATCGGCTCCGTCTGCTCCGGCGGCCGCTACGACAATCTGGCTGAGTACTACACGGACAAGCAGCTGCCCGGCGTGGGCATCTCCATCGGCCTGACCCGGCTGTTCTATGTGCTGGGCGAGCAGCAGATGCTCAATCCCCAGCTGCCCACCGCTCCCGCCGATGTGCTGATCCTGCCCATGACGGAGGATCTCTCCGCCGCCATCAGTCTGGCCACCCAGCTGCGCGCTGCCGGCATCAAGACCCAGCTCTATACCGAGCAGAAAAAGTTCAAAGCCAAGATGAACTATGCTGACAAGCTGTCCGTCCCCTATGTGGTGTTCCTGGGCGAAGATGAGATCGCTGCCGGCGTGGTGGCCTGCAAAGATATGGCCAGCGGCCAGCAGACCAAGCTGCCCTTTGCCGAGACCCTCGCTCTGATCCAGGAGGGCCTGACGCAACGCAATCAGGGCACCGTGATTTTGGAAAAGTAATTACGAATAGTAATATTTCCTCAAAATAATACAATTAACTATCATATATAGGAGGAATCCCTATGTCTATGCGTACCCATAACTGCAACGAGCTGCGTCTGGAGCACGTTGGTCAGCAGGTGGCCATCGCCGGTTGGATGGAGAACGTCCGTGAGGTGGGCCAGAACTTTGCCTTTGTCGTCCTCCGCGATTTCTACGGCACCACGCAGGTGGTGGTGGAGAGCGAGGAGATGATGTCCGTCATCCGCGACCTGAACAAGGAGTCCACCATTCGCGTGGAAGGTGTGGTGCGGGAGCGCGCCAGCAAGAATCCCAAGCAGGACACCGGTGACATTGAGGTGGTCCCCAGCAAGATCGAGGTACTGGGCCGCTGCCGTTACAACAGCCTGCCCTTCGAGATCAACCGCAGCCGTGAGGCCGACGAGACTCAGCGTCTGAAGTATCGCTATCTGGACCTGCGCAATCCCGCTGTGAAAAACAACATCATCCTGCGCTGCCAGGTGGTGTCCGCCCTGCGTGCCGCTATGGCTGAACACGGCTTCCTGGAGATCACCACCCCCATCCTGACCGCCTCCTCCCCCGAGGGTGCCCGTGACTATCTGGTCCCTGCCCGCAAGCACCCCGGTAAGTTCTATGCGCTGCCTCAGGCTCCTCAGCAGTTCAAGCAGCTGCTGATGACTTCCGGTTTCGACCGCTATTTCCAGATCGCCCCCTGCTTCCGCGATGAAGACGCCCGCGGCGACCGCTCTCCCGGCGAATTCTATCAGCTGGATATGGAGATGGCTTTCGCCAGCCAGGAGGATGTGTTCGCCGTGCTGGAGGATGTGCTGCCCCCCATCTTTGCCAAGTACGGCACCTACAACATTGCCTCCTCCGCCCCCTTCCGCCGCATCCCCTTCCAGGAGGCCATGGAGACCTACGGCTCCGATAAGCCCGATCTGCGTATCGATCTGGTGCTGCAGGATGTGTCCGAGCTGGTCCGCGGCTGCGGCTTCGAGCCCATCGACGGCAAGGTGGTCAAGGCCATCGCCGTCAGCGACTGCAAGCTGACCCGCAAGGCCATCGACCAGCTGTGCACCGAGGTGGAGGTCCAGTCCGGCAACAAGCCCTACTGGTTCCGCGTGGACGAAAACGGCCAGCTGGCCGGCGGCATCGCCAAGTTCATGGTGGACCGTCAGGAAGCTCTTACCCAACAGCTGGGTCTGGCTCCCAACACTCTGGTGGGTATTGCCGCCGGTGAGCGCGGCGCCGCCATCAAGACCGCCGGCGTCCTGCGCAACAAGCTGGGCAATGCCTGCGAGGGTCACATGGACCGTGAACGCTATGAGTTCTGCTGGATCGTGGACTTCCCCATGTATGAGATCGGTGAGGAGTCCGGCCAGCTGGAGTTCTGCCACAACCCCTTCTCCATGCCCAACGGCGGCAAGGAGATTCTGGAGAAGGCCCACCGCGGCGAGGTGGATCCGCTGACCATCTCCGCCTACCAGTACGATCTGGTCTGCAACGGCGTGGAGCTGTCCTCCGGCGCCGTCCGTAACCATGATCCCGAGATCATGATCCGCGCCTTTGAGCTGGTCCGCCTGGGCGAGGAGGATGTGAAGAAGAAGTTCCCCGCCATGTACAACGCTTTCTGCTATGGCGCACCTCCCCATGCCGGCATTGCTCCCGGTGTGGACCGCATGGTGATGCTGCTGGCCGCTGAGAACTCCATCCGCGAGATCATCCCCTTCCCCATGAACAAGAATGCCCAGGACATCATGATGGGCGCCCCCTCCACGGTAGAGCAGAAGCAGCTGGATGAGCTGCACATTGCCGTCACCGCCGTGGCCGAAGAAGAATAAACATTCCCAACAACAGGGAGAACGGCCTCGCTGTTCTCCCTGTTACGCATAGCGAGGAGTTATCTATGGAAACCGTCAAACTCTATCAGCAGGATGCCTTCCTGCAGACCTTCTCCGCTCAGGTTCTGCGCTGCGAGGCGCAGGGAAAGAACTGGCAGATCGTGCTGGATCAGACCGCCTTCTATCCGGAGGGCGGCGGTCAGCCTGCCGACCAGGGCGCAATAACCGGGGCAAATACCACCGTCCGCGTACTGGACGTACATGAGCGTGGCGCAGAGATCCATCATCTCTGTGATGGTCCGCTGCCTGTCGGCCAGACTGTCACCGGTCAGGTGGACTGGGCCCGCCGGTTCGACCATATGCAGCAGCACTCCGGTGAACATATCGTCAGCGGTCTGATCTGCGGCACTTACCACTGTGACAATGTGGGTTTCCACCTGGGTGCCGATTCCGTCATCATCGACTTTAACACCGAGCTCACCTGGGAACAGGTCTTGCAGATCGAAGCCGCCGCCAATCGGTATGTGTGGGAGGATCACACTCTGGAGGTCCTCTATCCCGATGCTGCTCAGCTGGCTCAGCTGCCTTATCGCAGCAAGAAGGAACTGGAGGGACAGGTCCGCATCACCCATTTCCCCGGCGCAGATATGTGCGCCTGCTGCGGCACCCATGTGGCCCACAGCGGCCAGGTGGGATTGGTGAAGTTCCTCTCCTGCCAGAAATTCCGGGAGGGTGTCCGGCTGGAGCTGCTGTGCGGCGGCCGTGCCCATCGGTATCTGAGTCAGAGCTGGGAGCAGAACCGTCAGGTGGGGCAGCTGCTCTCCGTGCAGCACCACAACACCTACGAAGCCGTTTGCCGCCTCCATCAGGAACTGCAGAACACCAAGCTGCGGGTGGCTCAATTGGAGGAATCCTGGTTCCAGGTCATCGCCCAACAGCATCAGGATGCCGGCGATGTGCTGCTGATCCAGCCGGAGATGAGCTCCGACTCCCTGCGCCGCCTGTGCGATGCCGTTGCCCAGACCTGTGGCGGCCGCTGCGCCGCTTTCTCCGGAGAGAATGGCCGCTACAAGTACGCCATCATCCACCCCAGCCATGACATTCGGGAACTGGTAAAAGAGCTGAACACCACCCTGCAAGGTCGGGGCGGCGGACGGGACGGATTTGCCCAGGGCAGCATTCAAACCACAGAAGAAGAAATCCGCGCATTCTTTGAACATATCTAAAATGAAACTCATCACGGGGAATCCGTAACCGCAATTTCCTGCACATTTCAACAGAACCGAGACAAGCAAGCGGCCGCTTTCGCGTTCTCGCACCTATGCAACTTCCGGTTGCAAAACGGTTCATGCATAGATATAATTTAATCTATCAAAGAGGTTGCAGCGATTCCCGCAGCGGGAAGCGGCAAAAGGAGCGGATCTATGAAAAGTTTTTTCAGCGGCCTGGTGGTCGGCTTTGGTCTTTTGATTCTGTTTGGCCTGCTGGCCTCATTTACTTTGGCCAGCGACATCACCAATCTTTTCACTACCCTGGGCGGCCTCTGCCTGATCGCCTGCCCTATCATTGGCGTCATTAACGGCCGCAAAGAGCGTGCCAATCGCCGCACCGTAAAGGCTGACCAACAGTCCCGCTCTGCCAATATTGAGCGAAGCCTGAAAGGGGCTTTGGCTACCATGAATCTTGGCTGCGGCACAACGCAGGAAACCTTTAAGCGCTATGCCGATGCCTGTGACACCCTGGTCTATTTCTGCGCCGAATACTCCTTCTCTCCTCTCTATGAGAACCTCGTAAAACCCTACCGCCAAGCCGTTTACGCGCGCACCTGGCCCGTTTACAGATGGCGCAATGCCAAATACGAATATGTGCCCGGTATCGAGCTGGCAGAGGTCCTGCAGGAGGAGATCCGGAAAAGGGGCGCCGAGCGCGAGGAAGAACGCAAACGCAGACAAAGTTATCACTCTTATTAAAGTTATAAGGAGGCAGCATCATGGACTATTACTGCAAGTGCAAGAACTGTGAGGAGATCGATCCCACCGAGCGCAGTGGCCAAAAATGGTACTGCGAATATTATCGCACTTATGAGGACCCCGATGTGGTCCGCGAATGCAAGCATTATCGCGAGAGATAACCTCTCCCTCAAAAAAGCAAAGAAAACCCCCATTCGGGGGTTTTCTTTATTTTTTATCTGTGCTATACTGGGCCAGTTGTGTCATCCCTCTGCGAAAGGAGTTTCTCCATGCAAAACGAAAATAAGCTGGGCGTCATGCCCATTTCCAAACTGATTTGGAATATGTCCCTGCCTATCATCATCAGCATGCTGGTACAGGCTCTCTACAACGTGGTGGACAGTTTCTTTGTGGCCCAGCTCAGTGAGCAGGCGCTGACCGCCGTCTCCCTGGCCTTCCCCGCCCAAAACCTGATGATCGGACTGGCCACCGGCACGGCCGTAGGCGTCAACGCCCTGATGGGCCGCTCCCTGGGCGCCGGCAACCGGGACCGTGCCAATCAGGTGGCCATCCACGGCATCCTGCTGGCTCTCTTCGGTTTTCTCTTCTCTGCTGTGTTGGCTCTTCTGTTTGCCCGTGTATTCTTCGCCAGCCAAACCACCATTGAATATATCATCGAAAACGGAACGCAGTATCTGCTGATCTGCTGTGTGGGTTCTGTGGGCCTGTTCTGTCAGGTGATGTTTGAGCGTCTGCTGCAGGGAACCGGCCGTTCGGTTCTGTCCATGTACACACAAGGTATCGGCGCCATCATCAACATCGCGCTGGATCCGATCTGCATCTTCACCTTGAATATGGGGGTTTCCGGCGCCGCCGCAGCCACCATCATCGGTCAGATCGTCGCCGCCTGCGTGGGGCTGTGGATGAATCGAAAGAAAAACACCGACATCGACCTGCAGCTGCGGGGCTTCCGTCCCAACTGGCGCATGATTGGCCAGATTTACTCTATTGCCCTGCCCTCTGTGCTGATGGTGGCCATCGGCTCAGTGATGACCTTCTGCATGAACAAGATCCTCATTACTTATCACAGCGCAAAGGAGACCGCTGCCACCGCCTTCGGCATCTACTTTAAGCTCAACAGCTTCATCTTTATGCCGATCTTCGGCCTCAACAACGGCGTGGTTCCCATTGTGGCCTACAACTACGGCGCACAGAAGCGCCGCCGCATGACGGAAGCCATCAAGCTCAGCACTATCTACGCCTCCATCATCATGATTTTGGGTATGATCCTGTTTTTGACCATCCCCGAACTGCTGCTGAAGATCTTCGATGCCACCGATACCATGCTGGCAGTAGGTGCCCCCGCGCTGCGAATCATCTCCATCAGCTTCAGCATGGCCGGCGCCTGCATTGCCCTGGGCAGCAGCTTCCAGGCGCTGGGCAAGGCTACCTACTCCATGATCGTCTCCCTCGTTCGCCAGCTGATCTTCCTGGTCCCCCTGGCCTATCTGCTGGCCCGCTACGGTCAGGTCGTGGGCAACGATCATCTGGTGTGGTGGTCCTATCCTCTGGCAGAGATCGCATCCATGTTCGTCACCATGTTCTTCTTCCGCCGAATGTACCGCAAGCT
Organism: Oscillospiraceae bacterium; assembly: GCA_015067765.1. Lineage (GTDB taxonomy): Bacteria > Bacillota > Clostridia > Oscillospirales > Oscillospiraceae > Vescimonas. Next base: position 1,808 of record SVLV01000016.1, on the reverse strand, counting down.
GATCGCTCCCATTCCGTTGGAGCCCTCGCAGCAATAATAAAACGAAAGAAGCCGGCGGCTTGCCGGCTTCTTTTTTATCGGATGAAGTTGGTGCGCGCACCCGTCTCCGTGGCAGGCAGCGGGATCCCCGCCTGCTCTCCGGCCTGGATACACTGCATCACCCAGGCCATTTCCCGGGCCAGATTCCGCATGGACTGCAGACCTTCTTCATCCTGCAGCACATCATCGGGTTTTGAGCCATGGACCATGGTCCAGTAGGTGGAGCCCACCGTCAGCATCCGGGAGATGCCGAAATATTTGCTCAGGGCATCCAGACTGGCCGTCGTGCCGGCCCGCCGGGCTGAGGCAATGGCGGCTGCCGGCTTATGGGCAAACACATGGCCGCTGCTGTAGAAGACCCGGTCCAGGAAGGACTGAACCCGTCCGCTGGGATGGGCATAGTAGACCGGCGTACCGAACACAAAGCCGTCCGCTGTGCGGGCCTTTTCAATAAAGGCGTTGACCCCGTCATCGGCAAATACGCACCCCTGTTCATTGCAGCCACCGCAGGCCACACAGTCACGGATGGGATCTGTCCCCAGCTGGACGATCTCATAATCAATTCCCAGCGTGCGCAGCGTCTCTCCCACCTCCCGCAGAGCGGTATAGGTACAGCCCTCGGTATGGCAGCTTCCGTTGAGCATCAAAACTTTCATCTTCGTCTCCTCCTTTGCTCTTTCTTTTATCATAGCAAACTTCACCCATTCTCTCAACATGTCTGTATGATGTAGTAAAAAATCGCGTCAAAATTATATTGCACGAATAGCGCCCCAAAAGAGAAAGTCTCCGGGCAAACAATACGCCTCTGGAAAAGTTCACAAGTCTGTGGTATGATGTAAAAAATCCCCGAAATCCGATTGGAGGAATACGCCATGACAGACGCACAACGCAGAGCCGCCGCAAAGCAGTTCGCCGCCGACTGGGCGGGCAAAGGCTATGAAAAAGGTCACAGCCAGACCTTTTGGCTTGCTCTGCTCCAAAAGGTCTATGGCGTGGCCGAGCCAGACAAATTCATCACCTTTGAAGACCAAATCATGCTCGACCACACCTCCTTTATCGACGGCTTCATCCCCTCCACCCATGTCCTCATTGAGCAAAAGGGCATCGGCAAGGACTTGAACAAGCCCATCAAGCAGTCCGACGGCTCTCTGCTGACACCGTTCCAGCAGGCCACGCGCTACGCCGCCGAACTTCCCTACTCCCAGCGCCCGCGCTGGATTGTGACCTGTAACTTTGCAGAGTTCCATGTCTACGATATGGAGCGTCCTACCGGCGAGGCAGAGGTCATCAAGCTGGCTGACCTTGAAAAGGAATACTATCGCTTGCAGTTCCTCGTGGACACCGGGGACAGCCACATCAAGAAAGAGATGGAAGTCTCTTTGAAGGCTGGCGAGCTTGTAGGTGTGCTGTACGATGCGCTGTTGAAGCAGTACAAAGACCCCAGCGACCCGGAAACGCTGAAAAGCCTCAATGCCCTGTGCGTCCGGCTGGTATTCTGCCTGTACGCCGAGGACGCAGGCATTTTCGGCTCCCACGGCATGTTCCACAACTATCTGGAACACCATCAAGGCAAGGACGCCCGACGCGCCCTTATCGACCTGTTCAAGGTGCTGGACACTAAGCCAGAAGACCGTGACCCCTACATGGACGACGACCTCGCCGCGTTTCCCTATGTCAACGGCGGCCTGTTTGCCGACGAAAGCATCATCGTCCCCCGGCTGGATGACGCCATCGTGGATCTGATCCTTAACCGGGCAAGCGGCGGATTT
>SVLV01000015.1 GCA_015067765.1 Oscillospiraceae bacterium | reverse complement strand
TGCTTGGTCGAAATTAACCTTAAAACTGAAGTACAGATTAGTCCTCCCCATATTTGATAGCAGCCTGTGCGGCAGCCAGACGGGCGATGGGCACACGGAAGGGGGAGCAGGACACATAGTCCAGACCCACGCGGTGGCAGAACTCCACGGAGGAGGGATCACCGCCGTGCTCGCCGCAGATGCCCAGGTGCAGGTCGTCGCGGACGGAGCGGCCCAGCTTGCAGGCCATATCCACCAGCTTGCCAACGCCGTTCTGATCCAGACGGGCGAAGGGATCGTTCTCATAGATCTTCTTATCGTAGTAAGCATCCAGGAACTTGCCGGCGTCGTCACGGGAGAAGCCGAAGGTCATCTGAGTCAGGTCGTTGGTGCCGAAGGAGAAGAAGTCGGCCTCCTTGGCGATCTCGTCAGCGGTCAGAGCAGCACGGGGGATCTCGATCATGGTACCCACCAGGTACTTCATGTCGCTACCGGCATTGGCCAGCTCCTCATTGGCGGTCTTGACCACCACATCCTTGACGTACTTCAGCTCCTTGATCTCGCCAACCAGGGGGATCATGATCTCGGGAACCATGGTCCACTCGGGGTGCTTATTCTGCACGTTGATGGCAGCGCGGATGACAGCACGGGTCTGCATCTCAGCGATCTCGGGATAGGTGACAGCCAGACGGCAGCCACGGTGACCCATCATGGGGTTGAACTCATGCAGAGAGGCAATGATGTCCTTGATCTGCTGAACGGTCTTGCCCTGGGTCTTGGCCAGCAGTTCGATATCGGCCTCCTCGGTGGGCACAAACTCATGCAGAGGGGGATCCAGATAACGGATGGTGACGGGGCAACCCTCCATGGCCTCATAGATGCCCTCGAAGTCGCCCTGCTGCATGGGCAGCAGCTTTGCCAGAGCAGCCTGACGCTCCTCCACGGTGTCGGAGCAGATCATCTCGCGGATGGCGGCGATGCGGTCACCCTCGAAGAACATATGCTCGGTACGGCACAGACCGATACCCTGAGCACCCAGAGAACGGGCACGGGCAGCATCGGCGGGGGTATCGGCATTGGTGCGGACCTTCAGGCGGCGATACTTGTCAGCCCACTCCATGATACGGCCGAAGTCGCCGGTGACGGAGGCATCCACAGTGGGGATAGCGCCGTCATAGATGTTACCGGTGGAGCCGTCCAGGCTCAGCCAGTCACCTTCCTTGTAGGTCTTGCCGGACAGAGTGAACTGCTTGTTCTCCTCATCCATACTGATGGCGGAGCAGCCGGACACGCAGCAGGTACCCATGCCGCGGGCCACAACGGCAGCGTGGGAGGTCATACCGCCGCGGACGGTCAGGATGCCCTGAGCAGCCTTCATGCCCTCGATATCCTCGGGAGAGGTCTCCAGACGGACCAGAACCACCTTCTCGCCGCGGTCAGCCCAGGCCTTGGCGTCCTCAGCGGTGAAGACGATCTTGCCGCAGGCGGCACCGGGGGAGGCGGGCAGGGCCTTGCCAACAGGCTCGGTGGTCTTCAGAGCCTTGGCATCGAACTGGGGATGCAGCAGGGTATCCAGGTTACGGGGATCGATCATGGCCACGGCCTCCTGCTCGGAGATCATGCCCTCATCCACCAGATCGCAGGCGATCTTCAGTGCGGCAGCAGCGGTACGCTTGCCGTTACGGGTCTGCAGCATGTAGAGCTTGCCGGCTTCCACGGTGAACTCCATGTCCTGCATATCACGATAATGGTCCTCCAGCAGCTTGCAGACATTCTGGAACTGCTCAAAGGCCTCGGGGAACTTCTCAGCCATCTGGTCGATGGGCATGGGGGTACGGACACCGGCCACCACGTCCTCGCCCTGGGCGTTGGTCAGGAACTCGCCCATCAGCTTCTTCTCGCCGGTGGCGGGGTTGCGGGTAAAGGCAACGCCGGTACCGCAATCGTCGCCCATGTTGCCGAAGGCCATGGACTGGACGTTGACGGCAGTACCCCAGGAGTAGGGGATATCGTTGTCGCGGCGATAGATGTTGGCGCGGGGGTTGTCCCAGGAACGGAACACGGCCTTGACGGCGCCCATCAGCTGCTCCTTGGGGTCGGAGGGGAAGTCCTGACCGATCTTGGCCTTGTACTCAGCCTTGAACTGGCCGGCCAGCTCCTGCAGATCCTCAGCGGTCAGCTCCACGTCCTGAGTCACACCCTTGGCTTCCTTCATGGCGTCGATCAGCTGCTCGAAGTACTTCTTGCCCACTTCCATAACCACGTCGGAGTACATCTGGATGAAACGGCGATAGCAGTCCCATGCCCAGCGGGGGTTGCCGGACTTCTTGGCGATAACCTCCACCACTTCCTCATTCAGACCCAGGTTCAGGATGGTATCCATCATACCGGGCATAGAGGCGCGGGCGCCGGAACGGACAGAGACCAGCAGAGGATTCTCCAGATCACCGAACTTCTTGCCGGTGATGTTCTCCATCTTCTCGATATATTCCATGATCTCGGCCATGATACCATCATTGATCTTCTGGCCATCCTCGTAATACTGAGTGCAGGCCTCGGTGGTGATGGTGAAGCCCTGAGGCACGGGCAGACCGATATTGGTCATCTCGGCCAGGTTGGCACCTTTGCCGCCCAGCAGCTCGCGCATCTTGGCGTTACCCTCAGTAAAGAGATAACAATACTTTTTGCTCATTTGTGTCCCTCCAAAAATTGTAATGCAAAATTATTAAGAACAATTTATTATAGGCACATCTTTGGCCAAAAGCAAGACTGAATTTGTGAAAAAATCATCTTTTCCCTACATTTTTCGAAACTCAACCTGCTTTTCTCCTTTTAAGAAACCTTTTCGGAAACATTTTCCCGAAAAAAAGCCTTTCTTACTCCTTGCGGGACTTCTGTGCTTTGTGTTATACTAAATTGCATTCATATGCATATAACAAAGGAGTGAGTGGGGAATGCACAATTTCATGTCGAAAAACCAGTCTCTGGTCGCCATGATCCGCCGCTGCGCCCAGCACGGCACCATTCCTCACGCCATCATTCTCTCCGGTACGGGTGACCGCCTGTCCGCCGCCCGCTTTACCGCGGCCGCGTTGGTGTGCCGCGCAGCGGATGGCCGCCCCTGTCTGCAATGTTCTGCCTGCCGCAAAGTGCTGCAGGATATCCACCCGGATGTGAGTTTTCAACAGGATCCGGAGCACAAGGAGCTGCAGGTGGAGGCTGTGCGCCAGATGCGGCAGGATGTGTATATCCGCCCCAATGACGGCGAGCGTAAGATTTACATCTTTCCCGACAGCCGCCAGCTGAACACCCGCAACCAGGATGTGCTGCTGAAGATCGTGGAGGAGGGCCCCGCCTATGCTGCCTTCCTCTTCTGCACGGAAAGCGCCTCCACCCTTCTGCCCACCATCCGCTCCCGCTGCGTAGAGTGGAAGCTGCTGGGCGATGAGGAGCGCACCGATCAGCAGGCAGCGGCGCAGGAGCTGTGCCGCATCTTGGCCGGGAGAGATCCGCTCCCTGCCACCCAGTTTCTGATTGGTCTGGAGGGTCGCCGCATGACCCGGGAGCAGCTGCAGAATCTGCTGCTGGAGGCCCGTCTTATGGCGGTACAGGCTCTGCGCCTGCAATGTGGAGCCCCGGCAGAGGCTGATTCCGGCTCTGATTGCGTCGGTCTGCTGAGCCGCGGTCTCAGCCGCCGGCAGTTAAGCCAGCTGATCGAGCTGCTGGATCATTACAGCAATGAGTGCCGTTTTAATGTGGGAATCGGCCATGTACTGGGCGCGGTTGCTGCCCGGTGGGAGGGGATCTGTACGCACTCCCCGGTATAGAAAGGATATTCTTATGACTACTGTAATCTCTGTCCGCTTCCGCAGCGGACCCAAAACCTACTTCTTTGATCCCGGCGAGCTGACCGTTGCCGCCGGCCAGGATGTGATCGTGGAGACCTCTCAGGGCCTGGAGTTTGCCCAGTGCGCCGAAGGAAACCACGGGGTGGATGACCAGCTGGTGGTGCAGCCTCTGCGCCCGGTGGTCCGTCTTGCCACCGAGGCCGACCGTCGGATCGACAGCCACAACCGCAGCCGGGAAAAGGACGCCTTCGAGGTCTGCCAGAAGAAGATTCTGGAGCACCAGCTGGAGATGAAGCTGGTGCGCGTGGAGTGCAGCTTCGAGGGCAACAAGATCCTGTTTTTCTTCACGGCTGACGGCCGTGTGGATTTCCGGGAACTGGTAAAGGATTTGGCCGGCATCTTCCGCGCCCGCATTGAACTGCGCCAGATCGGCGTGCGGGATGAGGCCAAGATGCTGGGCGGCCTGGGCATCTGCGGGCGCCCCTTCTGCTGCAGCCAGTTTATGGACGCCTTCGTTCCCGTGTCCATCAAGATGGCCAAGACTCAGAACCTGTCTCTCAACCCCACCAAGATCTCCGGCACCTGCGGCCGCCTCATGTGCTGCCTGAAGTATGAGCAGGATGCCTATGAGGATGCCCTGAAGCGCCTGCCCAAGAACGATTCCTTTGTTCAGACTCCCGACGGTGTGGGCAATGTCAGCGATGTGAATGTGCTGAAGGAGACGGTCACGGTCCGTCTGGACCAGCAGCCCGAATCCCCCCGCTGCTACCACAATTGCGAGATCTGCGTTCTGCGCAATGGCAAGGGCAGCCGGGACGGTATCGTTATCCCCTCCAAGCGCCCCGAGCGCTATGTGGAGGAGAAGCCCGAGGAGGAGATCCCCCTGCCGGCCATCATCTCCGATTTCCATGTGGAGCCCCTGTCTGAGATTCCTTCCGTTGAGGAGGAACAGCAGGAGGGTGGTCAGCGCCGCCGTCGCCGCAGCCGTGGCCGCAGAGGCGGTCAGAAGACCGCCGGGGAGACTGCCGCCGCAGAAGTCCGCACCACCCGAAAGGAGGATGCTCCCGCCGCCGTTTCCGAGGTCGGGAAGGACGAGGCCCGGTCCGAGGGCGGTCAGCGCCGCCGTCGCCGCAGCCGCGGCCGCAAGCCGGCCGGTGAGCAGGCAGTTCCTCAGCCCAAGCAGATCCCCCGCACCGATGCACCCAAGGCCGAGGGCGGCGAGGGACAGGCCAAAAAGCCCCGTCACCGGGGTGGACGCCGCCGCCACCGCGGAGGCAGCTGTCACGGTGAGAGCTCCAAGCCTCAGGCCTGATCCAAATCCATCACAGGAATCGAGGTGAACCCCCATGGGAAAGTTTGACGGCGTTCTGATCGTCAGCGATTATGACAATACACTGATCTACTCCGAGCGCGCTCTGACGCACGGAACAGAGCTGCCTACCGTCAGCCGGGAAAACACCGACGCCATCCGTTACTTTATGGAGCAGGGGGGCACCTTCTGCATCGCTACCGGCCGGGCACTACCTGCCTTCGCACCGCTGGCGTCCGGCGTGCCCATGAACGGGCCTACCATCCTCTTTAACGGCGGCGCCATCTACGACTTCGCCAAGGGAGAATATCTCCACACCGCCTTTCTGCCGGATCAGGTCCGGGAACACATGGCGCAGCTGCTGGAGGTCCTGCCTGGTGTGGCCTTTGAGATCTATCACGACAACAATGACATGCACGCCATCAACCCCAATGAGCTGACCCGCAACCATCTGCACCTGACCCACTCCCCCACGGTGACGCTGGAGAGCATCTTTGATGCGCCTCTGCCCATTATGAAGCTGCTGTTTGAGGAGTATCAGCCTAAGCTGGGCCAGATCGCGGACTACATCAAAAGTCAGCCCTGGGGCCACGAATATGAGGTGTTCTTCGCCAGCAACTATCTGCTGGAGGTCACCGCCAAGGGCGGCAACAAGGGCGGCATGGTCCATCGGCTGGTGGAAATGCTGGGGATGGATCCCCAACATCTGTACTGCATCGGCGACCACGCCAATGACATCCCCATGCTGCAGGCGGCCCGCATCCCCTTCGCTCCGGCCAATGCCATTGAGGCGGTACACCGGGTGGAGGGCATCCGGATCCTCCCCGACTGCCGGGAACATACCATGGCTGCCATGATCGCCGAGCTGGACAAGCTCTATTGACAAAAAATAAAACGGGAAGTGCTTACACACTTCCCGTTTTTCTTTATGCAATGCCAAAAAATCGTTTGCCGTTTTCCGTGGTGATGCGCACCACCTCTTCCACCGGCAGCTCCCGGATGGCCGCAATGGTCTCTGCCACCAGATGAACATAGGTGCTGTCATTGCGCTTGCCCCGATAGGGGACAGGGGTCAGATAGGGGGCATCCGTCTCAATCATCAGCCGGTCCAGCGGGATCGCCCGGACCACCTCCGGTGCCTTGCGGGCATTTTTAAAGGTGATCGCGCCGTTGAACGACAGCATCCACCCCATATCCACCAGCTGCCGGGCCATCTCCACCGAGCCGGAGAAGCAGTGGAATACGCCCGTCACCTTCGGGAACTCCTGCACCATGGACAAGGTATCGGCATGGGCTTCCCGGTCGTGAACGATCACCGGCAGATGCAGTTCCTCCGCCAAAGCCAGCTGGCAGCGGAAGGCCTCCTGCTGCACCTCTTTGGGGGGATTTTCTGCCCAGTAGTAATCCAGACCGATCTCGCCGATGGCCACCACCTTGGGCTCTGCCGCCAGCTGCCGCAGCTGCTGAATCTGCTCCGGACAGAAGTCGTGGCAATTCTCCGGGTGGATGCCCACGGCCGCATACATGTGGGGATGACAGCGGGCAAAATCCACCGCCTGCCGGGAGGTCTCCACCGTAATGCCGGGATTTACCACCAGCCCTACACCATGTTCCGGCAGGGACGCCAGCAGCGTCTGGCGGTCATTATCGAACTGCTCATCGTCATAATGCGCATGGGTATCAAACAACATTTACCGCACCTCGTACTCCGTCAGTTCCACAGACGCAATGGTCTCCGCCTGGATCTCCCGCATGATGGCCATATGGGGCTGAGTCATATGCACTTCCTGATGGGCCAGACTCTCCCATCTCTCCACCAGCAGCACCTCATCCTCATCCTGCACGGACAGATAGAAGTCATAGCGCTGGCAGCCATCCTCTGCCCGGATGGTATCCAGCAGGCCGGTGGTCACCAGCTTGCGCATAAAATTCTCCCGCTGGCCAGGCTTGGCATGAAAGGTCACCAGCAAATGAAACAGTTTGTTTTCCATAGTCCTTCTCCTTTTCTCAGTTCAGTTCCAGTACCACAGGGCAGTGATCGCTGCCATAGACCTCCGAACGGATCTCCGCGGCGGCAATCCGGGCAGCCAGGCGCTGGGATGTGATGAAATAGTCGATCCGCCACCCGGCATTGTTCTTGCGGGCATTGTAGCGGTAGCTCCACCAGCTGTAAGCGCCCTCCGCATCCGGATGCAGATAGCGGAAACTGTCCACAAAGCCACAGGACAGCAGCCGGGTCATCTTCTCCCGCTCCTGATCGGTAAAGCCGGGATTCATACGGTTGGTTTTGGGATTTTTCAGGTCGATCTCCTGATGGGCCACATTCAGATCGCCGCAGTAGACCACCGGCTTAACGGCATCCAGCTGCTGCAGATACTCCCGCAGATCGTCCTCCCACTGCAGGCGGTACTCCAGCCGTTTGAGGCCATCCTGACTGTTGGGCGTATAACAGCACACCAGCCAGAACTCCGGGTACTCTGCCGTAATGATCCGGCCCTCATGGCGGTGGATCTCATCGCCAAAATCATAAGTGACGGAGAGGGGCTCCTCCTTCGTCAGCACCGCCGTTCCGGAATACCCTTTCTTCTCGGCGGAATGGAAGTAGCGGTAATAGCCCTCCAGCTCAAACACAGCCTGTTCCGGCTGCAGCTTGGTCTCCTGCAGGCAGATAATATCCGGATTTTCCTGGGCTACATAGTCCAAAAAGCCCTTTGTCAGGCAGGCCCGCAGACCGTTGACATTCCAGCTGACCAGTTTCACAGCAACATCCCTCCTCAGTTTTCCCCTATTGTACCACAGCAGCAGGCAAAACCCAAACAATTTATTGACAAAATCCCGCCCGGCCGTTATGATTAGGAGCAGAATAGAATCGGGGAAAAGGCGTTGAAGGGAAGAGTAGCCGCTGCGCGCCAGCACAGAGAGTCCGGGATAGGTGGGAGCCGGGCATGGCACAAACGGCGAACATGGCCCCGGAGCCGCCCGGCTGAGGAGGATTCTTAGGTCGGGACGGGTGTGCCCGTGACAGCACCGGAGTGTCCGCACTCCAAAAGGCCCGCCGTGCGAGCGGAGGGCGAAGCAAGGTGGTACCGCGACGAGACCCGTCGCCCTTGGCAATGCTGCTGAGGGCGTCTTTTTATTTTCCCGAAACTGCGCACCCTATCACAGAAAACCAATTTTAAGCCGTGGTTCCATTCGCCGCGGCGGAAAAGGAGATATCCCATGGAGAAAAATACGTTCTATATCACCACACCCATCTACTATCCCTCGGACAAGCTGCACATCGGCCACACCTACTGCACCGTGGCTACCGACTCTCTGGCCCGCTATCACCGCCTCAAGGGCGATGATGTCATGTTCCTGACCGGCACCGACGAGCACGGCCAGAAGATCGAGAACAAGGCCAAGGAGGCCGGCAAGACCCCCAAGGAGTTCCTGGACAACATCGTTGAGGGAGAGGGCGGCATTCTGGATCTGTGGAAGCTGATGAACATTTCCAACGACCGCTTCATCCGCACCACCGACGATTACCATGTCTCCGCCGTGCAGAAGATCTTCCGCAAGATGTACGACAACGGCGACATCTATAAGGGCGCCTATAAGGGCAAGTACTGCACCCCCTGCGAGTCCTTCTGGACCGAGAGTCAGCTGAAGGACGGCTGCTGCCCCGACTGCGGCCGCCCCGTGGTGGACGCCGAGGAGGAGGCCTACTTCTTCCGTCTGAGCAAGTATGCCGACCGCATCCAGCACCTGCTGGAGGACACGGATTTCCTGCAGCCCCGCAGCCGCGTCAACGAGATGATCAACAACTTCATCAAGCCCGGTCTGGAGGATCTGTGCGTCTCCCGTACCAGCTTCGATTGGGGTATCCCCGTGGACTTCGATCCCGACCACGTGGTGTATGTGTGGGTGGACGCTCTGTTTAACTATGCCACCGCTCTGGGCTACATGAATGACCAGCGGGACGGCTACAAGAAGTACTGGCCCGGCATCAACATTGTGGGCAAGGAGATCGTGCGCTTCCATTCCATCATCTGGCCTGCCATGCTGATGAGTGTGGGTGAGCCCATCCCCAAGCATGTCTACGGCCACGGCTGGCTGGTGATCGACGGCGGCAAGATGTCCAAGTCCAAGGGCAACGTGGTGGATCCCTATGCTCTAGCCGAGATGTTCGGCGTGGATGCCCTGCGTTTCTTCCTGATGCGCACCTTCCCCTTCGGCTCTGACGGCAACTTCTCCAACGAGCTGCTGATCCAGACCATCAACACGGATCTGGCCAACAAGCTGGGCAATCTGGTGTCCCGCACCACCAGCATGACGGAGAAGTATTTCGGCGGCACGCTGCCCACCCAGCGGGAAGAGGACGCTCTGGACAGTGAGCTGAAGGATCTGGCCTGCGCTCTGCAGGGCCGCTACGAGACCCAGATGGAGGCCTTCCAGACCCATCTGGCTCTGGACGAGGTCTTCAAGCTCATTGAGCGGGCCAACAAGTATATTGATGAGACCACCCCCTGGGCACTGGGCAAGGATGAGACCAAGCAGATCCGTCTGGCCACCGTACTCTATAACCTGCTGGAGAGCATCCGTATCTGCGCCACCCTGCTGGCTCCCTTCATCCCCGATTCCTGCGAGAAGATCTTCGAGAAGATCGGCGCCTGTGAGGCCTGCCGTACCTGGGAGGCTGCCGGTCAGTGGGGCTGCCTGCCCGCCGATGTGACCGTGGCCAAGGGCGAGAACCTGTTCCCCCGTGTGGACACCGAGAAGGCTCTGGCCCAGCTGGAGGCTCTGCAGGAGGCACAGAAGAAGGCCGCCCTGCCCGCCATTGAGGTGGAGCCGCTGATGGAGGAGTCTGTGGATTTCGAGACCTTCCTGAAGTCCGATTTCCGCGCTGTGAAGATCAAGAACTGTGAGACGGTGAAGAAGAGCGACAAGCTGCTGAAGTTCACTTTGGATGACGGCTCCGGTACGGACCGCATCATTCTCTCCGGCATCCGTGCCTACTACGAGCCGGAGCAGCTGATCGGCAAGACCGCGATTGCCATCGTGAACCTGCCTCCCCGCAAGATGATGGGCGTACCCTCCTGCGGCATGCTGATCTCCGCCGTGCACAAGGAAAAGGGCGAGGAGAAGCTGCATCTGATGCTGATCGATGACAGTGTTCCCGCCGGTGCCAAGCTCTGCTGATGAACCAATAATAAAAGGACGCTTGCTGCTGCAAGCGTCCTTTTTCCATTACGGGAGAAGGAGGTCCTCCAGATCCGGATCTACATCGCCCCTCACCCGCAGATCAAACCGGTCCACAACCTCCAGCAGATCTTCCGGCAGCTGCTTCCGGCAGGCATCAACCAGAATCCAGGGAATCCCATAGAAGGCCTCTGCCATACTGCCGGCGATGGCAGTCAGCGTATCACAGTCACCGCCCAGAGAGACAGCGGTACGGATTACATCCTCAAAATCCTCACCTTCCAAAAAGGCGGTGATGGCCTCCGGCACCGTCTCCTGGCAGCTCTCCACATGGTGGTAATTGGGGCGGATCTGGTCGCAGGTGCGGCTCAGGTCGTAGCCGAACTGTTGCTGCACATAGGTGCGGATCTGCTCCTTGCTGCTGCCGGTGCGGGCCAGGAAGATCACTGCCGCGGTGGCCTGCGCCCCCTTGATGCCCTCGGGGTGGTTGTGAGTCACCTCCGCCGACAGACGGGCTGCCTGCAGGACCTCCTCCAGCGTGTCAAACAGCCAGCCAACGGAGCTGACACGCATGGCCGAACCGTTTCCGTAACTGTTGTAGGGCCTGGGATCCCGCTCCATCAGCCAGCCGGAAAACCGGACACCATACCCGGCATCGGGATACTGCTGCCCCCAAAGGGTCAAGCTCCGGACAATTCTCTGACGCAGCTGCTCCTCCGATTCTGCCGGATCGGCCTCCAAAAAGGCCTGTGCCACGGCAATGGTCATGACCGTGTCATCAGTAAAATGACTTCTCCCGGAAAAGAGCGGAAAATCTTTCCTCTTATCTCCCTGATCAAACTCATAGGGACTGCCGATGATATCTCCCAAAATTGCTCCGTACATCACTGTCTCCTCCCATCCACTGTGTTAACTACAGGATACCATACAGATTGTCCCCGAAACGGGACAGAAGAAAGCCCCGGGCCGATCCGGGGCTTGTTTTTACAGAAAGCTGGTGATAAAGATCTCCAAGCCGATAAAGATCAGGATCGCGCCGCCCAAAATCCCGGCCCGGCCGGCCAGACAGATTCCGGCTTTTCTGCCTACAGCCAACCCGGCCAGGCAGATGCAGAAGGTCACCGCACCGATCAGAAGGCAGGCCAGCAATGCCTCCATCCAATTGTAATCCGCGATGGTGAAGCCCACCGACAGGGCATCGATGGAGGTGGCCACGCCCTGCACCAACAGGGCGGCAAGCCCTACGGCGGGCTGCTCCTCCTCCGGTGCCTGACAGCCCTGCAGACCCTCCAGCAGCATCTTGCCGCCGATATAGCCCAGCAGCGCCAGTGCAATCCAGGGGATGCACCGCTCAAAGGCGGCAAAGCGCTGGGCAATGGTCATGACGCAAACCCAGCCGATCATGGGCATGGCAAACTGAAACAGGGCAAAAATCCCTGCTACACCGCACATTTTTCTCCGCCTCATATGGGGCTCATTGAGGCCATTGGCCAAAGAAACCGAGAAGGCATCCATTGCCAGACCCACACCCAACAGGATGCTGTTGAAAAAGAAGGTAAAGCCCAGTTCCATTTTTTACTCCCAATCCCATGCGACACGGAAACAGGCGGGGCAGTGCCCCACCTGACCGGGTCTGAATTAATATTGTTGTGCCGTTTCCTCGCCCCGCAGCACCCGCAGAGCGCCCTGTACCAGGGCCAGCAGTTCATCCTCACCGGGATAGACCGTGATCGGTGCGATCCAGTCCACCCACTTGGAGATGGATTCCACGGCCTTTTGTCCATAGGCAATGCCGCCGGTCAGCAGGATCTGATCCACCTTGCCGCGGAACACCACGGACATGGTGCCGATCTCCTTGGCGATGCGGTAATAGAAGGCCTCCAGCAATTCTGCCAGCTTTTCGTCCGTCTCCGCTCTTTCTGTCAGCTCGCGCAGATCCACGGAGCCGGTATAGGCCTTCAGGCCACCCTGGCCGGAGACCATCTTCCGGATCTCTTGCTGGGTATATTTCCCGCTGAAGCACAGGTCGATGACCTGTCCCACCGGCAGGTTACCGGAGCGGTCGGTGGAGAAGGGACTGTCGCCATCCATGCCGTTACCGGCATCCAGCACCTTTCCCTTCACATGGGGACTGATGGAGATGCCGCCGCCCAGATGGCAGACGATCAGATTCAGATCCTCATAAGGACGACCGATCTCCCGGGCATAGCGCTTGGCCACGGCCCGCTGGTTGAGGGTGTGGAATTTACTTTTCCGGTAAAAGAGGGGGTGGCCTGCATAGCGGGCAATGGGCATCATCTCATCCACCACAGGGGGATCCACCGTGTAGGCGGGAATTCCCAGAGGATCTGCGATCTCCCGGGAGATGGCCGCCGCCAGATTGGCGGCATGGTGGCCGTTGATCCCGGCAAGGCCATCTGCTACCAGCGCATCCGAAATGGCATAGGTGCCGCCGGTGATCGGCTTTACCAGGCCACCGCGGCCGGCCACGGCCGACAGAGTACTCATATCAAAGTTTCGCTGCTGCAGAGCCTCCAGCACCAGATTTTTACGGAACTCCCGCTGCTGGGGAATGGTATCAAACTGGTTCAGTTCCTCCGCACTGTGGCGCAGGGTCACATCAAAAATCGGCTGCTCATCCTCATATACACCAAACTTGGTGGAAGTGGAGCCGGGGTTGATCACCAAAATACGGTAGGGCATCACATGGTCCTCCTGTCACGGTTATGTGGAAAATCCGGAATTATACTATCCTGATGATACGATACCGACCGGGAAAAAGCAATTTCATTTTTCCGTTTCGGCCATAACCTTTCCCAATATGCACGGAAATTCCGGCAAAAAAAGCAGAGGACCGGAAATCCGGTCCTCTGCTGCTGAATCAGCGATTTCTCTCATAAGCCACCACCACGCGGCGGTTGGGCTCCGTACCGATGGAGTAGGTGGTCACACCGGGCTCCTCCTGCAGGGCGGCATGGATCACATGGCGCTCGTAGGCATTCATGGGCTCCAGGGTCACACTGCGGCGATACTTGATCACCTTGCCGGCCACCTTATGGGCCAGACTCTCCAGGCTATGTTCCCGCTTGGCGCGGTAGTTTTCGGCATCCACCTGAACGCGGATCCGCTTCTCGCTGCCGGAATTGACAGCATAATTGGTCAGCTGCTGAATGGCATCCAGGGTCTCACCACGGCGGCCGATCAGCGCGCCCAGCTTCTCACCCTCCAGAATGACCTTGTAACGGCCCTTCTCTGCCTCATAGACCTTCACCTGAGCGGCGCTGTCCATGTGCTCCAACAGACCTTCCAGGAAGGTGCAGATGCGGCGGGCATCCTCATTATGGCAGGATCCGTCATCACAGTCCTGCTCCTTGGCAGGCTGCACAACCTTCTTCTCCACAGGCTTTTCCTCAACCTGCTTCTTTTCAGCCGGCTGCTTCTTCTCAACAGGCTTCTGCTGAGGAACGGGGGTCTCAGTCACCTCGGGCTCATCGAAAGCATAGGAGACACGGACACGGGCGGGATTGCCGCCGAGACCCAGAAAACCGCTCTTGGCACGCTCCAGAATCTCCACGGACACATCGTCCCGATCCATATTCAGCTGCTCAAGGGCTTTGCGGATGGCTTCGTCCTCAGTCTTGCCGGTTACATCAATATAACGCATAGACGAAACTCCTTAGTCGTTGTAATGGTCTTCGCTGAAGGAACGGCCACGGGCATAGGGTCTCTGACCCACACGGCCGTTCTCGTTGGTGCTGTTCTGCTTCTTTGCCTTGTTCTGCTGAGGCTGAGGCTTCTTGCCTCCCTTATTCTTGGCAGACTCCATGGTGGCCTGCTGTGCGGCCATCTTGGCACGGGAAGCCTCCAGCTTTGCGGCGCGCTTCTCCCGCTTCTCCCGCTCTTTCTCCGTCTCCTCACGATCCAGGATCTTGTTGAAGAACTTATTGAGGGTCACTTCCTGCACCAGCATGAAGAAGGAGTTGGCAATCCAGTACACGCACAGTGCGGCGGGCAGCATGTAGCCCATCCACAGGGTCATCAGGGGCATCAGGTAGAACATGGTCTTGTTCTGACCGCTGGCGCCGCCGGTGGTCTTCATGTTGATGAAGGTCATCACGAACTGAATCACCGTTGCCAGAATGGGCAGCATCAGAATACCCCAGACAGGCCAGCCGCCGCCGGGGAACTGATCCAGCAGGGCATTGGGGGTAGCAGCCAGATCCATACCCAGGAAGTTATAGTCCAGATCAATCAGGCCCTCGAACTTGCCCTCAAAGCTGGACCAGTTTTCGTGGATAAACTTGGTCAGGAAAATCTGGTCATAGCCTGCGCTCTGGTCGCCGGCAACCTGATAACCCAGGGTGCTGGCCAGCTCGCCGATCTTGGCGATGTTCTCGGTAGAGATGTTCATCAGATAGCGCAGAGGCAGACGGATGATGTAGTACAGAGCGATCATAATGGGGAAGGGCAGCAGGGACCACAGGCAGCCGCCCATGGGGTTGATGCCCTCTCTGGCGTACAGATCAGCAATTTCCTGCTGCTGACGCTGAGGGTTCTTTGCATAGCGCTCCTGCAGTTCCTTCACCTTGTCCTGCATACGGTTCATGCGCAGCATGCTCTTCTTGCTCTTCAGCTGGAAGGGGATCAGCACCAGCTTTACCACCAGAGTAAAGAGGATCAGAGCCACACCGTAGGAACTGGTCAGGCTATAGAACAGACGGGTCAGCCACGCAAAGGGGATACAAATAAAATATCCGATTTGTTCAAACATGGATTATTCCTCCGTTATGTTTCTTTGGGAAAACTAAGGGACCGGGTCATACCACCCGCCCTTATGGAAGGGGTGACACCGCAGAAAGCGTTTCAAAGCCAGCCACCCGCCTTTTGCCGCACCATACTTCTCCACCGCCTCCCGGGCATACTCCGAGCAGGTAGGGATGAAGCGGCAGCGACGGGGAAAGAGGGGAGAGATACTGCGCTGATAAAAGCGGATAAGAAGGAGAAACAGTTTTTTCATTGCGGATTCTCCAGCAGACCCACCTGCTCCAAAAGGCGCAGATATGTCTGATTCAGCTTGCGGTATTCCATAGTGACAGCACGCATTCTTGCCACGAGGATCACATCCCAACCCGGTTTCATGGCCGGTTTGTTGAGACGATAGATCTCCCGGATCCGACGGCGTACCCGGTTGCGCACCACCGCTTTTCCCAGCTTCGTGCTGACGGTGATTCCCAACCGGCTCAAACCCTGACGGTTCTTCTGGCAATAGATCACCAGTCCCGGTCCTACCGCTGTCTTTCCCTTGCGGTAAATGCGCCGGAACTCATAGTTCTCTTTGACCGTAACAGCTG
Organism: Oscillospiraceae bacterium; assembly: GCA_015067765.1. Taxonomy (GTDB): domain Bacteria; phylum Bacillota; class Clostridia; order Oscillospirales; family Oscillospiraceae; genus Vescimonas. The sequence continues at coordinate 17,449 of SVLV01000015.1, read as the reverse complement.
CTTTCATGGTCTCCCTCTAGGCTTTGTTTCTTTCCTGACACATAGACTAATAGGGACGACAGTTTTCCCCTCTGCCGTCCCTGTTCATTTATCTATGCGCGATGCACCTTCCGTGACCTCAGTGGGTCAGGCGAGCGCGGCCCTTAGCACGACGGCGAGCCAGCACCTTGCGGCCATTCTTGGTGGCCATTCTCTTGCGGAAGCCGTGCTCCTTGGAGCGCTGACGCTTCTTGGGCTGATAGGTACGGAACATTGCATGACACCTCCATTACATAGAATCCGGCAGACGGATCAGGCCGCCTGCTCTTACTCGACGGCGAGCAGTTCCTTCCGGATCTGCCCCGCAGTTGAAAAAGTAAGCGCAAAATAAGCGCAAGGTGTATTATACAGTTTCTTTCCGTCTCTGTCAATAATAAACTTTTAAAAAGAAAGATCGGGTTTCTTATGGAAAAACCGGGCTTTTTTGCGGAGATGACCCCAAAATATTGTGAAAATCTACCGGTTTTCTCCTCAAGATATAGTGTCTGCCCCTGTGGAAAATTTTGAACTTAATATTAGAATATGTGTGGACTTTTCCACCACTTTTTGGTATAATAAATCGGGTTATTATTTTTAGAATGAGAAACGAAAGAAAACGGGAGAAAGGGGCGCTTTCATTGAACTCTCTGTCTGATGTTTGGACTTATGTTTTGAATCAAATGAGCGAGGAGCTTTCTGAGATTACGGTCAACACCTGGTTTAATGAGGTGACGGTCGTGACTTTGGAGGATTCCGCTTTTGTGCTGCATTGCAGCAATCCATTTAAGAAAAGCACCATCGAGAAGCGATTTTTGCCCAATATTCGGGAGGCACTGCGCAAGATTTTCTCCGCTGATTTTGAGATTAAAATTCTGGACGATGAGCAGTTGTCCATTTATCACCGTATCACACCGGATTCCATCGGCGGCTTGAATGATTCGGAAGGGTTTACTTTTGAAACTTATGTGGTAGGCCCCAGCAATAAACTGGCCTATGCCGCGGCCCGCGCTGTGGCGGAAAAGCCCGCCGAAAACTATAATCCTCTGTTTATTTACGGTGATTCCGGTTTGGGAAAGACACATCTTCTCTATGCAATTGCCAACCAACTGCGCAAGAACCGACCGGAGGCAAGTATCGTCTATGTTAAAGGCGATGAATTTACCAATGAACTGGTGGCCTCCATCCGGGAAAACCGCAACACGGAGTTCCGGGAGAAATATCGTCAGGCCACCTTGCTGCTGGTGGACGACGTACAGTTTATCGCCGGCAAACAGCAGACCCAGGAGGAATTTTTCCATACCTTTAATACTCTCCATGAGTCCGGGAAACAGATTGTGCTGACCTCTGATCGTCCACCCCGGGAAATGCTGCAGTTGGAGGACCGACTGCGTACCCGCTTTGAGTGGGGTCTGATGGTAGATGTCACTCCCCCCGACTTTGAGACTCGTCTTGCCATCATTAAGAACAAGGCCGCCATGCTGGGTGTGAAGCTGCCGGATGAAATTTCCGACTATATTGCCGAGAATGTCACCGCAAATGTCCGTCAGTTGGAGGGAACCCTCAATAAGATCCTTGCGTACCGGGATCTTTTGGGAGACAAGGTGGATCAGGAGGCTGTGGGCAGAGCTGTAAAGGATATGCTCAAGCGCAGCAACGAATATGTCCCCTCTCCCCAGATCATCATCTCCTATGTCTGCAAATACTACAATATTGAAGAGGATGTTCTGCGCGGACAAAACCGCGGCCGTGAAATTGTCAGTGGGCGCCAGATCGCCATGTATCTGATTCGCCGTATGACTAACCTCAGTCTCAGTGATATCGGTAAGGAATTCAGCGGAAGAGACCATGCAACCGTCCTTCATTCGTTGGATAAAGTTGAAAAGCAGATGCGTTCCGATCCGGCGTTTGCAGAAATCGTCAAGGAAATTACCACCAACATCAACGCAAAGAAGTAAGGTTTTCCACTTTTTCTGTCAATTCCACGTGGAAGGAATGTGGAAAAGGAATCTTCTTTTTCTTCCTGTGGAAATACCCGTAAAACCATCGATTTTTGTGTGGATGAATTTTCCTGTTATACCAACGAAAATTTTCCTTTTCCACATAAATTTTCCCTACTACGACTGTTACTAAAAAATCATTAGTTTATGTTTTGTTTTCAGAGATTATTCCTCTGATTTTCCAAAAACGAAAAGAAAGGAACTTTGATCGTTATGCTGCGTTTTTCCTGTGAAAAAGCTCTGCTGCAGAGCGCTGTCAATACCGCATCCCGCGCCGTAGCTACCAAGAGCTCCATTCCCGCACTGGAGGGCCTGCTGCTGGAGGGGGAGGATCAGCTGGTTCTTTCCGGCTACAATATGCAGACCGGTATCCGTACCTCTTTGGATGCACAGATTCATCAGGCCGGCCGCATTGTACTCAATGCCCGCCTGTTTGGCGATATCATCCGCAGAATGCCCGATGATATCATTGTATTTGCTGCCGATGAGAAGTATATGGTTCGCCTGACCTGCGGCGATGCCAGCTTTGAGATTCTGGGCCTTTCCGCTGAAGATTATCCGGAGCTGCCTGAGGTGGATGACGAGTATTCTGTGTCCATCCAGCAGAAGACCCTGAAGACCATGATTTCCCAGACCAGTTTTGCCGTTTCCACCAATGAGAGCCGCCCGGTTCATACCGGTTCTCTGTTTGAAATCAATGAGAAGGGTTTGACCATGGTGTCTGTGGACGGTTTCCGTCTGGCGCTGCGCTGCGAGCCGCTGGAGCACATGGATGGCGGCGCTTTCCGCTTTGTTGCACCCGGTGCCGCCCTCAATGAGGTGGAAAAAATCTGTGAGGACAGCGATGATCTGGTGACCATCATTCAGGGTAAACGCCACCTGCTGTTCCAGACCGGCGCCACCCAGCTGATCTGCCGCCGTCTGGAGGGTGAGTTCCTGGATTATAAAAATGCCATTCCCCGCAGCAATCCCATCAGCATCGTGGTGGATACCAAAACCATGATGAACAGCCTGGACCGCGTGTCTGTGGTGATCAGCGAAAAGCTGAAGAGTCCTGTACGCTGCGTGTTTGATCAGGGCCGTGTGCTGATGTCTGCCAAGACCGGCAACGGCGAGGCAAAGGACATCTGCCCCATCGATGGCGACGGTAAGAATCTGGAAATCGGTTTTAACAACAGATATCTGCTGGATGCCCTGCGCTATGCTCCCGCTGAGCAGGTGAAGATGGAATTGAATACCGGTATCTCCCCCTGCATCATCACCCCTGTGGAAGAGGGAGATGAGAGTTTCCTGTACATGGTCCTGCCTGTCCGCCTGAAGGCGCAGTAAAAGGAGCACTTATGAACGAGATCAAAATTACAACGGAATTTATCAAGCTTCAGGATCTTTTGAAGTTTGCCTCTGTGGTATCCACCGGTGGTGAGGCCAAGATTCGTATCCAGGAGGGCGAGGTTCTGGTCAACGGTGAAGTATGCACCATGCGGGGCAAGAAGATCCGTCCCGGCGATGATGTGGAAGTAGCCGGAGAACACTATACGGTTGCCTATGCAGATCAATAATCTGTCTCTTTCCGGTTTTCGTAATTACATACAGCAGGAGATCACCTTTGATCCCAACTGCAATGTGATCTACGGAGAAAATGCTCAGGGAAAGACCAATCTGCTGGAAGCGATCGTGTTTCTCTCCTGCGGAAAAAGTCCCCGCACGCATTTGGATCGGGAACTGATCGGCTTTGACCGGGAGAGTGCACAGATCTGTGCCACCACCCATACCAGAGACCGGGAGTTTGTCACGCAGATCGATCTGTACCGCGGAAAGCGGAGAAAAATGAGCATCAACGGTGTGACGGCAAAAAACAGCAGTGCTCTCTCAGAGGTGCTGCACACCATCTATTTCTGCCCCGAGGATCTTTTGCTGATCCGGGACGGGGCTGCGGCCCGGAGACGGTTTATGGACCTGTCCCTGTGCCAGCTGCGGCCCCGGTATGCCGAGGCATTGGCGGAGTTCAACCGGCTCTACGAACATAAGACCCGGATTCTGCGGGACAGTGAGGACTATCCTCAGCTGCTGCAGACGCTGCCGGAGTTCAACGATCGGCTCTGTCAGGTAGGTGCTGTGCTGATCCACTACCGGGCCCGGTACTGTGCGGCGCTGGCAGAATATGCCGCTGCCGCCCATTTGGAGTGTTCCGGCGGGAAGGAGCAGCTGCAGCTGCAGTATCAAACGGTAAAGACGATTGCAGATCCCTTTGCCAGTCACGGTGAGCTGACCGATCAGCTGCGGCGTCATCAGGCGGACCATTTTGAGGCGGAAAAAGCCAGTCGGCTGTGCCTCTCCGGTCCCCATAAGGATGATATAGAGGTGCTGATCAACGGCCGCTCTGCCCGACAGTTTTGTTCTCAGGGGCAGGTACGCACGGCCGCCCTCAGTTTGAAGCTGGCAGATCGGGAGATCCATAAAAACACCATCGGGGAATATCCCCTGATGCTGCTGGATGATGTGCTCAGCGAACTGGATCCCAAGCGGCAGGAGTATGTACTCAACCGCATCGCCGGAGGACAGGTCTTTATTACCTGCTGCGAAAATGACCGGTTGGATCAGCTGCTGCAGGGAAAAGTGTTTCATATTCAAAATGGAGAGGTGATCTGATGGGCTATCTGCATATTGGCCAGAATGCCATGGTGTCGGAGCGGCGCATCATCGGGATCTTTGATCTGGATATCACCTCCCAGTCAAAAATTACAAGAGAATTTCTCCAGAAAGCAGAAGAAGAGGGCGTTGCCCTTCCTGTGACGGAGGATATTCCCAAATCCTTTGTGGTCTGTGACCACCCCTATCACCGTCAACTGGTCTATATTTCCCAGCTGACTCCCCAAACCCTGCAAAAAAGAAGTCAGGGAGAAAACGGATAAAAGCAGGTATCGGCCTGCAGAAGTGAGAAAACATCTGTCCCGCCATTTTGCGGGATACAGAAAGGAATGGTTCCTATGTCCGAACTGGAAAAGACAACAGCTGTGCAGACGGAATACGGCGGTTCTGAGATCCAGGTGCTGGAGGGTCTGGAAGCTGTCCGGAAACGTCCCGGTATGTATATCGGTTCTACCAGCTCCTCCGGTCTTCATCATCTGGTATATGAGATCGTGGATAACTCCATTGATGAGGCGCTGGCCGGTTACTGCACGGATATTACTGTGACCATCAACGAGGGAAATACCATCACCGTCACCGATAACGGCCGTGGTATCCCTGTGGATATTCAGCCCCAGACAGGCCGCCCCGCCCTGGAGGTGGTCTTCACCGTGCTGCATGCCGGCGGTAAGTTCGGCGGCGGCGGCTATAAGGTGTCCGGCGGTCTGCATGGTGTGGGTGCCAGTGTGGTCAACGCCCTCAGTGAGTGGCTGGTGGTGCAGGTCCACAAGAATGGCAAAATCTACGAGATGCACTTCTCCCGCGGTAATATCACCCAGGAGATGACCATCGTGGGCGATACCGACAAGACCGGTACCATGGTGACCTTTAAGCCGGATCCCGAGATGTTTGATACAGTGGTCTATGATTATGAGGTGCTCCATACCCGCATGCGGGAGCAGGCTTTCCTCAACGGCGGCCTGCGCATCACCATTACGGATGCCCGGGAGGGCATGGAGCAGCAGGAGACCATGTGCTACGAGGGCGGTATCCGGGAATATGTCACCTACCTGAACCGGAACAAGACGGAGCTTCATCAGGAAGTCGTCTATATCTCCGGTGGGAAGGGGGATTCCACCGCGGAGATCGCCCTGCAGTATAACGACGGTTATAACGAGAACATCGTCTCCTTCGCCAATGATATCCGCACCCCGGAAGGCGGCATGCATGAGACCGGCTTCAAGGCTGCCCTGACCCGTGTGCTCAATGCCTATGGCATGAAGTATGGCATGATCAAGGAAGGGGATAAGGTCTCCGGTGAGGATGTCCGCGAGGGCATCACCGCGGTGATCTCCGTGAAGCTGACGGAGGCACAGTTTGAAGGTCAGACCAAGGCCAAGCTGGGTAACGCCCATATCCGCACACTGGTGGATAATCTGATGAGCGATCAGCTGGCGGTCTATCTGGAGGAACACCCTGTGGTGGCCCGCACGATTCTGGATAAGGCGCTCACGGCCAACCGTGCCCGTGAGGCAGCCAGAAAGGCCCGTGAGTCCATCCGCCGCAAGACGGCACTGGGCGGCGCCGCCATGCCTGACAAGCTGCGCGACTGCAATGAAAATAATCCGGAACTGACCGAGATCTACATCGTCGAGGGCGACTCCGCAGGCGGTTCTGCCACCCAGGGACGGGACAGCCGCTTCCAGGCAATTCTTCCCCTGTGGGGCAAGATGCTGAACGTGGAGAAGGCCCGTGCCGACAAGGTGTACGGAAACGATAAGCTGCAGCCGGTGATCACGGCGCTGGGTGCCGGTATCGGTGAGGAGTTTGATCCCAACAAGCTGCGCTATCACAAAGTGATCATCATGGCCGATGCGGACGTGGACGGTGCCCATATCCGTACACTGCTGCTGACCTTCTTTTTCCGCTTTATGCGCCCGCTGATCGAGCAGGGATATGTCTACTCGGCCGTTCCTCCTCTGTATAAGCTGACCCGCGGAAAAACGACCCGTGTGGCTTATTCCGACGAGGAGCGGGATCAGGTCTCCGCTGAAATGCGCGGAGATAACCCTAATGTTAAAATCGATATCAGCCGTTTCAAGGGCCTCGGTGAGATGAATCCCACCGAGCTGTGGGAGACCACCATGGATCCCACCAGCCGTACCCTGCGGCGCATCACACTGGATGACGCAGTCAAGGCGGACGCCACCTTTACCATTCTGATGGGCGAGAAGGTGGAGCCCCGTAAGGAGTTCATTGAAAAGAACGCCAAGTATGCCGTCAATCTGGATTATTAAGAAGGGAGGCCGAACATGAGCAAAAAACCGCAATACGATCCCGAAGAGATCCGGTTTCCCCAGCAGCATATTGTAGAGTCTCCCCTGGTGCCGGAGATGGAGAAGAGCTACATTGAGTATGCCATGTCCGTCATCGTGGGCCGTGCCCTGCCGGATGTGCGCGATGGCCTGAAGCCCGTCCATCGCCGTATCCTCTATGCCATGTATGAGGACAATCTGACCTCGGACCGACCCTTCAAAAAGTCCGCCACCTGTGTCGGTGACGTGCTGGGTCGTTATCATCCCCATGGTGACGCTTCTGTCTATGATGCATTGGTGCGTCTGGCCCAGGATTTCTCCATGCGCTATATGCTGGTGGATGGTCACGGTAACTTCGGTTCTGTGGATGGCGATCCCCCGGCAGCCTACCGTTATACGGAGGCTCGCCTGTCCAAGATCTCCGATGAGATGCTGCGCGACCTGGAAAAGGACACCGTGGACTGGGATCCTAACTTTGATGAGAGCCGTAAAGAGCCCCGTGTGCTGCCCAGCCGTTTCCCCAACCTGTTGGTGAACGGTTCCTCCGGCATCGCCGTGGGTATGGCCACCAATATTCCGCCCCACAACCTGCGGGAGATCATCGGTGCCTGCATTTGCGTGCTGGATGATCCCGAGGCAACGCTGGGTGATCTGATGGAGCATGTGAAGGGACCTGACTTCCCCACCCGCGGCATCATCATGGGCCGCAGCGGGATCCGTGCCGCCTACGCCACCGGCCGCGGCCGTCTGGTAGTTCGTGCCCGCCATGAATTTGAGGAGTTCGGTCAGAACCGTATCCGCATCATCATCACCGAGCTTCCCTATCAGGTGAACAAGCGGATGCTGATCAAGAGCATGGCCGAGCAGGTGGAGGACAAGCGTCTGGAGGGCATTAGCGATATCCGGGATGAGTCCGACCGCAACGGTATGCGCATCGTCATCGAACTCAAGCGCGATGCCAATGCACAGGTGATCCTCAACCGCCTCTTTGCTCAGACCCAGCTGCAGACCACCTTTGCCATCAATATGCTGGCTCTGGTGCAGAATCAGACCCAGCCCAAGATCCTGTCTCTGCGGCACATCATCGATGAATATCTGCAGTTCCAGCAGGAGATCATCGTCCGCCGCACCCGCTATGACCTGAAGAAGGCGCAGGAAAGAGCCCATCTGCTGCAGGGCCTGTTGATCGCGCAGGACAATATCGATGAGGTCATCCGTATCATTCGCAGCCGTTATGACGATGCCAAGGAAGCTTTGATGACCCGCTTCGGTCTGTCCGATGTGCAGGCACAGGCCATTTTGGATATGCGTCTGAAGGCATTGCAGGGTATGGACCGGGAAAAGCTGGAGCGGGAATATAAGGAGATCGAAGAGAAGATCGCCTGGCTGCAGAAGGTCCTGTCCGATGAGAATCTGGTCAAGCAGATTCTGAAGGAGGAACTGGCCGCCATTGCCGAGAAGTTCGGTGATGACCGCAGAACCGAGATTCAGGATGTGGAAGATGAGATCGACATTGAGGATCTCATTGAGGAGGAGCAGTGCGTCTATACGCTGACGCAGAACGGCTACATCAAGCGTACCCCGGCGGCAGAGTATTCCGCCCAGCGCCGCGGCGGTAAGGGTGTCAAGGCCATTACCACCCGGGAGGAGGATGTTGTGGCTGCTGTGTTTACCGCCTCTACCCACGATTACATTCTGTTCTTTACCAATACCGGAAAGGTGCACCGGAAGAAGGGCTATCTGATCCCTGAGGCCGGCCGTGCCGCACGGGGCACCAATATCGTCAATATTCTGCCTTTGGAGCCCGGTGAGCATGTGACGGCAGGTCTGTCCGTGCGGGAGCTGGATGAGAGCTTCCTGGTGATGATCACCCGGATGGGTACGGTCAAGCGTCTGCAGCTGAATGTGCTCAATACAGCCCGCAAGGCCGGTATCCGCGCCCTGTCGCTGGATGAGGGTGACGAACTGATCGAGGTGCGCCGCACCGATGGAAACCAGAACATCCTGCTGATGACCCACAGAGGTATGTCCATCTGCTTCAAGGAGACGGATATCCGCTGCATGGGCCGTGACGCTGTGGGTGTGCGCGGAATCCGTCTGCGGGAGGGCGACTATGTGGTGGCCGCAGCCCGCGCCCATGAGGGACAGACGCTGCTTGCCATCACCGAAAACGGCTACGGCAAGCGTACCCCCATCGAGGCCTATATGCGCGGCGACGGCGGCGAGCCTCAGCGCCGCGGCGGCAGCGGCATGAAGGGCTATCAGATCACCGACAAGACCGGTAATGTGGTGGCCGCCAAGGTGGTGACCGGTGAAGAGGATATCCTGATGATCTCCAGCAACGGCACCATCATCCGCATGGCCAGCAGCGATATCAATATCTATGGCCGCAGCGCCCAGGGTGTGCGCGTCATGCGCCTGGCCGAGGGGGAGCAGGTGATCTCCGTGGCCCGTGCAGACCGGGAGGAGAGCGCCGAGCCGTCCGGTGAGCAGGCATGACGGAGATGAAGGTCATTGCCCGTATCCGTACGGATCTGCCGGAGAAGTTTGGCGTTCCCCGTCAGAGCGGATTGGTGGACGGGCTGCTGGGCCGGATCGTCTTTGAACCGGAATACCGCAACCCCGATGCCCTGCGGGGATTGGAAGGCTTTAGCCATATCTGGCTGATCTGGCAGTTTGACCGTGCCCTGCGGGAGGAGTGGTCTCCCACGGTGCGGCCGCCCCGTCTGGGCGGCAATACCCGGATGGGCGTGTTCGCCACCCGTTCCCCCTTCCGTCCCAATGCCATTGGGCTGAGCAGCGTGAAGCTGCAGGAGATCCTGCAGGATCCGCAGCTGGGTCCGGTGCTGGTGGTGTCCGGTGCAGATCTGGTGGACGGAACGCCGATTTTTGACATCAAACCCTATCTGCCCTATGCCGACAGCCATCCGGAGGCCACCGGCGGCTTTACCGATCCGCTGGAGCGCACTGCGCTGCAGGTGGCATTTCCTCAGCCGCTGCTGGAGCAGATTCCTCCGGAGCAGCGTGAAGGGCTTTTGGGTGTACTGGCGCTGGATCCCCGGCCCCGCTATCAGGAAGATCCGCAGCGGGTCTACGGTCTGGCCTTCGGTGCACACAATATTCGCTTTACGGTCAGTGCAGATCAATTGACTGTAGTGGCAGTGGAGCCGCGGGAGGAGAGCCTATGAAAACGGTGACCATCTATACCGACGGAGCCTGCAGCGGCAATCCCGGTCCCGGGGGCTGGGGTGCCATTCTGGAGTGGAACGGTGTGGAGAAGGAGATCTCCGGCGGTGAGGGCAATACCACCAATAACCGCATGGAACTGACCGGTGTGATCCGGGCGCTGGCTATGCTGAAGGAGCCCTGTATTGTGGAGCTGTATTCCGACAGCAAGTATGTCATTGAGGCACTGGAGAAGGGCTGGGTCTACGGCTGGAAGAAGCGAGGCTGGATCAAGTCCGACAAGAAACCGGCCCTGAATGTGGATCTGTGGGAGCAGCTGCTTCCTCTGGTAGCAAAGCATGAGGTGCGCTACCACTGGGTCAAGGGTCATGCCAGCAACGAGAAGAACAACCGCTGCGATCAGTTGGCGGTAGCGGAGAGCAGAAAATACATTTCCTGAACTGTTCACAAAAAGTTCACAGGGAAGTCATGGTTTTGCCATCTTTACAGGGTAATATCATACTCGTACAAGGGGTACATCCCCGATGTGATTTTCTCTCTCTCCTAACAAACACACAAACGGAAGAAGGGCTCTGTGGAAAGCAGAGTCCTTTTTCTTGCTTTTTTTTCGGCTTCGCGCTACAATATCGGCAACGAACAACAGGGAGGATAGGGCATGGAATTCGATCCCAGATTTCAGTTGGCAGGACTTTTGGAGTGGATGGAGGAGCAGCGGCAGGCCTGTGGCGGCCAGACGGCAGTCATCGGAATCTCCGGCGGCAAGGACAGCTCTACGGTAGCGGCTCTGGCTGTGGCAGCCTATGGGCGAAAGAATGTCTACGGTGTACTGATGCCGGACGGTGTTCAGCCGGATATCGACTACTCCCACGAACTGGTGGAGTTTCTGCAGATCCCCCACTGCACCATTAATATTCATGATGCCGTCCGCGGTGTGCTGGATCAGATGGAGCAGGTGGGCATTGCCCCCAGCCGTCAGACGGTGGTCAATCTGCCCAGCCGCATCCGCATGACGACCCTCTATGCGGTGGCCCAGTCTCTGCCGGGCGGTATTGTGATCAACACCTCCAACCTTTCGGAAGATTGGGTGGGCTACTGCACTATTTATGGGGACAGTGCCGGTGCCTTCTCCCCGCTGGGTATGTACACCACGGAGGAGGTTATTGCGCTGGGCCGTCAGTTGGGGTTGCCGGAGAAATTCCTCATCAAGCCGCCCTCCGATGGGTTGACCGGTCTGACCGATGAGGACAATCTGGGCTTTACCTACCATGCGGTCAACGAATATATCCGCCGCGGTGTGGTGGATCCCCAGATCAAGGAGAAGATCGATCACAAGCATAAAATCAGCCGCTTTAAGTTTAAGACCATTCCCGTGTACCACAATGGATTGGATATGGTGCTGGAGGACGAAACCGATTACTATAAGTAAGCAGAAAAGGGAGGACAGAGGTGTCCTCCCTTTTTTCAGCCCAGCAGGCCGGTGATGTCCTCCAGAGACAAAGAGGGCTGCAGCGCCAGATTGATGCCGTATCCCAACAGACGACTCAGCTCCCGAACCCGCTGGTCAATGTCCCGGGGCGTAACAAACAGATCATCCTGCAACTCCTCGGAGAGCGCCGCTCCGCTGATAACGGTGGGAAGCCCGATGGCGATCACGGGAAGGCCCAGCGTTTCCCGGTTGATGGGCTGCCGGTGATTACCCACACCGGAGCCGGGGATCAGTCCGGTGTCCGACAGCTGCAGACAGGTGCAGAGTCTGTGGGGGCTATGGGCAGCCAAGGCATCGATCACCAAAAGGGCATCCGGCCGCACCTGCTGGATCGCGCCCCGAAGCAGGTCGGTGGATTCCATGCCGGTGTCGGAGAGTACGCCCGGAGCCAGTGCGGCGGTGGCCCGCAGACCGGAGAGGGGACCGTCCGGGGAAAGCAGGTGCCGGGTCACCAGCAGATGCTCCAGCGTAAGAGGCCCCACCGCATCTGCCGTCATGGCCCGATTTCCCAGTCCGATCACCAGAAAGCTGCGGCAGGAATCCGGCAGCAGTGTCTGCAGCTGAAAGGACAGGCAGTGGGCAGCCCGGCGGAAAAAATGTGACTGCCGGCGAAAGTAGGGGTGCAGGTCCATGGTCACATACTGGCCCATGGGCTTACCGATGGCATCTGCCGCCTCTCGGGAAGAAATGGTGATCACTGTGACAAGATATCCCTCCCGAAGGAATTCTGTTCGGCTGAGACCGGGCAGTTTGAAAAAATTTTTTTTGGCGCCATGGAAAATTTCGGCAGATTCCAGGGCGAGATCGGTGGCAGGAATGGGCATATTTAGGTGCGCTCCTCTCAAAAAACACAAAATGTGGTATGTGAAAGGTAGTTTTTCACAAGAGAAGGGAAATATTCAAATTTTGCTGCGAATAATTGAAAAAGTGCTTGCAATTTCTTGAGAAAGGTGCTAAAATATCATCCTGCGTGGAAGTTTTTTCTGACAGCGCAATATTTTATCGCCGGGGAGGTGTTTGGTTTGCCGAATATCAAGTCTGCTAAGAAGCGTGTTCTGGTGGCAGAGGTGAGAAATGCTCGCAACAAGGCCGATAAGTCCGCACTGAAGACTGCTATCAAGAAGTTCGAGGCTGCTGCCGTTGAAGGCAATCGCACCGAGGCCGAGGGCGCTTACAAGGTGGCAGTGAAGTCCATCGACAAGGCCGCCGCTAAGGGCCTGCTGCACAAGAACAATGCAGCCCACAAGAAGAGCGCTCTGACTCTGAAGCTGAACCAGATTGGCTAATAGGACCAAACCAAAGGACACCGTTTCGGTGTCCTTTTTCCTTTGTCCGGCAGGAAAAAGACTCTTGACGAAGGCCGACAAAAATGCTATGCTTTGGATACGCAAAGGCAGAGATGGGTTGGCACCCCGGAGCCGCGGGAGGAAATGCCCGCCGGACGCCCCGTTACCGGCAAAAGAGTGTGGAAGAAATTCCAAATTCAGGTGGAACCACGGACGGTTACCGTTCGCCCTGAGCCGATTAGGCTTGAGGGCGTTTTTTTATTTCCCAAAAGCCAAAATATGATTCAGATAGAAGGAGAAAACAACCATGATGAAGAACACGGAAAAGACCATGGAAAAAGTGGTCGCCCTCTGCAAAAACCGCGGCTTTATTTTCGCAGGCTCTGAGATCTACGGCGGTCTGGCCAACACCTGGGACTACGGTCCTCTGGGCGTGGAGCTGAAGAACAATGTGAAGAAGGCCTGGTGGAAGAAGTTCGTGCAGGAGAATCCCTACAATGTAGGTCTCGACGCCGCCATCCTGATGAACCCCCAGACCTGGGTTGCCTCCGGTCACGTGGGTGGTTTCTCCGATCCTCTGATGGACTGCAAGGAGTGCAAGGAGCGTTTCCGTGCCGATAAGGTTATCGAGGATTGGTGCCATGAGAACAACTTCGAGCTGGGCAAGGCTGTGGATGCCATGTCCCAGGCCGAGATGAAGGCGTTCGTGGAAGAGCACAACATTGCCTGCCCCACCTGCGGCAAGCACAACTGGACCGATATCCGTCAGTTCAACCTGATGTTCAAGACCTTCCAGGGTGTCACCGAGGATGCCAAGAACACCGTGTACCTCCGTCCCGAGACGGCACAGGGTATCTTTGTCAACTTCCAGAACGTCCAGCGCACCACCCGCCGCAAGCTGCCCTTCGGCGTGTGCCAGGTGGGCAAGTCCTTCCGCAACGAGATCACCCCCGGTAACTTCACCTTCCGCACCCGCGAGTTCGAGCAGATGGAGCTGGAGTTCTTCTGCAAGCCCGGTACCGAGCTGGAGTGGTTTGCCTATTGGAAGAAGTTCTGTCACGACTGGCTGCTGGGTCTCAACATGCGGGATGAGAACCTGCGTCTGCGCGACCATGATCCCGAGGAGCTGAGTCACTATTCCAATGCCACCACCGACTTTGAGTTTGTCTTCCCCTTCGGCTGGGGCGAGCTGTGGGGTGTGGCTTCCCGTACCAACTTCGACCTGACCGCCCATCAGAACACCTCCGGCAAGGATATGACCTATTTCGATCCGGAGACCAACGAGCGCTACATCCCCTATGTGGTGGAGCCCTCTCTGGGTGCTGACCGCGTGGTGCTGGCATTCCTGGTGGAGGCCTATGACGAGGAAGTGGTGGATGCCGAGAAGAACGATGTCCGTACCGTTATGCACTTCCATCCCGCACTGGCTCCCTTCAAGGCCGCTGTGCTGCCCCTGAGCAAGAAGCTGTCTGAGAAGGCCCGTGAGATTTATGCCGATCTTGCCAAGGAGTGGATGATCGACTTCGATGAGACCGGTTCTATCGGTAAGCGCTATCGCCGTGAGGACGAGATCGGTACGCCCTTCTGCATCACCGTGGACTTTGATACCGTGGGTGACGAGAACACCGCCGGCGACAACTGCGTCACCGTCCGTGAGCGCGACACCATGGAGCAGGTGCGTATCCCCATCGCTGAGCTGAAGGATTACCTCCGCGAGAAGCTGGCCTACTAATACTGTTGAGAAAACGGAGACCGTACGGCAATGCCGTTCGGATAGACCTTAACCGAACAAAAAATCCCCTGCTGATTTTGAAAATCAAAATCAGCAGGGGGTCTCTTTTTTATGAGGTGAATTCAAAGAACAGCATTAGGTTGTATAACGCAAGGAACAGTTGGATGCAGTCGCGCTGACGCACCGGGCGGCGGGTCATACCGTGGCTGACAAAGTTTCGATTGATTGTGACCGGCTCAACCTTGAAATCGTGCGCGTTGGCAAAAAGGGTTTCCAAACAGGTGAACAGATTTACGCAGAGCAACATAGTAAACAGCATCTTTTCGTTGTCGCCGCCTTCAAATTGCTCTCGCAATCTTTTAGCCGCCACGCTTCCCGATGGACGCCACTTTTCGCCGCGCTTTTGCTTCCGTATCAACTTGGCGTCGATAATGCCAAAGAGAATTAGCGCACACGCTTTGTACTGTCGGTTGTTGTAGCACAAAATGGCTGCATCCAAATCCTCTTTCTTGATGCGTTGCCCTTGCAATTCTTCAAAAAGCTGTTCCATTTCACGCTTGGAGCAAAGCGGTGTCATTGTAGCGTTTGCCGCTTCAATGCTTGCTGGGAATTCATCAAAGCAATCAAACGGAGCATTTGGGCAGAGTGTCCACCCGCATTCACCCCATTTTTGTAGCTTGCAATTAACTCCTGTTTGCGTTCCTCGGTGATAGTCGGAATCTGAAAATCCGCTATGGCTTTGGCGAAAGATGCTGTTGCTTGCTGAACGGCCTCCACAATGGGTCTCATTGCGGCAGACACTTCCTGTGCCATTCTTGCGAAGTTTTCAAGCGCTGGACGTATTGCTTCCGCCAATTCATGAGCAATGCTAACGCTTTGAGCTATGCCGCCTACTCTGTGTTCCAGATTGCTTTTCATTTTGGCTCTGGCTTCCTCCATAGCGGCAGGGGAAAACTCTGTATCTGTGCCGTCTTCATTGGGGAGAGGAAACCGGATTTCTCTCTTTTCATCGTCCATATAGCCGCCTCATCCCTGCTGTGTTAGCTTTTGATACATCTTCATCAGTTCCGCGACGCAGGAGGTTTCGGTGGTGGTCTTGATGTCGAAGCCGTAGGCCTGCATGACGGCCTTGTCGTTCTGCTGGTGCGCCTTGCGCAGTTCCGGCGGCATGGCTACTTCGTCGTAGAGGTCGGCAAGGCTGGCGTCGGGGTACAGGGCGCGGGCATCAAGGATGGCCTGCGCGGTCTGCTCGATCTTGGCCTTTTGCGCGTCAGTAGGCGTCGGCCATGGGAAGCAATTGTAGACGATTTCTTTAGAATAGCGGTAGTCACTTTTTAGCCGTCCACAAGTTGTTCGCATCCAAGCGTTATGAACATTTGACATTAACACGCCAAATTGAAAGACGGTTGCATCTGGAATAATGAATACTGCATTACTGGAAATTACATCTGGGCCGACAAATCCCAATGGAATGTATCTGCGGGAAGCAGAACTATGCGCAGGAACAATGATGTAAGGCTTTCCTTCTGGCTGTGTGATTTGTGCGAACAAGGTCGGCGTTTCGGCAAACTTTCGTATTGCAGCGGCAACGCTATTATTTCGCATTTCTTTACACTTCTCAATTCTTTGCATAACCAGCGGCATACTTCTGAGTTCTTTGGGGTTAGCCCCCTTGAGCCAAAGGCAATACCGCTTGTCATTATGCAGAAATTCAACAGCGCCAACATATTGGCGAATATATTTCTGAGCATTTGGTTCCTGCGCCAGAAAACCGTCGTAGTCGTCTTTCTCAATTATCAGATTTCCGCCGTCAGCAGGCTTATTTCCATACACCATTGCAGGCACGGCACCAAAAGGTTTTCTTTGTGCGTATACAATAACATCTGCACTATCAAGCAAATAAGGGTTTATATTCGACGCTATACGGCGCTGATTCCCATCGTAAAGCACCTTGGTACTCCGTGCAAATGTTGCAAAACCGAGGACAACACAATGGACAGCGGCCTTCGCCTTTGCCTCGCTTGACCATACGAACGTACGATGAGCAAAGTTGATTACAAGATTTTCAGCCAACAACTTCGGCCACAAAACTGGAACAATCTCGCCTTGGCAGATAGAGTTCGTAGACACAAATGCACACTCAATTTGTGTTTCACCTATGTACTGGATTGCTTTCATGTACCAACAGGCAACATAGTCCACATTCTTTGTTCCCGGGAAGATACACGCAACATCCTCTTTTTGAGCAGGATTCATCAGCGAAAATCCCACAAAAGGCGGATTGCCCATGATATAGTCAAGCTCGTGCTTGGGAACGACGCTCTCCCAATCCAGCCGCAGGGCGTTGCCCTCCACGATGTTGGCGTAGGATTTCAGCGGGAGGAAGTCCAGAGACATATGGACAACGTCCTCGGTCTCTTTCATCATCTGGCTTTCCGCAATCCACAGGGCGGTCTTGGCGACAGTCACGGCAAAGTCGTTTATCTCGATGCCGTAGAACTGGCCGATAGACACTTGGATGGGGTTGAAGTCAAAGCCCATGGTGATTTGGTCGCGCTGTAACAGCGCCAAAACCTCGTTTTCCAGCCGACGCAGAGATATGTATGTCTCGGTCAGGAAGTTGCCGGAGCCGCAGGCCGGGTCAAGGAACGTCAGCCCTGCCAGCTTGCTTTGAAAGGCGCGGAGCTTGGTGTCGCGGGTGCGGTCAACGGTGATTTCCTTGATAGCCGCCAATTCCTCCCGCAGACTGTCCAGAAACAGCGGGTCAATGACTTTGTGAATGTTCTCAATGCTGGTATAGT
>SVLV01000046.1 GCA_015067765.1 Oscillospiraceae bacterium | reverse complement strand
AGGGTCAGCTGTACGAAGACTGTGCCCACCGCGTAGATACTCATGTAATCGGTGGCATACCCGATGGTGTTTTCACTGGCACCAAACAGCAGCAGCAGATTTTCGTTCCAAAGCAGCAAAATCACAGTCAGGACCGCCGAAATGATGAGCTGGAGCGTAAAGCAGCCGCCGAGGATCTTTTCCGCGGACTCCCGCTCTCCCTTGCCCATGCAAATGGATGCCCTCGGCGCACCGCCGGAAGCGATCAAGGCCGCAAAAGCAGAAACGATCATGATAAGGGGCATACAAACGCCCACGCCGGTCAGGGCAAGGCTTCCGTCGCCCGGCATATGACCGATGTAAATGCGGTCTACGATGTTATACAGCATATTGATCAGCTGTGCCACCACGGTAGGGATCGCCAGCTTAAAAAGCAGTTTCCCGATGGGCGCAGTGCCCAGCATTTCTTTGTTGTCGCTCATTGATTTCCTCCGTCAGTTCCGGGTTCTCAGGATATGTTTTATGTTTTGGGCCATTTTCTCATTTATGAACCGGTATGCCGTCCAATCTTCTTCAGAAATTCCGTCGGTAAGCCTCTCAAAGAAGTTCTGCTGCGCGGCAAGTCCGTCCCCGATGATCGGCCCGGCCCTCTCAGTGACCGCAAGAGCGATCTTGCGCCTGTCTCCGGACACAGCACCCCGCCGCAAAAGACCGGCCTGAACCAGCTTTTCCACATGGACCGAAACCAGATTTTTCTTGATCCCTCTTACCTCACTGATCTCCTGTGCCGTGCAAAACTCCGGGTTGTTTTCTAAAAACATCAGAATATCAAAGGATACCTGCGGAATATCATATTTGAGCAGTACCGGCTCGCACATCCGGTTGTAAGCGCTCATCGTGTCCTTGGTCATGGCTAAATAATCAGAAATTCGCATGGAACACCCTCACAACAAGTAGTATTGTTTTGAACCATCCAAAATAATACTACTTGCCGATATAAAAGTCAATGAACACATGATGAACATTGCCCACAGCGTGTGAAAACTTCATAAGAATAACGCCCCAGAAGTGTGTCAGGGAGTCTGATCGCACTTTTGGGGCGTTTTATTTTTATGGGTTATATTTTGCGGGCTTTCATTTTTGAGCTCAATCGTCTGCTGATGCAACGATGATCCGCACCTGACCGCCCTGGGACGGGCTGCGGTCATAGTAGACGGTAAGATCATAGCCGTCCGCCAGCACCCGGGTCAGGCCGCTTTCTCCCTTGAGCCAGACGCCGCCATCACTGATATAGATCTCCACCTTCTCGGAGATGGGATACTCAATGCCTCGGGCCTCTACATACCAATCACCGTCCATCTGGAAGAACGCTTCCGCAGAAACATCCGTGATTTTATATAGTGACTGCACCTTGACCACCCGGCCATAACCGTGGGTGCTCTGTCCAAACGCCGCACCGGCATAACCATCCTTCCCCGAGACTGTAAGCAAGTGTTTGCTGCCGGTGCCGTCAAACAGTAGCGTACCCATGTAACCGATCAGCGCATCGCTGTGCATACTTTTTCATCTCAAAACCTCACAGTCAGGTTTGGCATCGTTATAGTGGCATTGTAGCACGAAAGCCTGTGTGCCGCAATAAAAACGCCGCCAGCATCGGCTTTACCCCGCTGTTCTGATGTGATATAATCAAAACAGAAAAATTTTCCGACTGTGAGGGGTTTTATGAAAAAGATCACTTTGATCCCGATGCTGCTGGCTATCCTGTGGGCCATGCTGCTGACTGCGGGAGCGGCCCACGACGTGCGGGAGGAATCCGGCACATGGGTCAACCCCGCCTATGGGGAGATGGTGCAGTTTCTGGAGCAGCCTGCCGCTCTGGGGGCCTCTGCCACTCCCGCGCCCGCGGCAGAGCCGGTGTACGGCACCTATGACCAGGCGGTGGAGCAGCTTCGCGCGGGGCTGCAGCGGCGGGATGAATCCATCACCGTCCACATCGTACAGTGGTATGCGCCTATGGGATCCTATAACCCGGATTTGCTGAAAAAAGGCATGGCGCACACCGGACAGCCCAAACAGGGCGACTATATCCGCTATAATATGAGCGGCTGCCGCTATGACACCAGCTATTATCTGGATGGGGACTACTATGTCACCGTCACCCTGACCCCCTACTGGCTGACTACGGCGGAACAGGAGGCGGAGGTGGACGCCGCCGTGGCCGAAGTGCTGTCGGAGCTGGACCTGTACCACGCCGGGGAGTATGAGAAGATCGTGGGCGTGTATGACTACATCACCGAAAACGTGCAGTACGACTTCAACAACTACGATGACCCCACCTATCTGCTCAAACACAGCACCTACGCCGCCCTGATCCAGAAGGAGGCGGTGTGCCAGGGCTACGCCACCCTTTTGTACCGCCTGCTGCTGGAGCTTGGGGTGGACTGCCGCGTCATTACCGGGTTGGGTACCGGGGAGAACCACGCGTGGAACATCGTGAAGCTGGAGGGGAAATATTATAACGCTGACGCTACCTGGGACCGGGATCTGAAGGGCTATTACCGCAATTTCCTGTGCAGTGATTCCAACTTCGGGGAGCACTTCCGGGATTCGGAATACACCTCGGCTTCCTTTTACGCCCAGTACCCCATGGCCGACACCAGCTATGTGATCCAGGCGGGGGCCTCCGGCACCCTGAGCAACGGCATGACCTGGGTGCTGGACGAGAATACAGGCTGTCTTACCGTCAGCGGCAAGGGGGCCATCCCCTCCTACCGGTTTTCCGACCCGCCGTGGGAGGCGTACAAGGACAATGTGCGCAGCATCGTCCTGTCCGAGGGCATCACCGAGGTAGGGGAGCGGGCTTTTGACTGGTGCAAAAACGCCACCTCCGTCACCCTGCCCCAGAGCCTTGTGGCCATCCGGGAGTACGGCTTTAACAACCTGCGCGCCCTCCCGGCCATCGAGCTGCCCCCCAATCTGAAAATTCTGGAGTTCTGCGCCTTTTCCGAGTGCCCCGGCCTGAAGGAGATCGTACTTCCCGACAGCGTGACCACCGTGGGCACCAGCGTGTTCAGCAACTGCCCCGGTCTGGAGCGGGCGGTGCTCTCCGCCGGCATGACCCACGTGCCCGACAGTATGTTCTTCAACGATACCCGCCTGAAGGAAGTGGTGCTGCCCGACTCCATCACCTCCATCGGAGATACCGCCTTCAACAGCTGTGAGGGACTGAAGACCTTCCGCATTCCTGCCAAACTGACAAGTCTGGGGGACTCCGTCTTTGCCGGCTGTACGGCCATGACCAACATCTATGTGGATGCGGGGAATCCCGTTTTTCGGGACATAGACGGCGTGCTGTGCTCCGGGGACGGCAAGACTCTGCTGGCCTTCCCCGTGGGGCGCTCCGGAACTTACAGCGTTCCTGCGGGGATCACCACCATCGCAAGCTCGGCCTTTGGTTATGCGGTGTGGCTCAACACCGTCACCTTCCCGGACTCTGTGACCCGGATCGAAAACTACGCCTTTTCCTGGTGTGAGCGGCTGAGAGCCGTGACTTTGGGGAAGAACGTGCAGTATCTGGGGGATTCCGCCTTCCGGGGCTGTAAAAATATGACCAGCGTGACCATGCTAAACGACGATCTTGTGCTGGACGGGGCCTGCTTTGCCGAGTGTGACAGCCTGACCTCCGTTAAGCTGCCGGCCAGACTGAAGGAGATCCCCTACGGGCTGTTTTACGGTGCGGCTATACTGAACGATATTCAGTTTCCGGCCACGGTGACGAAGATCGGCAGCTCCGCCTTTCTGGACTGCGACAGCCTGATCAGCGTCACCATCCCCGGCACCGTCAAGACGGTGGGCAGACAGGCCTTTGATTTCTGTGACTACCTGACGGTGTTGGAGCTGGAGCCCGGTGTGGAGCGGCTGGAGGAGTATTCCATCCGCAACAGCCCCTGGCTGATGAAGGTGACGATTCCCCGTTCAGTGACCTACATCGGGAAGGAGTGCTTTGACAACTGCCCCTCCGTGACCATCTGGGGTGAGGCGGGCAGCTGCGCCGAGCAGTACGCCAAGGCCAACAACATCCCCTTCCGGGATACCCACACCCACAGCTACGCGGCCACCTCCACCGTGCAGCCCACCTGCACTCAGGAGGGCTATACCATCTATACCTGCGCTGCCTGCGGGGACAGCTACCCCTCTGACTACACCTCAGCGAGAGGGCATACGGTGGTCATCGACCCCGCCGTAGCCGCCACCTGCACGACCAGCGGTCTGACCCAGGGCAGCCACTGCGGCGTGTGTCAGGTCATCCTGGTCCAGCGGGAGATGACCCACGCTCTGGGCCATACTATCGTGACTGTCCCCGGCAAGGCC
>SVLV01000045.1 GCA_015067765.1 Oscillospiraceae bacterium | reverse complement strand
CAAAGGTATCGGCATCTTGGAAATGTCCAAAGTATTTGCTACACGGGAAAAGAAAGAAACGGCATAGCCGAGGCTATACCGTTTCTCTCACACCCGTCAATGTTTTCTTAATAGGAACGCACATTGGGTGGTGTTTTGTTTTTTATATCCGCTTTTCAGCAGAGCTTGTCACCTGCGCACCAGGAGTCTGCGCATAGCCTCCTCCAGCCCATCCACCGTTAACTGGTACATGGGAATCCGTTCCGCGATTTCAATATGGGTCCTGTTCCAATATCCGGCACTCTGCGGAGTGGGATACGGATTGAGCCACACCAGCCGCGGGTACTGAGTCTGCAGTCGTTTCAGCCACTCCATACCGCTGTCGCCGCTGGTGCGGGTGACCCAGTTGTACTGCCGCCCCCACAGCTCCATATCGTTCATCCGTGCATCTCCCACCAGAATCACCCGATAGTCACTGTCAAACTGGTTCATGACCCACTCGGTGGACACCTGATCCAAATAACTCAGCCCGGGCTCTGTATAGAGATTCTCATAGACACAATTATGGAAATAGTAGGTATGCAGTTCTTTGAAGTAGTTGGATTGGGTTGCTGCCTGGAACAGTTGGCTGCACAGTTGCGCGTGGACATCCATGGAACCGCCGGAATCCATCAACAGCAGCAGTTTGATGGCGTTTTTCCGCGGAGGCCGCTGTCGGACATGGAGCATGCCACCGTGGTCGCAGGTCTCCTGAATGGTACCGTCCAAATCCAGTTCCCGTTCCGACTGATCCGCTGCCGCCGACATCTGCCGCAGCAGGCGGAAGGCCAGCTGAAACTGCCGGGTATCCAGTGTGTTATCCCGCCGAAAGTCCCGGAACTTCCGCTCACCGGCAACCATCATAGCCGTTTGATGTCTGCTCACACCGCCCACACGCAGTCCGTTGGGATGCCAGCCATTATTGCCGAACTGAGACCGTCCCTGAGTGGCGATCCAGTACTTGCCGCCATTGTGCTCGCTGTCCTGCTCCTCCATGCGCTCCTGAAACTTACGGATCATCTCCTCCATGGTATAGTGGGAGATCTGATCCCAGGAATATTCGGGCTGCTCCAGTTGATCGGAGGGGTTCTCCAGCCAGTGCATCAGTTCCGGGGCAATATCCGGCAATGCGCCGGAAAAGGGGACATCCTTGAAATACTCCAGAAAGGCCTGATCGAACCGGTCAAACTCCGCCTCGCTTTTCACCAAAACTGCCCGGCACAAATAGTAGAAGCCGCCGAAGCTGGAACCATGCAGTCCCTTCTGCAAACCCTCCAGCAATGTCAGCCACTCCGTGGCAGAGATTTCCAGACCCCGCTTTCGCAGCAGATAAAAGAAGCCGGTAAACATATTATTTGCAGCTCCTCTGCAGGGTCTGCAGGTCCTTATCCTTCTTCAGCAGCACGCCCACATAGGGAATCTCTTTGCTGATCTCCTCCGGTTTTACGCCGCCTGCCACCATGGCCCGCAGCCAATCCACCAGTTCGGAGGTGCTGGGTTTCTTGTCAATTCCCCGCAGCTGCCGCAGCTGATAGAAAGCACTTAGTGCCTGCTGCACCAGTTCCTCATCCAGCTTGTCAAAATGAACCCGCAAAATGGCCTCCATCTGCTCCTGATCCGGGAATTGGATGTAATGGAACACACAGCGACGCAAAAAGGCATCCGGCAACTCCTTCTCTGCATTGGATGTGATGATGACAATGGGGCGCTGCCTGGCTCGCACGGTTTCCTTGGTTTCGGGGATATAAAACTCCATGCGGTCCAGTTCCCACAGCAGGTCATTGGGGAATTCCAGATCTGCCTTGTCGATCTCGTCGATCAGCAGCACCACCTGCTCCTCGGCAGAGAACGCCTCGCCCAGCTTCCCCAGCTTCACATACTTGGCGATATCATCCACACCGGCATTGCCGAACTGGCTGTCATACAGACGCTGCACCACATCGTAAACATACAGGCCGTCCTGCGCCTTTGTGGTGGATTTGATGTTCCAGATGATCAGTTTCTTGCCCAGTGCATCCGCTACCGCCTGTGCCAGCATAGTCTTTCCCGTGCCGGGCTCACCCTTGATCAGCAGCGGCTTTTGCAGGGCAATGGCAATATTGACCGTACTCATCAGTTCCTGTGAGGCAACATACTGGCTGCTGCCGGAAAAATGTGTCGTACTCATGGAGTCCTCCTTGTTCTGCCTGCCCCGCGGGACAGGGCTCTTGCAACATACACATAAATAATAGTGCCCCACTCCTTCCATTGTCAAGTTGCAGAGGCAGTGAAATTTCCAAAAACGGTTCTCCCCTTCCTCCTCTTGCACTTTGAAGAGGTTGGTGGTATAATTTCCTCACCTTTTATTCGCGCTTTAAAGAACTAATATCCCTATATCAATACTCTTTTTGGGCAAACAGTTGCATGGAGGTTCATTATGTACGGAATCAGAGAAGTCCTGCTGACACAGGAGAGAAACGATTATCATGAGCACCTGTCTCAGGCTGCTTTTAAGCTGGATTGCTCCATGGGTTCCAATCCCTATGGTGTGTGGCCCGGTCTGCAGTGCCCTGCAGATCTCTTTGCCGATATCGCCGTCTATCCCCCCTCCGACGAGCCGGTGCAGAAGGGAATCTGCCGCTATTTCTCCGGCGTTGCTGACCTGCAGCCGGAAAATGTGCTGCTGACCTGCGGCTCCATCGGCGCTATCCTGACCCTCAACCGCATGATTCTGGTGCCCGGCAAGCACATCCTGGGTGTTGGTCCCCAGTTCTCCGCCGTGGTGGACGATTTTGTCACCTACGAGGCCCAGTATCATCCGGTATACCTGAAGCCCGAAAATAACTACTCCTTCGTGGTGGAGGATTTCCTGGCTGCCATGCGTCAGTATCCCGGCGCCTACATCTACATTGATAACCCCAACAATCCCACCGGCCAGGTGATTCCTTTGGAGGCTTCCCGCCAGATCGTAGCTCTGGCCCGGGAGCTGGATTCCTTCGTGGTGATGGATGAGGCATACGGCGACTACATGGATAACAGCCAATCCGCCATTCAGCTGATTGACAGCTATGACAACCTGGCCGTGGTCCGCACCTTCGCCAAGGGCATGGGCGCTGCCGGTATCCGGCTGGGCTATCTGTTGGCACAACCCCAGATCATTTCCGCTGCCAACAAGGTGAATGTTCCCTATTCTAAGAATCAGATTGCCGAGCATGTAGCCTGCAGCCTGCTGGAGAGTGGATGGGCACAGCAGTGTGTGGAGCGGGTGCGGGAGAATAAGCCCAAGGTGCTGGCCGCTCTGAAGAATATCAAGGCCGCCGTTACCGACAACGGCGTTTCCATCACCATGCTGTATGTGGATAATGAGCGCATCAATCTCTGCGACCTGTTGGAGCAGGTTGGTATTCGTGCCATCACCGGTGTTGGCTATGCCGGTATCGGCCAGAATATGGTACGCCTGAACCTGCATGAGGATATCGATCAGTTGGTAGAATGCATCCGCGCCGCCGACGAGCTGGTGGGCCGGCAGAACTGAGACCATTCTCTTCTACTTCATCAAAAAAGATCCGTGGACAAATCGTCCACGGATCTTTTTCTTCCTTCTGTTATCCCCACAGGGCCGTCAGCATGGGAATGATCTGCTTTTTTCGGCTCATCACACCGGGCAGGAACACCGTATTCTCCTTGGGATCCTGTCCAAAGGCATCGCGGATGGCATCATCGTCGCCCACATAGAGCAGCTGCGTTCCCTCCATCAGCACATCGGTAAGCATCAGCAGCACCATATCAAAAGCATTCTGCTCCCGCATCTCCTGCATGCGTTCCAAAAACTCTTCCTTGCGCTCCAGCATCTTCATAGAATCCATACAGGTGATCTGGCCCACACCCAGAGTCTGTTCGGCAATGTGGAACACCTTAAAGTCGCTGTTGATCATCTCCTCCACCGGCTTATTGCCGCCGGCGCCAGCAAACAGTTCCTTACCCAGTTCCTTCAGTGACACATTGGCGATGCGGGCCATTCGCTCAGCCATAGCAATGTCCCGCTTGGTGCAAGTGGGAGATTTAAACATCACGGTGTCCGACAGGATCGCCGCCGCCATGAGACCGGCCATGGCGGGAGAGGGCATCACGCCGTGTTCCTGATACATACCGGTAATAATGGTGGTGGTGCTGCCCACCGGCTCATTGCGCACCCGGATGGGCTGGGTGGTCTGAATATCCGCCAGACGGTGATGGTCAATGATCTCCAGAATCTCCACCTGATCCAGGCCCGGCACAGACTGCGCTACCTCGTTGTGGTCTACCAGAACCACTTTCTTGCGGCGGGGACGCATCAGGTGGTAGCGGGACAGGGTTCC
>SVLV01000044.1 GCA_015067765.1 Oscillospiraceae bacterium | reverse complement strand
GTACTCAATGGCTTGAAGGAGACTGGTGTATCTGCCCAGTTTATGGTCCACGAAATGGATGCCGGCGATGTGGTGGGTGTGTCCAAGACCCCCATCGGTCCTGATGAGACTTCCGGCGAACTGCTGGAACGTTTGGCAGTATTGGGTGCAGACCTGCTGTCTGAGACCCTTACAAAGTTTGAAAAGAAGGAACTGATCCCTGTTCACCAGGATGAGAGCAAGGTGACCTTTGCTCCCATGCTGGACAAAACCATGTGCCCCATCGACTGGACAAAGACCGCACAGCAGATCCATAACCAGGTCCGTGGCCTGCATCCCTGGCCTGTAGCCACCATGGAACTGCAGGGCAAGAAGTTCAAGGTCCATGCTACCAAAATCGTGGACGGCCACGGTCAGCCCGGCCAGATCCTTGGCCTGACCAAGACCGGCCTTAAGATCGCCTGCGCAGACGGTGCCATTGAGGTGACCTCCCTGCAGGCAGAGGGCGGCAAGCGGATGGCGGCCCCGGATTATTTCCGCGGTCACCCCCTGGAAGGCTGACCTATGGGCGCCCGCGAGACGGCACTGAATGTGCTGATTGCCTGCCGCAAGGAGGCAGGCTGGTCCAACGGTGTGCTGAAGGACTACCTGAGCCGGGATCGGCTGGACAGAAGAGATGCGGCGTTGGCCACCCGCCTTTGCTACGGTGTGGTGCAGAACCGGGGAC
Organism: Oscillospiraceae bacterium; assembly: GCA_015067765.1. Taxonomy (GTDB): domain Bacteria; phylum Bacillota; class Clostridia; order Oscillospirales; family Oscillospiraceae; genus Vescimonas. The sequence goes on along the minus strand of SVLV01000044.1, from coordinate 3,794 downwards.
TCCTGGACTTTTACCTGGGGCAGCTGCTGACCGGCAAGCTGAAGGATCTGCATCCTGCAGTGCGGGATATTCTCCACATGGGTCTATATCAGATCTATCTGATGGATAAGATCCCCGAGGCTGCGGCGGTGAACGAATCCGTTGACCTGGCAAAGCGCTACTGCAAAAAGGTTCGCAGCGCTCCCGGCCTTGTGAACGGTGTTCTGCGCAATGCCGTCCGCACCAAAGGCGCGCTGAAGGAACCCAAGTCCTGGGAGGACAAGTACAGTCACCCGGCTGACCTTATTAATGAACTGAAAAGCTATGTGGGTAAGGAGCGGATGGAAAAAATGCTCCAGGCCAACAATGCAATTCCTCCCATGGTGGTGCAGGTGAATACCCTGCGCACCACAGCAGAAGAACTGACGGCAAAGCTGGAAGCAGAAGGGGTTATGGCGATTCCCCACAGCTGGATGGAAAATGCTCTGGTGCTCAGCGGCACCGGCAGTATCGAGCAGCTGCAGACCTTCCGGGACGGCCTGTTCTATGTGCAGGATCCGGCTTCCAGACTCAGCGTTCTGTGCGCAGAGCTTCCCCGGGAAGCAGTACGGATTCTGGACTGCTGCGCTGCCCCCGGCGGCAAGTCCTTTGCGGCTGCAATGCTGACAGAAGGCAGAGCCCACATCACCTCCTGCGATGTGTATACCCATAAGGCGGAGCTGATCGCTAAAGGAGCGGAGCGGCTTGGCATCTGTCTGACCGCCCTGCAGCAGGACGCTACAGTGTTCAGACCGGAATGGGAGAGCGCTTTTGATGCGGTCATCGTGGATGCCCCCTGCTCCGGCTACGGCATCATCCGCAAAAAGCCGGATATCCGCTATAAAAACATTGCCCAAATGAAGGAACTGCCCCAGTTGCAGCGGGCGATTCTGGAGATCCAGGCCCGGTATGTGAAGCCCGGCGGCCTGCTGATGTACTCCACCTGCACCTTGGCCTACGGGGAGAATGAGGGCATGGTAGCATCCTTTTTGAACGATCACCCGGAGTTTCATACAGAGCCGCTGCCGCTGCCGGCACCCTTTCCCAAAAACGAAAGCGGCACCTTTGCGTTGATTCCCGGAGAATATGACACAGACGGTTTCTTTATCAGCCGTCTGCGGAGAGAATTATGAAGAATCATCTGAAATCCATGACAGCAGCCGAGATCGGCCAGGTGCTGAAGGAGCTGGGACAGCCGGCCTTTCGCGCCAAGCAGGTCTATACCTGGCTCCATAAAGGTGTCCGGAGTTATGAGGAGATGACTAACCTCCCCAAAGCCCTTCGGGATACCCTGGCGGCAACCTATCCGCTGAATATTCCCAAGGTGGTCCGCAAGCAGGAATCCCAGCGGGACGGTACCATCAAGTACCTGTGGGAGCTTCATGACGGCAACTGCGTGGAGACAGTATTGATGCGTTATCATTACGGCAACACCGTCTGCATTTCCACGGAAGTTGGCTGCCGTATGGGCTGCGCTTTCTGCGCCTCCACCATCGGCGGTCTGGTGCGGAAGCTGGAGCCCTATGAGATTCTGGATCAGGTACTGTTTACCCAGGTGGAATCCGGTCAGCCCATTTCCCACATTGTGCTGATGGGCATCGGAGAACCTTTGGATAACTTTGACAATGTAATGCGGTTTCTGGAGCTGGTCAACAGCCCTGAGGGTATGAACATCTCCATGCGTCACATCAGCCTGTCCACCTGCGGCCTTGTGCCAATGATCGATAAGCTGGCGGAGAAAAAATTGCAGATCAGTCTGGCGATCTCCCTCCACGGTCCCAATGACGAGATCCGCAACCGGATCATGCCGGTGAACAAGGCCTATCCCATCGATGAACTGCTGGCTGCCTGCCATCGCTATTATGCGGCCACCTCCCGGCGGATCCATTTTGAGTATGCCATGATCGATGGCCTCAATGACCGGGAAGCCGATGCCAAAGAGCTTCTGCGGCGGCTGAAAGGCCTGCAGGCCCATGTAAATATGATCCCTCTGAACCATGTGGAGGAGAGCCCTCTGAAACCCAGCTCCCGTCAGGCGGTGCAGCGCTTCCAGAAGATTTTGGAAGATGGCGGCATTCCTGCCACGGTTCGCCGCACCTTAGGCGGCGATATCGATGCTTCCTGCGGTCAGCTCCGCCGGAAGTACACAAAAGAAAAAAAGGCGTAATGCCGAATCGTTGCAAAAGGAGGAAATGCCTATGCAATCCTGGGGCCTTACAGATGTAGGCTGCACCCGGCAGCAGAATCAGGATGCGTTCCAAATCGAACAATTGGATAAACACACGCTTCTTTGCGTGGTGTGCGACGGTATGGGCGGAGCAAAATCCGGCAATATCGCCAGCACCCTGGCTGCAGACGTTTTTGTGGAGCAGGTCAGACAGTCCTGGAAGGGAGATCAACTCCAGGGCAATATTGACAAGCTGCTGAAAGATGCCGTTAAGGTTACGAACTTCACGGTGTTTGACCAGTCTCAGCAGTTTGAAGAGTTTACAGGTATGGGCACGACCCTGGTTGCCGTCCTGACCAACGGTAAGTGGGCAACCATTGTGAATGTGGGCGACAGCCGTGCCTATCTGATCGACCGGGTTGGTATCCATCAGGTCACCGTTGATCACTCTGTGGTTCAGCTGATGGTGAGCCGGGGCGAATTGACGCCGGAACAGGCAAAGAACTACCCCGGCAAGAGCTTGATCACCCGGGCCATCGGCACGGAAACCACGGTCCATTGCGATATTTTCCATAAGAAAGTATCCAAGGGAGACTATTTCCTGCTTTGCAGCGATGGACTCAGCAATCTGATGGATGATCAGGAGATTTTGTTTGAAGTGGCTCACGGCCAGGAAAAAGAGAAATGCTGCCAGCGGCTTCTGGATATTGCCAGAAAACGGGGCGCACCGGACAATGTGACCAGTATTCTGGTCTCGATTTGATCCTGGACGTGAAAGGAGAAGAAGACTATGGATAAATACATTGGCCGCCTGCTGGATAACCGATATGAGATTCTGGAAATCATCGGTACCGGCGGTATGGCGGTTGTTTATAAAGCCCGTTGCCATCGACTGAACCGAATGGTGGCAGTGAAAATTTTGAAGGATGACAATTTGGGTGACGAGGATTTCCGCCGTCGTTTCCATGCGGAGAGCCAGGCCGTTGCCATGCTGAGCCATCCCAATATTGTGTCTGTTTATGATGTGTCTACCTCCATTATGGCGGACTACATCGTTATGGAGCTGATCGAGGGCATCAGCCTGAAGGAGTACATGCAGACCCGTGGTACGCTGAACTGGAAGGAGACCCTCCATTTTGGTATTCAGATTGCCAAGGCCCTGGAGCATGCCCACAGCCGCGGTATCGTCCACCGGGATATCAAGCCCCATAATGTGATGGTGCTGAAGAACGGCAGTGTCAAGGTCACCGACTTCGGCATCGCCCGGATGATGAGCAAGGGCAATACGCTGACCAAGGAAGCCCTGGGCTCCGTTCACTATATCAGCCCCGAGCAGGCTAAGGGCGGCCGTGTGGATACCCGTTCCGACATCTATTCTTTGGGTGTTGTGATGTATGAGATGATGGCAGGCCGTCCTCCCTATGACGGTGACTCTCCCGTGTCCGTTGCTATCCAGCACATCAGCGGCGGCGCTCCCATGCCCTCCACCTATAACCCCAATATCCCCGGCGGCCTGGAGCAGATCATCATGCGGGCTATGGCGCTGGAGATCGATGACCGCTACACCACGGCCACCCAGATGTTGCAGGATATGGATGAGTTCCGCAAG
>SVLV01000043.1 GCA_015067765.1 Oscillospiraceae bacterium | reverse complement strand
CCGGCACCTTGGTGGTTATCAGTGCGGTGGTGGCGCTGTTGCTGGCTCTGGTCAACCATGTGACGGAGCCCATCATCACCCAGATGCAGGAAGAAAAGACAGCCGCCGCCATGCGGCAGGTTTTGGAGGCAGATGACTACCAGCCGGTGGAGACCTCTATGGTGGGTGTAAGTGCCATGTACCGCGCCATGTCCGGAGACAAGCAGATCGGATATGTGGCGGAAGTGACCGGCAACGGCTTTGGCGGTATGATCAGCATGGTAGTCGGTGTGGATCAGACCGGTGCGGTTACCGGCGTGGCTATCACCAAGGCCAGTGAGACACCCAATATCGGCAGTAAGGTTGTGGGCGACCAATCTGTTCTGGATCGTTTCATTGGTATGAGTCATGCTTCCGGCGAGATCACGGTAAACTCCGGCGTCAATGTCTTTGACGGCGTCTCCGGCGCCACGGTCAGCTCCAAGGGAGTTACATCCGGTGTCAATGCCGCATTGGCTGCTGTTGCGGCCATGGAAGGATAAGGAGGGAGGATAATATGAATTTCGGCAAACAACTGAAAGACGGCCTCCTGACCAACAATCCGGTGCTGGTGCAGCTGCTGGGCATGTGCTCCACGCTGGCGATCACCACCTCTGTTTCCAACGGCTTGGGTATGGGCCTGTCCGTTACGGTCATTTTGATCTGCTCTAATGTGGTGATTTCCCTGCTGCGTAAGCTGATTCCGCAGCAGATCCGTATTGCCGCTTATATTGTTGTGATCGCGGGCTTTGTGACCATCGTGGATATGGTGCTGCAGGCTTATTTCCCGGAGATCGCGGAGAGCCTGGGCCTGTTTATTCCTCTGATCGTGGTCAACTGCATCATTCTGGCCCGCGCGGAGTCCTTTGCTTCCAAAAACCGGGTGCTGGCCTCCGCTTTGGATGGCCTATGCCAGGGCCTGGGCTATACCATGGTCCTGCTGGCGATGAGTGCTATCCGTGAGCTGCTGGGCAACGGTACACTGGGCGGGAACCGGATCTTCCCCGCGGAGTACGGTGCGCTGCTGATGGTGCTGCCCGTGGGTGGCTTTTTGACACTGGGCTGTCTCATTGCCCTGATGCAGTGGGTGCAGAGCAAGACAAGGGGAGGTAAGTAAGAATGGATATGACAAGACTGCTCTCCATCTCCCTGGGCGCCATTCTGGTTAACAACTTCATTCTGGTGCAGTTTTTGGGCATCTGCCCCTTCATGGGCGTCAGCAAGAAGATGGATACCGCTGTGGGCATGGGCTTCGCCGTGATTTTCGTCATGGGCCTCGCCTCCGCGCTGTGCTATCCCGTCAACCTGCTGCTGGTGAAGCTGGATCTGGAGTATATGCAGACGGTGGCATTTATTCTGGTCATTGCCTCTCTGGTCCAGTTTGTGGAGATGTTCCTGAAAAAGTCCATGCCCAGTCTCTATGAGGCTCTGGGTGTGTATCTGCCTCTGATCACCACCAACTGCGCAGTGCTGGGGGCGGTGCTTCTGAATGTGCAGGAGAACTACAATTTCATCGAGTCTGTGGTTTACGGTATCACGGGCGGCGTGGGCTTCCTGCTGGCCATCGTGCTCTTTGCCAGCATCCGGGAGCGCCTGCAGTTCTCCGAGCCTCCCAAGGCCTTCCGCGGTTTCCCCATTGCGCTGGTGACTGCCGGGTTGATGGCCCTGAGCTTCATGGGCTTCAGTGGCCTGAAAGTCTGGTAAGGGGGAGGGAAGGCAATGAATATTCTCTATGCTGTTTTGGTTTTGGGTGCAACGGCCAGTGTTTTTGGTCTGATCCTGGCCATTGCCTCGAAGGTTTTTGAGGTGAAGGCCGATCCCCGACTGGATATGATCAAGGATTTCCTGCCCGGCGCGAACTGCGGCGGCTGCGGTTTCCCCGGCTGCGACGCCTGTGCTGCTGCCATTGTGGAGGGGCGGGCTCCGGTCAATGCATGCCCCAGCTGCACCGGCCAGCAGACCACCCGTATTGCGGCGGTCATGGGCGTTGAGGTACAGGGCGTGGAGCGCCGCGTGGCCTTTGTTCGCTGCAACGGCGGCAACCGGGCTGGACATAAATTTGAAAAGTATGTTGGCCTCGAGGATTGCCTGGCCGCCACAAAGCTGTCGGGCAACGGTCATCTGGACTGCTCTTTCGGCTGTCTGGGCCTGGGTTCCTGCGTCAAGGTTTGTAAATTTGACGCTATGCATATCAACAGCCGCGGCGTGGCTGAGGTGGACCGCGATAAGTGTACCCACTGTATGCAGTGCGCTACCGTCTGCCCCAGGCACATCATCGTGGATATGCCCTACAATGAGAGCATTCTGATCCCCTGTGCCAATAAGGACAAGGGTGCCATCGCCAAGGCCAACTGCTCTGTCAGCTGCATCGGCTGTGGTCTGTGTGAGCGTACCTGTCCCAATCATGCCATCGTTGTTAAGAACAATGTGGCCCGTATCGACTATGACAAGTGTACCGCCTGCGGTAAGTGCGTGGCGAAATGTCCCCGCAAGTTGCTGATCAATATCCACGACGATGGCCGTGTGGCCCCTGTGGTATTGAAACGATTAACGGATGCACCAGAAGAAATGTAGCAAAGAAAAGGGAGGATGCCTGGCATCCTCCCTTCGTTTTTTTGAATTTACAAATTGTTAAAATTGAATGCAACAAATCGTATTGACATACCAGAATAAGAGTGATAAACTGCGTTTAGCACTCGAGGGAAAGGAGTGCTAAAGGAGCGTGAACCATGGAATTGACTGCCCGAAAAAAGCAAATACTGAAGGTGGTCACCGAGCGGTACATCGACTCTGCCGAGCCTGTGGGCTCCAAGTTTATCGCTCAGGCCATGGGCGGCAATATCAGCTCCGCCACCATCCGCAATGAACTGGCAGATCTGGTGGAGATGGGCTATCTGGAGCAGCCCCACACCTCCGCGGGCCGTATCCCCTCCCCCAAGGGCTACCGCCTGTACGTCAATGAGCTGATGGAGCGAAAGAGTGTGACCGAGCAGGAGGCGCAGGAGATCAGCTCCGCTCTGCAGGGAAGGATGAAAGAGCTGGACAACGTCATCGCCCAGGCGGGGCAGATGGTGTCCTCCATCGTCAGCTACCCGGCCTACGCTGTGGCCTCCGGCAAGAGTGCGGTCACCGTCCGGCGCTACGATCTGCTGGCTGTGGATGAGCGCAGTTTCATCGCTGTGGTCATGACCGACGACAGCCGGGTGAAAAGCCAACTGGTGCAGACCCAGCTTCCCGTCAGTGGCGAGCATCTGCCTGCCCTGAGCAATCTGCTCAACACCCACTTCACCGGCATTGCTGCCGAGGAGATGGGCAATAAGCTGATGGCTCTGGCCAGCCAGCTGACAGCAGAACTTTTTATGCCCCTTTCCCAGACCATTGAGTACGCCACCGATGTGATGGACAGCACCAAACGCAGCCAGGTCTTCACCACTGGTCAAACCCAGCTGTTCAAGCAGCCGGAATTCCAGGATTTTGACAAGGCCAACGACCTGATGAATCTGCTGACCGATCAGAAGGATCATCTGCCGGTGCTGGATGAGAATACCCCCATGCAGATCCTCATCGGCCCGGAAAACGTCAACGAGGCGTTGAAGGACGCCAGTGTGGTGGTGGCCAGCTACGATATTGGCGACAATATGCGCGGTCTCATCGGCGTGGTGGGTCCCACCCGCATGGACTATGCCACTGTGGCAGCCCGGCTCAGCTATTTTGCGGAGAGCCTGACCAAGATGTTTGGTAAAAATAATCAGTTACCCCCCAAGGAGGACAATATACCGTGAGCAAGAAAGAGAACCCCACGCCCATGGAGGAGCAGGAGACTCCTGTTACCAGCGAGACCGCTGAGGCAGAGGCCGCTGTGGAGAGCACGGAGGAGACTGTGCCCGAAACCTTCACCGTCACCCGTGAGCAGATGGAGAAGATGGAGGGGTTGGCCGGTCAGCTGGCAACTCTCAACGATCAGCACCTGCGCCTGGCTGCGGAGTACGAAAACTACCGCAAGCGCACCACCAAGGAGAAGGAGCACATCTATCAGGACGGCAAGGTGGATACCATTGCCAAGTTCCTGGAGGTCTATGATAATCTGGAGCGGGCTGCCATGCAGGCCGGCGACGAGGACAATGTCCACAAGAAGGGCATGGAGATGATCTTCCACCAGCTGCAGAATGTGCTGGAGAAGATGGGCGTTTCCATCGAGGATCCTCAGGGTAAGGAGTTTGACCCCGCCAAACATAACGCCGTCATGCACATCGATGATGAAAATTTGGGCGAGAACACCGTGGCTCAGGTCTTCCAGAAGGGCTTTATTCTGGGTGATAAGGTGATCCGCTTCGCGACTGTTCAGGTGGCGAATTAAATTAGTTTATAAAAATATTTTCTATATATTAGGAGGATACAACTATGTCTAAGGTTATCGGTATCGATCTGGGTACGACCAATTCCTGCGTCGCCGTTATGGAAGGCGGCGAGGCTGTTGTCATCGCCAACGCTGAGGGCAACCGCACCACCCC
>SVLV01000014.1 GCA_015067765.1 Oscillospiraceae bacterium | reverse complement strand
CGCAGGATGGTGACGATCTCCTTCTTGGTGGGCAGAGGGATGGGGCCGGACACGGAAGCGCCGGTGCGCTTGGCGGTCTCAACGATCTTCTCTGCGCTCTGGTCGATGACCTGATGGTCATAGGCCTTCAGACGAATGCGAATCATTTCTTTTGCCATTTGGTTTGTTCCTCCATAAATTTGTACGGTTTGTTTTCTGCGGACCAACTCCCGTACGGTGAGAAGATTTCTTATACACTGTTCCATGCGTATCATTCCAGCTCATAAGAAACACCGGCGCATAATCCGGCCGGTGTGCTTCTGGCGCAGCGATCTACGCTAGCGTACAGAACTTCTCAGCCGCCCGATGATCGGACATACTCCCCGGAAGTTACCTCCTCTCGGAGCAATCTCCCGGTTCATCGCAATGTAAACGCGGCCGGGTGTGCACCACCCTTTCGCGCGTACCCTCATATAATAATGGATAACTTCCCGTATGTCAAGTAGAATTTCTGCGTTTTTTATGAAAATTTTTAGAAAATTTTGTGAGGTATGACAAGACACCTGACCGGCGGAATATCTAGTTTTTTGGCTGTTTTTGAGCACAATATCTAGGGGCCTCCCCTCGCCTTTTACCTTATATAAATATAACAACAGAGCCGACCGAACGGTCGGCTCTGTATCATTTCACAGGATCGGATTAATAGGCGACGCCCCAGTAGATGTCCGTCTCGCACTCCTTGCCACACACAGGGCACTTGCCGGTGCTGCGGCTCTGCTGCAGAGGCATGCAGCGGGAGGTGACACCCACCTGCTCCTTCATGGCCATCTCGCACTCCAGTGCGCCGCACCACTTGGACTTCAGGAAACCGCTCTTGGTGGAGATGATCTGCTTGGCCTCCTCCATGGTGGAGATGTCGAAAGTGTTCTCCTGACGGTTCTTCAGGGCCATGGCATACATATTGTCGTGGATGGCGTCCAGCAGCTGCTTGACCGTCTCCTCCAGCTGAGCCAGAGGCACAAACATCTTCTCGCCGGTATCGCGGCGGGCGATGCAGCACTGCTCCTTCTCCATATCCTTGGGACCGATTTCCACGCGCAGAGGTACGCCCTTCATCTCATACTGGGCGAACTTCCAGCCGGGGGACTGATCGCTGTCATCCATCTTCACCCGCAGGCCGGCAGCCTTCAGGCGGTCACGCAGCTGAGCGGCGGCATCCAGGACGCCGGGTTTGTGCTGGGCGATGGGCAGGACCACCACCTGGATGGGGGCGATACGGGGAGGCAGCACCAGACCGTTGTCGTCACCGTGGGTCATGATGATGCCGCCGATCATACGGGTAGAGCAACCCCAGGAGGTCTGATGGGGATTGTGCAGCTGGTTATCCTTGCCGGCGAAGGTGATATCGAAAGCCTTGGCAAAGCCATCACCGAAGTAGTGACTGGTGCCGGACTGCAGTGCCTTACCGTCGTGCATCATGCACTCCACGGTGTAGGTCTCCTCAGCGCCGTTGAACTTCTCCTTATCGGTCTTGCGGCCACGGATAACGGGCATGGCCAGCACATCCTCGAAGAAGCGGGCATAGATCTCCAGCATCTGCATGGTCTCCTGCCGTGCCTCCTCCTCGGTGGCGTGCATGGTGTGGCCCTCCTGCCACAGGAACTCGCGGTGGCGCAGGAAGGGACGGGAGGTCTTCTCCCAACGGATCACGCTGCACCACTGGTTATACAGCTTGGGCAGGTCACGGTGGGACTGGATCACATTCTTAAAGTGCTCGCAGAAGATGGTCTCAGAGGTGGGGCGGATGGCATAGCGCTCCTCCAGCTCCTCGCTGCCGCCGAAGGTGACCCAGGCGCACTCGGGAGCAAAGCCCTCCACATGATCCTTCTCCTTCTGCAGCAGGGACTCAGGCAGCAGCATGGGCATCATCACATTCTCATGGCCGGTGGCCTTGAACATGGCATCCATGGCGTTCTGAATATTCTCCCAGATGGCATAGCCATAGGGGCGATAGACGAACATGCCCTTGATGGAGGAGTAGTCAATCAGCTCCGCCTTCTTGCAGACATCGGTATACCACTGGGTAAAGTCCACCTCCATGGAGGTGATGGCTTCCACATTTCTCTGATCTTTTGCCATAATCGTTTCAATCCTTTATATCGTAGTGTGTTTTTCACAAATTACTTGCTGAATTGATATTGTATCTTTCCGCGGCGAAAATGTCAACCCTCGGCAGGTTTTCCTTATTATAATAGAGGAAAAGGGACGGCTTTCGCCGTCCTTTTTATTCCACTTCAATCGTTCCGTGTTCGGCTTCAAATTCACGAATCCGCTTCTTGATCATCTGTTCCAACTCTTTGTTTTTGGTGCGACCCTCATATTCCGCAATATACCCCAGCTTATCCAGCAGCTCACTGCCAATCCGCAGGGTATAACGACTCAAATGATCACTCATATGCCAATCCTCCATGACGAAGTATTGACAAAATTTTAGCGTCATATTATGATGATTTGCGAAAATGACGCAATTGTGACGCACATTAGGAGGAATTTTAATGGATTATCAAAAGCTGTATTTCCATCTGTTCAACGCAATCACTGATGCGCTGCAAGCTATGGATCAACAGGCCTATCGCCGTGCTGCATATCTTTTGAGGACCGCCCAGCAGGAAACAGAAGAACTGTTCCTGTGTGCAGCAGAAGAATAAAAAGGACGGCTTTCGCCGTCCTTTTCTTATTCTCCGCTATACAGAATATCCCGGGCCACCGGGGTGTAGAACAATCTCTCCACCTCACGGAAGTCCCGCGTCTGGCCCATGATCCACATCAGCTTGGCCACTGCCGCCTCCGTGGTCATGTCATAGGCCTCCAGCAGATCCAGCGTGTGCTTCAGATGGCCGCCCACATGGTACACTGACAGATCGCTGCCCTCATTGGGCACCTGTGTGGTCATCAGCACCACCTTACCCTGCTGCACTGCGCGGCGGACTACCGCATAGAAGTCCGCATCCTCATGGGTGGGCAGGCCGCCCACGCCGAAGCTCTCCACAACGATGCCGTCAAAACGATCCACAAAATACTCCAACACCTCTGAGCCCATGCCGGGAATCAGCTTCAAAAGACCCACATTGGTCTCCAGCCGGTCATAGAAGGTGGGCTGCGCTTCGCAATCATTGCGGATATACTGCAGCAGGCGCTCATCCTGCAGCACAGCCAGATCCGGATAGTTGACGCTGGAAAATGCCTGAAAGCTCTTGGAGTAGGTCTTGCGGGCACGGGTGCCCAAAATCACCTTTCCATTGAACACGATCTGCACACCGCCGCAGCCGCCGCAGGCATACAGAAAGGCATCTGTCAAATTGCGCTTGGAATCGGTGCCGTCAAACCAGATGGGCTTCTGGGCGCCGGTCAACACAATGGGTTTAGGACTGTTCTGGATCAGATAGCTGAGGGCTGCTGCCGTATAGGCCATGGTATCTGTGCCGTGGCTAATGACGAAACCGTCATACCGATCATAGTTTTCCCGGATGGTCCGGGCCATCTGCAGCCAGTGCTCCGGCCGCACATTGGTGCTGTCCAAACTGAACAGCTGCACACAGTCCACCTGACACAGCTGACCGATCTTGGGCACCGCCTCCAGCAGCTGACGGCTGGTCAGTTCCGGAGTCAGGCCCGTGCCGCTCATCTCCGAGGCGATGGTGCCGCCGGTACCGATCATCAAAATTTGTTTCGATCCCATATTATAACTCCCGATTGTCCAGAGCCGCCAGGCCGAAGCGGGCTGCCTCAATCAACCGCTGCCGCTCCTCCTCCGAACAACCCTCCATCTGCTCTTTCAGATTCCTCAGGAACAAACCCCGCAGGGAATCCTCCTCCTGCCGCTGCCACAGATCCTCCCGAGGGCGGGTCTTGTCCCGCAATTCCAGGTGATAGCAGCAATCCGCCAGCTGGCGGGTCAGCCGCTCCAGCGGAACAGGGGCCTCCCGCTCACCGGTCAGCAGCACCCGGCAGATATCCTCCTGGCTGCCCATGGGCAGGCTGCGGCGGATCAGCTCCTCCGCATCCCCTTCGGACACATCCACAGAAAACACCTGATAGCGGCGCCGGGCAAACGGGACAAAATCCAGCCGGACTGCGCCGCGACCCACCGTTCCCGTGAGAAAACCCTTCTCCCCCAGCTCATCAAAGCCGCGGCCCTCCGGGCAGCCGGGATAGGCGTATACCGTCCGCCCCGCCTGCAGCAGACCGCTGCAGCTGTGCACATGACCCAGCGCCAGATAGTCCAGCCCCGTACCGGCGATTTGCGCCGGGGTGATGGGTCGGTAATTGCCCTCGCCGCTGCTCAAATCTCCGTGCAGCACCATCAGATGGACATTGCCATCCTCCGGAGCCTGCCAGCCGGACAGATCCACATGACACTCCGGCTCGACAAAAGCCGCTCCCCAGACACTACAGTTATACTGAGGAAAATCCAGTCGCTCCAATGACTCGCCTCGGAAAATATGCACATTCTCCGGCCAATCCAGCAGGGCATAGGGACTGGAGGCGGAATAGCAGTCGTGATTGCCGGGGGCAATCACCGTGTGACCGGCAAAGCGCTTCAGCACTGTGGCCAGTTCCCGCCCCGTTTGACTATAGATATCCGCCGAATCAAAGAGGTCGCCGGCCAGCAGCAGAAGCTGCACATCGTGGTCGTTGGCGTAGTCCACCATCCGCTCCACCAGCTGTCGGCTCTCCCGGCGGCGCTGACGGGCCTTCTCCTCCGGCAGGGCGCGAAACGCGCTGTCCAGATGGAAGTCCGCCGCATGCAGCACTCTTACCATATCAAGCCTCTTCCTGCCAGCCCTTGCACACATCCACCCATGCCACGAAGTTGCTGCCGCAGCAGCGCTCCAGTTCCTGGCAGGTCAGTTCAATGGCGCTGGCATCGCTGCCCACAGCGGGAAACACCGTCTCAAACCGCTGCAGGGACACATCCAGATAGGTCTTCACATCCTTCGGCAGAGCGAAGGGGCACACGCCGCCCACCGCATGGCCGGTGCGCTCCACCGCCTCCTCGTGGGTCAGCATCTTGGCCTTCGCGCCATAGAAATGCTTATATTTGCTGTTGTCGATCTTGGCATCACCGGCAGCAACAATCAAAATGGGATCCTCTCCCACCTTGAAGCTGAGGGTCTTGGCGATCCGGGCACCCTCCACACCCACGGCAATGGCCGCCAGCTCCACCGTGGCGCTGGAAATCTCAAACTCCCGCATCCGGTCCGCCACACCGAAGGGTTCCAGATAGGCTCTCACTTTTTCGACAGACATGACTTGTATCCTCCTGCGTTATCGAATATCGATCCGTTCCACACCGGTACACAGCCCGGTGTCACTTTCCAGTGTAAAAATGGCACCCTGCAGCTTACAGGGTCCCTCTGCTGCCCGGTAACGACCCGGCAGACCACCCAAAAAGGTTTCCACCGACTGTTCCGGACGAATCCCCAGTACAGACCGGACCGGGCCGGTCATGCCCAGATCCGTGATATAACCGGTTCCTTTGGGGAATACCTCCTCGTCCGCGGTGGGCACATGGGTATGGGTGCCCCACAGGGCGCTGACCCGGCCATCCAGATAATAGGCCATGGCCAGTTTCTCACTGGTGGCCTCGGCATGGAAATCCACCAGCACAAAATCGGGCTTGTCCGCCCCACTCAGCAGACGGTCTGCCGTAGTGAAGGGATTCTCGGCATGGAAGTCCAGATCGCAGCGGCCGATCAGATTCATCACACCGATGCGCACTCTTCCGCACTCATAGATCCCCCAGCCCCGGCCGGGCGCCCGGCCCGTATAATTGGCGGGCCGCAGAATGTAGGGACACTCCTCCAAATAGTCAGCGATCTGCATTTTGCCCCAGGTGTGGTTGCCCAGGGTGATCACATCGGCACCGGCAGCAAACAGATCCTCCGCCTGCTGGGGAGTCAGACCCACGCCGGATACATTCTCCCCGTTGACCACTACGAAATCGATACTGCGCAGCTTCTTCAGGGTGCGCAGATGGCGCGCCATATGTTGCACACCGGTTTCGCTGGTCACATCGCCGATGGCCAGAATATGATATTCCATAGTTGAATCCCTCCTCTGCTATATGGGAAAAGAGCGGCGTGCCAACAGCACGCCGCTCCGGCGGAACACTTATTTGGCGTAATCCACGACCTTGGTCTCACGCAGCACGTGAACCTTGATCTGGCCGGGATACTCCAGCTCATCCTCAATGCGCTTGGCCAGCTCACGGGCCAGGATCACCATCTGATCCTCGGACACCTGCTCGGGCTTGACCATCACGCGGACCTCGCGGCCGGCCTGGATGGCATAGCTCTTATCCACACCGGGATAGGTGCCGGTGATCTCTTCCAGCTTCTCCAGACGCTTGATGTAGTTCTCCAGATTCTCGCGGCGGGCACCGGGGCGTGCAGCGGAAATGGCATCGGCTGCCTGAACCAGGCAGGCCACCAGCGTCTTGCACTCCACATCGCCGTGGTGTGCCTGGATGGCATGGATGATCTCTTCCTTCTCCTTGTACTTGCGGCAGAACTCCACGCCCAGCGCCACATGGGTACCTTCCATCTCATGGTCAATGGCCTTGCCCAGATCGTGCAGCAGACCTGCGCGCTTGGCGGCATGGACATCGGCGCCCAGTTCAGCGGCCATCAGGCCCGCAATGTGGGACACCTCAATGGAGTGCTGCAGCACATTCTGACCATAGCTGGTGCGGTAGTGCAGGCGGCCCAGCAGCTTCTGCAGCTCGGGATGCAGACCGCGGATACCGGTCTCCAGCACGGCGCGCTCACCCTCGGAGCGGATGACGGCATCCACCTCGCGGCGGGCCTTCTCCACCATCTCCTCGATGTGGGTGGGATGGATACGGCCATCGGCAATCAGCTTCTCCAGAGCCAGACGGGCGATCTCGCGGCGGACAGGCTCAAAGCAGGAGACCGTAATGGCTTCAGGCGTATCGTCAATGATCAGATCCGCACCGGTCAAGGTCTCCAGGGTGCGGATATTGCGGCCCTCACGGCCGATGATGCGGCCCTTCATCTCGTCATTGGGCAGGGGAACCACACTGACGGTGATTTCGGCCACATGGTCTGCGGCACAGCGCTGAATGGCGGAAGCCACGATCTCACGGGCGCGGCTGTCGGCCTCTTCCTTAGCGCGGGCTTCCAGCTCCTTGATCTTCAGAGCCGTCTCATGGGTGACCTCAGACTCCACCTGCGCAATCAGATACTCCTTGGCCTGATCGGCGGTAAAGCCGGAGATCCGCTCCAGCATCTCGGTCTGGCTGCGCTTGACAATCCGCACTTCCTCCAGCTCCTTATCCAGAGCGGCGTGCTTGGCGGCCAGAGCCTCCTCTTTCTTCTCCAGAACCTCGGTCTTATGATCGATGTTCTCTTCCTTCTGCTGCAGCCGGCGCTCCTGCTTCTGCAGATTGGCGCGGCCTTCCTTGACTTCCTTCTCGTAGTCGCTGCGGTTTTTCAAAATCTCTTCTTTGGCTTCCAGAAGCGCTTCCCGCTTCTTATTCTCAGAGTTCTTAATGGCCTCGTTGATAATACGGGTGGCCTCTTCCTCCGCACTGGAGATTTCTTTTTCCGCTACGCTCTTGCGATAGCGAATACCGAGGAGGAAAAAGACCACTGCGGCCACCAGGAACGCGGCCACAGCTACGATATATCCCATCGTAGTCATCCGGGTCTACCTCCTATAAAGTTTTGTGTATGAAAACGGATACTCCGTTCAGAAGCAGAAAATAATCGGAAGATACCCCTATTCTCCCAATAATAATCCTTTCTAATTTTATACGCAATACAAACTCATGTCAAGGGAAAATCCCGCTTACGATAACATTTCCTTATTAAATATAGGTAACATAGCGACCACTGACATACCCCAGTTTCCCGGCGTAGCGAACCACCAGCCATCCCCGATACTCCCCGTATACCGGCAGCTGTGTGCCGTCCGGAATCCGGGCCAGCACCGCGCCGGATAGTGCCGGGCCGGGCCGAAGGTTCAGCGGCCCTCCGGAGGATGTCTGCACGACACCCCGCCGCACCGGGCCTGGCGGCGTGTAGGGCAGGCCGAAATATTCGGTCATGGAGCGCACCAGTTCCCCGGCAATCCGCTCAATATTCTCCTCCACCCACAGGGCATCCTCCCGATTGTCGTGATAGCCGATCTCCAGCAACACTGCCGGCATCCGGGGCTGACGCACCTCCCCCAATGCCGTAGTCTCCCGGATAG
Organism: Oscillospiraceae bacterium; assembly: GCA_015067765.1. GTDB lineage: Bacteria > Bacillota > Clostridia > Oscillospirales > Oscillospiraceae > Vescimonas. The sequence goes on along the minus strand of SVLV01000014.1, from coordinate 26,458 downwards.
TGACCCGGTCCGGCAGCGGATAGATGGTCCTCAGGTTTTTCACAAAGAGCTCCGCTGCGCGGCGGCCATTGCTGCTGGTGGGATAGTAGAAAGCCAGAATCCCCCGATTCTGCCCCTCGCTGCCCGGTCCGGAGGCATTGGAATGCAGCGCCAGATAGAAGTCATAGCTGCCGCTGTTGGCCTGCCGGATGGAGCTGGCCGCCGTCATGTCCGGTGTATTGCGGCCATATTGGATCCCGTTGGTCAGCAAATAGGGCTCCATGGCATCGGCCAGCAGATTCATGAAGTATTCCTCGCTGCCGGCACCGGTCACATAGGGGTTGTACTGCTGGGTGGACGGGCTGAGATAGATGGTTGGCATAGAACGGATCCTCCTCTTTTTTATCATTCTATGCCGCCCCACCGCAGCTGCCACTCAAGCAAAAAAATCACCGCCCGGAGGCGGTGATTTTTTAACAGGCAATCAGGCTGCAGGGTTGGTTGCGGCAGCCGGCACAAGGGAATAGATGGGATGGGCGATACCCTTCAGCTGTTCGCCGATCTTCATCTCCACCGCATCGCCGCGGTTGACAAGGATCAGCTGCGGCACATCCTTCGCCGCGGCGGAATACCAGGCACTGCTGCCATCCAGCATCAGATAGAAGGTGGTATTGCCGTCGATCACGGCCGTGCGCAGATCTGCCACCTTGCCAGAGACCTCCTTCTGATCGCCGGCCACCACATCGGTGTCCTCATCGGAGATCAGACCGTTGCGAGCCAACAGAACGCGGTAATTGCTCTCGCACTCGGCCACACTGTCGCCGGTGGCCACGATCTGGTACTGGCTGACATTGACCATGGCATAGGACTTCACCAGGCCGGCGGCATCCTTCATGGCCATGAAGTAGGTGGGCTGCTCGGAGATATTCAGCAGCAGCGGGAAAGTGGCCTTATACTTCATCTGCTGCAGTTCGCCCTCGGCAGAATCCATGGCAGAGTACTCCTCCGCGCCGGCCACGGAGTAGAAACGGGTCTCCTTGGTGCGCTGGTTGGACAGGATAAAGCCGATATTGGACTCATCGCTGACCACAGAGGTGATGCCGGTATACATATACACGTCATTGCCGATGGCGATATAGTTGTAACCGTCCGTGGTCACCGTCACATCCCGCTGACCGAAGATGGAGTTGAGGAAACCGTTGATATAGGTGCCGTGGTAGTCATACTGCTGGATGATCAGTTCGGCAGTGAACACATGGTCCACCCAATCGGGCACCTCATCCACTGCACAGTACTGGCTCTCACCGGTGATGGCATTGACCAGCACCGCACCCACGATGTCCTGACCGCCGAAGAGGCCGATGGTCTTGTCAATGCGGGGACAGACCCAGTAGGGATTGCCCTGCTCGTCGATCTCGAAGGCGGGATCATCAAAGATATAGGTGGGATACTGGAAACGCAGATGGCGGTACAGATTGCGGCTGAAGTGCTCCGCCGTGGTATAACGGATCCCCTCTTCCAGGCGCACCACTTCCACATTCTGGGTCACCATGTCGATCACCAGATAGGCCGGCAGACCGTCTGCGCGGTTGTTGAACCACTTGATCAGATCGCCGTAACGCAGGGGCGTCACACGGACGGGACGGCCCTTGTAGTTGATCTGGGTATAGTCGTCAGCCACCTCAAACTGGGAGACCATGTCCGCCAGCTCGCCCAGTTTGCGGTTACCCAGCTTCTCGGCGGAGTCGGCATCCAGCATAGGGATCTGATCATAGCTGATCTCCTTGACCTCGGCGGCAAAGTCGCCATCTTCCACGGTCAGCAGATCACGGTAGGAAGAGGCACGGATCACTTCCCAGGACAGAAGGCTGCCCACCAAAGAGGTCACCACCAGTGCCGCCACAAGAATCGCCGGGATCTTGCACTGCTTTTTCACAAAGCCAAAGTAACCCTTTGCACCGGTCCCCTGAAAGCCGGAGGTCAGCAGTGCCATGCCGCAGTACACCAGGCACATCAGCAGAATCCAGCCGTAGAACTCCTCAGCCTTCAGGTTGATGGCCGGCAGGGCCACATAGAAATACACCGCGCCCACCACCAGCGTCACCGCCAGATTCAGCAGGGTACGGGTCAGAGGCGTGCCGATAGCCTTACGGGGCTTTTTCGGCGCGCCCTCCTTTTTTGCGAAGGGATTTTCTTTGGGGAAACCCTCAAAGCCGGGATCATTCCAGTTGATATTCATAGGTGCTCCTTTCTGCGTCATTCCACAGGTTTTCTTTATTTTGCTTTATTGTAGCACAATTTGCGGAATTTTCCACCTACTTTTTCTTTCCATCACTGCTTTTTTGCGCAACCTGAAGTTGCGGCGCAATCATTTTCCATCAGCAATGGGTTTGAGGTAAGGAAGTTCTTCAGGATCATTCCGCGCGGAGCTTTCTCCGTGCGGAATGATCCTGTTCTTTGGGAGAAACAAACTCCTTACTTCTCCACCAGAATCCGGCCCTCATGCAGACGGACATGGGCCGTATCGCCGGCTGTCAGTTTTCCCTCCAGCATCTGCTCGGCCACCGCATCCTCCACCACACTTTGCAGCGTGCGGCGCAGGGGACGGGCACCGTACTGGGGATCAAAGCCGTCCTTCGCCAGCAGTTCCAGCGCCGCATCCTCCACCTCCAGGGTGATCCCCTGCTGTGCCATGCGGCCGGCGGTAACCTGCAGCATCTTGCGGGCGATGCAGGTGATATTCTCCTGCGTCAGCTGACGGAACACGATGGTCTCATCGATACGGTTGAGAAATTCCGGGCGGAAGGTGCGCTTCAGCTCCTCCATCACCGACTGGCGGATCCGGGCAAAGCGGGCCGCCTCGTCGGTATCCTTCTCCCCGCCGTCAAATCCCATGGGAGCACTTTCCGCCGCCGTGATGTTCCGGGCGCCCACATTGCTGGTCATCACAATGACGGTGTTCTTGAAGTCCACCCGGCGACCCTGAGAATCCGTGACGATACCATCCTCCAGAATCTGCAGCAGGATGTTCCACACATCCTCGTGGGCCTTCTCAATCTCATCGAAAAGCACCACGGAGTAGGGCTTGCGGCGTACCTTCTCCGTCAGCTGGCCGCCCTCCTCGTGACCCACATAGCCGGGAGGCGAACCTACCAGGCGGGACACGGTGTGTTTCTCCATGTACTCGGACATATCCACCCGGATCATGGCATTCTCATCCCCGAACATGGCCTCAGCCAGCGTCTTGCACAGCTCCGTCTTACCCACGCCGGTGGGGCCCAGGAACAGGAAGGATCCGATGGGCCGCTTGGGATCTTTCAGACCCACACGGCTGCGGCGGATGGCCTTGGCCACGGCGGTGACCGCCTCATCCTGTCCCACCACACGGGCATGGAGGGTGTCCTCCAGTTTCAGCATCCGCTGACTCTCATCCTCCGTCAGACGGGTGACGGGGATCCCCGTCCAGCCGGCCACTACGCGGGCGATGTCATCGGCATCCACCGTACCCCGGCTGACCGCCATCTGGCGGCGCCAGTTGTCCCGCTCGATCTCCACCTGCTCGGTGTAATTCTGCTCGATGTCCCGCAGCTGAGCCGCCTTCTCATAGTCCTGCGCAGCAATGGCCTCCGCCTTCTCCCGCTGAAGGGTGGCAATCTTCTCCTCCAGACTCTTCAGGTCCGGGGAGGCGGTCTCCGCCTCCATGCGCACCTGGCTGGCGGCCTCATCCATCAGGTCGATGGCCTTATCCGGCAGGAAGCGGTCGTTGATGTACCGCTGAGAGAGGGATACTGCCGCCTCCAGCGCCTCATCGGTGATGGTCAGCTTGTGGTGGGCCTCATACCGATCCCGCAGACCCCGCAGAATTTCCAAAGCTGCCTCGGGAGTGGGCTCTCCCACCGTCACCGGCTGGAAGCGACGCTCCAGCGCGGCATCCTTTTCAATATTCTTGCGATACTCATTGAGAGTAGTAGCCCCCACCACCCGGATCTCACCTCGGGACAGGGCGGGCTTGAGGATATTGGCCGCATCCACGGCACCCTCAGCGGAACCCGCTCCCACGATGGTGTGCAATTCATCAATAAAGAGGATCACATTGCCCGCTTTGCGGACCTCCTCCAGCGTCTTCTTGATGCGCTCTTCAAATTCGCCGCGGTACTTGGTGCCGGCCACCATACCGGACAGATCCAGCGACAGGATCTTCTTGTCCAGCAGCTCCTCCGGCACATCAGCAGCCGCAATGCGGCTGGCCAAGCCTTCCGCAATAGCGGTCTTGCCCACACCGGGCTCGCCGATCAACACAGGGTTATTCTTGGTGCGGCGGGACAGGATCTGAATCACCCTCTGGATCTCCTGATCCCGGCCGATCACCGGGTCCAGCTTGCCCATCCGGGCAGCTTCGGTCAGATCCCGGGTAAATTCGGACAGGGTCTTCCCCTTCTTCTCGTCCCGGTTGGCCGTTGCCGCTGCCGCAGTAGCCGCTGCAGGCCGCGGGGCCGCATTGGTCTTTTGTACCAGCGCACTGTAGAGTTTCTTGGGATCCACACCCAGCGTCTGCAGGACCCGCAGGGCCATGTTGCTGCCCTCCCGGAGAATGCCCATCAGCAGGTGCTCCGTGCCGATATAACCGGCCGAAACCCGCATGGACTCCGACACGGCCAGTTCCACCGCACTCTTGGCCCGGGGCGTCAATCCCTGAGACGGGGCCGTCCCGGTCAATCCGGTTCCCACACTGCGGCGCAGTACGGACAGCAGCATCTCATCGGTAAGACCGAACTCCGTCAGTACCCGATGAGCCATGCCTTCCTCTTCCCGCAGCAGACCCAGCAGCAGGTGTTCGCTGCCTACATAGCCGTGACCCATCTCCTCAGCGGCCTCCTGGGCCAGGCGCAGGGCCTCCTCGGCCCGGGGACTGAATCTATTCTCCATCATCTGTTGTTACACATCCTTTCTGTGGCCGATCTGTTTTTCGGCTGTCTTACTGTGCCAGGCCGCGAATCTCATCCCGCAGCCGGGCCGCATCCTCATAGCGCTCCTCCCGGATCGCCGTCTGCAGCTGGTGCTCCAGCGCATTTCTCTGCCGCTGGCCCTGCAGCTGCCGACGCTCCTCCTCCGACAGCAGCTGCTGCCGGGACGCATCCTCCTCCGCACCGGTTTCTGCCGGGGCGGGATATTCCGTCAGCATCCGGCTGCCGAAACGACCCATCATGTCCTCCAGCATGCCAAAGGGGCGGGTGAAAAAGTCATCGTCAAACAGACGCATGGGGCGCATGGTCTTGCGCAGAGTGTCCGTATAGCCCAGCGCTTCGGCGCAGTCCGCGCACAGGTGCAGCTGGGTCACCTTGCCGTTGATATTGCTCTTATAGTAGAAACTGGCATCCTTCTTACCACAATGTTCACACTTCATCATTGTAACCTCCTTACTTCCTCATCAAACCAAATGGATCAATACCTGCTTGAAGATATCCGCCCGCAGCTGATCCCGCAGCATTCTGGGCGCTGCCGCCAGCGCCCGGTCCGACAGGGCCGCCAGCAAACTTCTGGCCAGTGTGGGGTCCAATGCCTCGGACTCCGCCAGATTGCTGAGGATCGCCCGTGCACTGGGCAGATCCAGCTCCTCTCCCACGGAATTGATCACATGCATCAAAAGGGTCTGGCGGTCCATTCGCACCCGCGTAATGCGGATGTATCCTCCGCCTCCCCGCCGACTCTCCACCAGATAGCCCCGCTCGGGAGAGAATCTGGTGGACATCACATAGTTGATCTGGCTGGGCACGCAGCCAAAACGCTGAGCCAGATCGCTGCGCTGCAGTTCCAGCACACCGTCCGCTCCCTCCAGTTCTGCCTGAATGAATCCGGCGATCAAATCGGTAATACCCATAATTGCATTCCTCCCGTTTCCTTCGTCTGTTTGTCTTTGACTTTCTTTGACCTTAGTATAGCACCGGCATTCCAAAAAGCAAGAGGTGAATTTTGACTTTCTTTGACCTTTTTGAAAACAATTTGTGAACAACGCCTCCGCAGGCAAAAAAATACCCTCCGCCGGGAAGCGGAAGGCATTTTTCAGATTCACATGGAAAGCAGAGGTCTTCTGCGGTCGGCGCGCAGCCAAACGGAGGCAGCCGCTGCAGTGACCAGATCGGCGAACACCACGCACAGCCACACACCGGTCAGGCCCCAGAGGGGGGCCAACAGGTAGACAAAGGCGATCCGTAGTGCTGTGCGCAGCACCGCCAGCACAAAGGAGGCCGTCCCGTTGGATACGGCGGCAAAGTAGTTGGTGATGAAGATGCTGACACCGCAGAACAGATACATCAGGGAGTAGAGCCGAATCCCCTCCACCGACAGACGCATGGTCTCGGGATTGGTGACAAAGGCCGCCGATGCCGCACCGGCACCCAGTTGGGCCAGCAGCACCGAGCCTACCGAGAGCGCCGCCGTCAGCACAAAGCTCTTTTTCAGCAGGGACTTCAGTTCTCCCTGATTGCGGGCGCCAAAATGGTAGCTGATCACCGGAGCCACGCCCAGAGAGAAGCCGTTGAACACCGCAATGAAGACATAGTCCACATAGGTGATCACTCCATAGGCCGCCGCACCGGTCTCGCCGGCCAGCTGGATGATGTGATGATTGAATACCATCATGCAGACATAAGTGGCCAGACTGTTGGTAAACATGGCGGAGATACCGTAGGAGGCCGTCTGCCGCAGGATCCGCCACTCCCATTTTGTCCTGACAAACCGCAGCGTCAGCTTCTTGCTGGTCAGCACATAAATCAGAGGGATGCAGCCACCCACCATGAATCCGGCCACCGTGGCCCACGCCGCACCGGCCACGCCCCAGTCAAACAGGGCGATGAACACATAGTCCAGCACCACATTGGTGGCGCCGGCCGCAATGCTGACCCCCAGGCCGAACTTGGGTTTCTCCATGGCCACCATCAGCTTGGAGAAGGAACTTTGCATCACGCAGAAGGGCACGCCCGCATAGAGGATGGAGCTGTACTCCACACACTCCTCCCAAATCTCCGGACTGGCACCGGCCAGACGCATCACATGCTCCACCATACAAAAGCCGAACACACCCAGCAGGGCAGCCAGCAGGTAACCGGTCACGGTGATCATGGTGAAGTAACGACAGGCATCCTGCCGCTTTCCCTCCCCCAGCGTCCGGGCCACCACAGCGCTGCCGCCGGTGCCGATCAGATGGCCGATGGAGGTGAAAATATAGATGCCCGGGGAGGCCACATTCACCGCCGCAAAGGCATTTTCGCTGACCAGATTGGCCACAAACAGGCCATCCACAATGGTGTAGAGGAACACCATCACCACCATGACGATGGAGGGCAGACTAAAGCGCATCAGGTGCTGATAGGTAAAATGATCGGATAACTGAATCTTCAACGCGGTTCCCTCTTCTTCAGAAAAATGACAGCGCCCGGCTGCCTTGCAGCGGGCGGTTTCCTCCACAGGATAGTCTTATCCCAGCAGAATGTCAAGTTTTCCTGTCGTTAAAAATGTTCTGCAGGGGAATTCTCTCCCCATGGCAAAACCTGCCGGGCCGCCTGGCCCGACAGGTTTTTCGTTGGATTCAGATGGTAAAGGAGAAGGCCACCCCCGTCCGGGTATTGCGCACGGCGCATTTGCCGCCGTGGAGTTCCACGATGCTCTTGGCAATGGCCAGCCCCAGGCCGGTTCCTCCGCCGGAGCGGGCCTCATCGGTGCGGTAGAAGGTCTCCCACACCTTCTGCAGTTGTTCTTTGGTGAAGGGGACACTGTCATTTTCTACCGTAAAGATCGTACCCCGGTGATCGGTCTCGATCTTCACCAGAATATTGCCGCCCACCGGCGTGTACTTGACGGCATTGGTGGCAAAATTCTCAATGACCTGTCCGATGCGTCCCTCGTCCCAGTTGACGGTGCACTCCTCCGGCAGTTGAAGCTGCAGCTGCAGCTGCTTTTCCTGCATGGGCCGCTCCAGCTTTTCGAAGATGCTGCGGGTCAGCCGCGGAAGAGAAAACTCCTCCCGCGCCAGCTTCACCTTACCGGCCTCCAGCCGGCTGAGGTCCAGCAGTTCCAGCACCATGGCATCGGTGCGCTCCGCCTCCGACAGAATCACCTGCAGATATTTCTCCCGCTTTCCCTCGGCGATATGCTCCTGCAGGCCCTCAGCATAGCTGTGGATCACCGCCAGCGGCGTTTTCAGCTCGTGGGCAATGTGGGAGGTCATCTGCCGGCGGTTGCGCTCGGCATGCCGGGCATAGTCCAGCGCCGTCTGCAGGCGGCTGATTTCATTTTTATCGGCCCGCAGTTGATCTATGGTTTTCTTGTACTGTTGCTGCAGCTTCCGGGGCTCCTGCCAGCGGAGGGCAAACTCCGAACTGGTGGGATGCCAGTTTTTCTCTCCGGCCATCACCAGTTCCCGCAGCGGATCCGTCAAATTTTTCCGGATGCTCCTGCGCACCAGCAGCAGGCCAATCACCGCCAGCAGGAATGTGGCGAAATAGGCCTCCTTCAAAAAGCGCATGGCCAGATCCAGCGGACTGGCCCGCAGGGCGGTCAGAACCGTATAGCCCTCAAAGAGGTTTCCCTCCTCCCAGGCGCCCCAGCTGCTGAAAATGATCGACTCCCAGAGATCGAACTGAGAATCCTCCATATAAATATTGTTCCGACCCGCACCGAACCGATCCGCCTTGGTCAGCAGCAGATCCCGCAGGTTGTTGTAGGTCTGTCCGCCATAGGTCACCGGGTCCAGTTCCTGATAGTAGCTGGTCCGGGGATAGGATCCGTACAGGGTCACCAGTTCCCGGCCGGGCGGTGCGGTCTCCTCCAGCTGCACATCCCACTTTACCACTCCCATGCTGTCCAACTGGCTGCGGGTGTAGGGTGGTTCGCTGCTGCCACCGGAATCGCTGGTCGACCCTTCCTCCCAATCAGAGTCTGCCGCGCTATCCGCTTCCATCTCTCCTTGCTCCCAATCGGGATCGACACGGTTCAGCGCTGCGTAATACTCCTCCCAGGTCATCAGTGCCAGCGAGACCGGCTCAAACCGGGAGCCTGCCCACCAGCCGGTGACCCGGATGGCCTCCACATCCATATAGTCCATATAACCGCTGATGGGATAGTCCTTTTTCAGCCCATCAAACCGCGGATCCTCCAGGGAGATCCAGCAATGGCCGGTGGACTTCTCCGTGCCGGCCTTCCATTCCTCCTCGGTCACATAGTTGAAGTAGAGGAAATCTCCGCTGCTGCGGAGCACGTTTCCCGTCTGACGGTCTATCACCACAATCGCGGTGTCGCATTGATCATGGGTGATCACATTGCCGAAGACGGTGGGGGTTTTTTCCATGCCGGGATAGGTGTGATAGTAGGGCACGGAGATGTATCTTCCCGTTTCGGCGATGGCCCGGCTGATACCGGATTCCGCCATACCCGGCCAATCCGGCGTCTCATCGAAAAGTTCCTCCAGCCCGCTGTTGCGCACCACATCCTCTGCATAATTGAGTCCACTTTGGGCCAGATCGTCAAACAGGTACTGGGCCAACAGCAGCGTCAGAGCGGTCATGCACAGCAGCCAGATCGCCAGCAGCAGCGCGCCGACCCGGAAGGTGACGGCCTCCAGTGTCTGGGGCGGTTTCCTCTTTCTCATGGCGATCCCTCCAATCGGTAGCCGGCCTTGATGACCGTCCGGATGCGCTCCGCCTCCGGCCCCAGCTTTTCCCGCAGGCGCTTGATGTGGGTGTCCACCGCCCGGGACTCGCCCTCATAGTCATAGCCCCAGCACTTCACCAGCAGCTGCTCCCGACTCATGACCACATCCCGGTTCTGCATCAGGCAGCGCAGCAGGGCAAATTCCTTGGGGGTCAGCATCAGCTGCCGCCCACCCAAAAAGGCCCGCTGAGAGGAGAGTTCCAGCGTGATCTTCCCTACCGTCAGCCGGTCACCGCAGCGGAGATTGCCGCGGCTGCGGCGGATCAGCGCTGATGTTTTGGCATACAGGACCGAGAGACTGAAGGGCTTGGTCACATAATCGTCCGCGCCCAGCTCGTAGCCCAGCAGTTTATCCTCCTCATCGGAGAGGGCAGTCAGAAAGACGATGGGCACATCGCTCTCCCGGCGCAGGGCGCGGCACACGGAAAATCCGTCCAGTCCCGGCATCATAATATCCAGCAGTACCGCATCAAAGTGCTCCTCCTGCGCCAGTTCCAACGCCCGGACGCCGTCCGGTGCCTCCACCGGCTGATCGCCCTTGCTGCGGAAATAGTCGCAGACCACCTCCCGCAGCTTAGGCTCATCCTCCACCATGAGAATCCGATTTTCCATCTGTACCCCTCCTTTCTTTGGCCCTATCGTACCACGGGCATTTGTATTCTCTGTGTCAAAACAGGCACTTTTTTAAAAATGGGATAGCCGCAGCTATCCCATTTGTCTTTATAAACGGTCGATGGTCACCGGCTCACCCAGCGCCGCGGCATAGTGGTAGATCCGTGCGGCATCCTCCACATATTCCGCCCGCAGACGGGCCTGCTCCAGATCTTCGCCTACAGCCAGCACACCGTGGTTGGCCAGCAGGCAGGCCCCCGCCCCCTCCTGCAGACAGGTGACCGCGTGGAGACCCACCTCCCGGGTGCCGGGTGTGGCATAGGCGGCGCAGGGGATCTCTCCCCCCAAAAACAGCTGCATCTCAATGAGCACCGCCGGAATGGAGCGATGCACCACCGCGAAAGCCGTGGCATAGGGGGAATGGGTATGAAACAGGGCTTTGTGCTGCGGGCAGGCCCGATAGACCTCCGCATGCATCCGCCATTCGGAGGAGGGCTGCCGCGCACCGGCAAGGACCTTCCCCTCCAGGTCGCAGCGAACGATGTCCTCCGGCTCCATTTGGTCATACCGCAGGGAGGTGGGGGTGATGAGCATCTCACCCGCCTCCAGATATACGCTCAGATTGCCGCTGGTACCGGTAAACAGGCCCTGCCGGAAGCTCTCCCGGCAGATCTCCACCATCCGGCGGCGCAGCTCTTTTTCCTTCATTTCCATCAGATCACCATCTCGTAGGGCCCCAGATCGCTCTCGGCCAGATACCGGTGCAGATCATAGGGAGAATAGATGCCCAGGTCCGTCACAATACCGGAGATGAGGCTGGGCGGCGTCATATCAAAGGCAGGATAATATCCCTTCACACCCTCCACTGCCGTCTGCACCCCCATAGCCTGCAGGGTGAAGGCGGGATCCCGCAGCTCGATGTGGACAGAGTCCTTGTCGGGGTGGCCCACATCGGGGATGCCGGTGACAAACATGGGGATACCCATGTACTTGGCGGCAATACCGATCTGGAGAGTACCGATCTTGTTGACCACATGACCGTCACAGCAGATGGCGTCGGCGGCGCAGGTGAACACATCCACCTTCTCCCGCTGCATCACATAGGCGGGCATATTGTCGGTGATGACTGTCACATCAAACCCCATGTCCCGACAGACGGTGGCCGTCAGGCGAGCACCCTGGAAATAGGGACGGGTCTCCGGACAGAAAATACGGATCTCCTTTCCCCGCTGCCGGCATTCCCGCAGCATCATGCCCACGATGGTCTCGGCAAAGCACTGGGTCATCACCGTGCCGTGGTCAGGAAACATATCCACCAGATATTTGGCGATCTGTGCCACCTTGCCGTAGCGGCGGTTGTTGGTCTGCACCGTGAATTCCCGCAGCAGGTCGGGCAGATCACTCTTCCCCTCTGCCAGGTACTGCTCCGCCGCTGCCAGGCAGCCGCCGGTGATGAGCCGCATCCGGCCGGCGGTGGTGGGACGGGCGTTACTGATGGTGTCCGCCGCCGCGCGCAGATAGGCCATCTGCTCTGCCGCCGTCTTGCCCCGGCACTCCCAGGCCGCCAGCGCCATGCCCATGCCGGCCGCAGTGTAAGGGCCGGTGGACTGGGTCACCATATCCGTCAGGGCACGGGCCACCTCCTGATGGCTGCGGCAGGTGACAAACTCCACCCGGCCGGGATAGACCCGGCGGTCCAGAATCCGGACCTGCCCCGCTTCATACCAGGAGACATTTTCGTATTGCAGCATGAATGCCAGATCGTGGTCTGCTCGCATCGTCATGATTACATCCTCTCCAAAACCTTTTTCAAGTAGCGGCACAGGCGCTCCGACACGGTCTTACCGGTCTCGTTGACCTCCTCGTCCGTCAGGGCCTGATCCAGTACGCCGGCCGCCATGTTGGTGATAACGGAGAAGGCCAGGCAGGGCATACCGCAGTGAGCCGCCGTCAGCGCCTCGGTGACGGTGGACATGCCCACCGCATCGCCGCCCAGAATGCGGATGGCGCGGATCTCGGCCGGCGTCTCAAAGTGGGGGCCGGTCATATAGAAATAGGTGCCCTCATGGAAGGTCAGTCCGCTGCCCTCACCGCACTCCAGCGCCAGTTGGCGCAGGCTGGGGGTATACATCTTCTGCACATCGAAGAACCGGGGGCCGAACTCCGGCAGGTTCTTTCCCCGCAGCGGAGAGGCGCCGTTGAGTACGATCTGATCCCGGATCAGCATAATATCGCCGGGCTTGTAGTCCAGATTGACTCCGCCGGCAGCATTGGTGAGAATGCAGGCGCGGCAGCCCAGCAGATGAAACAGCCGCACCGGGGCCGTCAGCTGTTCAAATTCATATCCCTCATAGTAATGGAAGCGGCCGGACATGCAAACCACCTTGCGGCCTGCCAGCTTACCGCAGATCAGCTTGCCGGCATGGGTGGACACGGTGGAGCGCAGGAAATTGGGGATCTCCTCATAGGGGATCACCACCGGATCCTCCACCTCATCGGCCAAGGGGCCCAGAGAGGAGCCCAGAATGATGCCGATCTCCGGCTCGAAACCGATCTTTTCCCGCACATAGTCTGCGCTGGTCTTAAAAAAATCGTAGGTATATTCCATGAGCAGGTTCTCCTTTTCCTCTTGAGATAATATATATTATATACTTCTTTTCTCCCTCTGTCATCTTTTTTCCTCGCCATCCATCCAGCGAGGATACTCAACAAAATCCTCTTTCCAACATTTTTCGCACGGCAAGGTCTTGCATTTTTCGGATTTCATGTTACAATAGGCATACCAAATCTAAATGGAGGTGCTCTTATGGCTTATCAGATCAGTTCCGCTTGCGTTAGCTGCGGCGCTTGCGCAGATGCTTGCCCCGTTGGTGCTATTTCCATGGGTGACAGCCAGTATGTCATCGATGCCGGTGCTTGCCTGGACTGCGGTTCTTGCGCAGATACCTGCCCCAATGGCGCTATCAACCCCGCTGACTAATTACATAGTGAGCATAAAAGCACCGAGGCCTGTGCCTCGGTGCTTTTTTGTCTTGCCACTGCTGCGTTTTTTCGGTAGAATAGTTTTCAACAGAGGAAAGGGGGTGTGCCTGTGGAAAAGATGGATCAGCTGTGGCCGGGCGGCTATCGGTTTTTCTTTGATGATACCCTCTTTCAGCCGGGCACTGACTCCTTCCTTTTGGGGGCCTTCCCCCGTCTCAAGCCCCGTCTGCGGGTCTGCGACCTGGGGGCGGGCACGGGGCTGTTGGGGCTCTTGCTGCTGGCAAGAGAGCCCTCCCTGCTGGTCACCAATGTAGAGTTGCAGTCTGCTGCGGTGGAATTGGCCCGCCGTAATGCCCAGTTGAATGAACTCTCCGTCACCTGCCTGCAGGCGGATCTGCGGGACAGCGCACAGCTGCCCCAGGCCGGCAGTTTTGATCTGGTGATCTCCAATCCCCCCTATTTCGAGCAGGGAACCGGTGTCAGCTCCCCTCACCCGGCGCGGGCTGCCGCCCGCAGCGAGGCGACCTGCACGCTGCAGGAACTGTGCGCCGCCGCTGCCCGTCTTCTCACCTATGGAGGTCGGTTTGCGCTGGTGTTCCGCACCGAACGGCTGGCAGAGCTTTTGGAAACCCTGCGCCAGTACCGGCTGGAGCCCAAGCGTCTCCGCTTTGTGCAGCACACGGCCCACGCCGCCCCTTCCCTTCTGCTGCTGGAAGCCCGAAAGGGCGGCCATCCCGGTTTGACGGTGGAGGCTCCGCTGCTTTTGCAGGACCCGGAGGGGACGCCCTCTGAGGAATACAATGCCATCTATTTTCGAAACAAGGAGTAAGTATCATGGCCGGCATCTTATATTTGGTAGCCACCCCCATCGGCAATCTGGGGGACTTCTCCCCTCGCGCCGTCCGCACCCTGCAGGAGGCGGATTTCATCGCCGCCGAGGATACCCGTGTATCCCTGAAGCTGCTGAACCATTTTGACATCCACAAGCCTCTGGTCAGTTACCATGAGCACAACCGCGCCTCCGCCGGACAGATGATCCTGGATCGCCTGCTCAGCGGCGAGACCTGTGCTCTGGTGACGGATGCCGGCACTCCCGCTATCAGTGATCCCGGTGAGGATCTGGTGCGCCTGTGTGCCCAACAGGATGTGACGGTGCAGTCCATTCCCGGCTGCTGCGCAGCCATCACCGCTCTGGCGGTATCCGGGCTTCCCACCGGCCGCTTCACTTTCGAAGGATTCCTCTCCGCTCAGAAGAAGGAGCGCCGCAGCCAGCTGCAGCGCCTGTGCGCAGAGGAACGCACCATGGTGTTCCATGAGGCACCCCACAAGCTGCGGGCCACACTGGCAGATATGCTGGAGATTTTTGGTGACCGTCCCATCGCCCTGTGCCGTGAGCTGACCAAACTCCATGAGGACACCCAGCGAACCACTCTGCAGGATGCGGTGGAGCACTATCAGAGCCACGACCCCCGGGGAGAATATGTGCTGGTGGTGGCGGGTGCCCAGCCCTGCGAGGAGGCCGGCCTGACCATGGAGGAGGGCGTTGCGCGGGTGCTCCGCCTGCGGGAACAGGGCCAGCGGATGAAGGATGCCGTACGGCAGGTGGCCGCTGACACCGGCCTTAACAAAAATGACCTGTATGACGCTGTGCTGCAGGCACAGGAATAATACTCTCACAACGCACAGAAGCCTGTGCCGCACAAGCGGCACAGGCTTCTGTTTTGTCATGCAAGCATGAGGCTGCTCACTCATCCGCAGCCAGTTCCTTCCGGCACTTGCCGCAGACATTCTTGCCCCGGAACTCCTGAATGTCCTTGTTCCCATTGCAGAAAATGCAGGTGGGCCGATACTTCTTCAAGACGATAGCGGACCCCTCCACATAGATCTCCAGCGTATCGCGCTCGGCGATATCCAGAGTGCGGCGCAGCTCCACCGGGAGCACAATGCGGCCCAACTCATCCATCTTTCGTACAATACCGATTGCTTTCATCTTTCTTTCTCCTCTTCATTGTCCGGTGGCCATCTCTGTAGAAACAGCCTCTATCCAAGGGGATAACCCACGTATACCCCTGCATATATATGGTTGAGGTGATCGTATGGCAATGGCTTGGGTCTGGACAGGAATGGTCGTCCTGTCCTGTGTGTTTGGCCTGACCACCGGCTCTATGGATGCGGTGGGCACGGCAGCGATCGAAGGTGCTGCAGCGGCAGTGGAGCTATGCCTGTCCATGGCCGGGCTCCTGTGTCTTTGGAGCGGGGTCATGGAGGTCATGACCCGCTGCGGACTGGCAGACAGACTTGCCCGCCTGTTTCATCCACTGCTGCGGCGCATCTTTCCCCGGGCCTGCCGGGATCCGGAGACCCTGAGCGCACTTTCCGCCAATGTCAGCGCCAATCTGCTGGGACTGGGCAACGCGGCCACACCGTTGGGCATCCGTGCCGCACGGCGCATGGCCCGCGGAGCGGAGGGTGTCGCCACAGACGAACTGTGCCGGCTGGTGGTGCTCAACACCGCCTCCATCCAGCTGCTGCCCACGACCGTGGCGGGGCTGCGCAGCGCACTGGGTGCCTCTGCACCCTTTGATATTCTTCCTGCCGTATGGCTCTCCTCCCTGCTGTCGGTTACGGCAGGGCTGACCATGGCTAAATTATTGAGTCTGATCGGGAGGGATCGCGCATGAGCCATCTTACGGACGTCATCGTCCCTCTGCTGCTGGCCGCAGTGGCCTTCTACGCACTGAGCCGGAAGGTAGATGTCTACAGCGCCCTGACCGCCGGCGCCGGAGAGGGGCTTACCATCCTTCTGCGGATCTTTCCCGCTTTGGTGGCCCTGCTCTCCGCCATCTATATGTTTCGTGCCTCCGGGGCAATGGATGCCCTGACCGACCTGCTCCGCCCGCTGCTGCTGCAGTTGGGGATCCCACCGGAGACTGTATCCCTGCTGCTGATCCGCCCCCTCAGCGGCTCCGGCGCTCTGGCGGCAGGCAGCGATCTGATGCAGCAGTATGGTCCGGATTCCTACCTGGGCCGCACCGCAGCTGTCATGCTGGGGGCCAGTGAAACCACCTTCTATACCATCGCCGTCTACTTCGGAGCCGCCGGCATCCACAGGACCCGCTATACGATCCCCGCCGCACTGACGGCGGATTTCACCGCGTTTTTCACGGCATCCCTTCTGGTCCGTCTCTTTTTTGGGGCCTGAAAAGCACAATCCGCCCCCTCTGCCGTTGGCAGAAGAGACGGAAAGAATCCCGCGGTACCACTCTTCTTATCTCCCTCCCGGGAGATCTCTCAAGGAAATGCACCCATTCCCACGCCCTGTAACGGGAGCATCCCGTCCGCACCTACTGTGATTCAGCGCGGCCACTCTACAGCCAGTTGGGCCGGTCACCCACCCTGTGCCTTGCACCAACCGGCACTTCTCTGAGAGGGGCTTCCCGCTTACTATTCTGCATCTTTGCGTTTTTTTAATTTGTTTTATATCATGACCCCACCACAAAGTCAAGCATTTTTTCGCCAAATATTTCCATTTAACCGAAAATTTCGCCTGTTTTTACATCGTGAAAAGAAACATTGCCCCCGATTGGTCTGCGAGACTGTCGGGGGCAATGTTTACTGTTCCTGCTCCAGATCGTACTTATCCAGGACCATCCCCTCCCACTGTCTGGGCAGCCGATGCCCGATCAGCGGAAACAGATTTTCCGTGTCACAGGTGTCCTGCACATTATAAGTTCCGTACCGATTGATCAGATCAAAGCAATTCTCCGGAGGTCCGGAGAAGGCGTGGACATCCGGTGTTGCGTCGTCCGGCAGTCCCGGATCTCTTTTCTTGCGCACTCTATCACCTCCTGCCATAGTTTGTCCTGCATCCTCCTTCTCTATGGCAGGAATTATTGGCACGGCACACCAAATTTTCCTGTATTTTTTCAGCAGTTTGCCGATTTTCTTTTTGTGTTCTTGACAAGCGTCCATTTCTCTCCAATAATGAGGAAAATGAACCAAAAGGAGTTATGTGCTATGAACAAGGTGTCTATGCCCACAATGGACAGCATCGCCCGCTTCCGGACCGCTTTGGACTCTCCTCAGGGCGCATTCGGTCCCTTCATGATCACCGGTGATCCCGCTTTCGTGGAGTCCGCCGGATATGCCGGCTTTGATTTTGTGCTGCTGGATATGGAGCACGGCCCCGGCACCTTCGAAGGGCTGCAGAATTTGATCCGCGCCGCCAATGTGGCGGGCGTTATGCCGGTAGTACGCGTCCCCCGCGGCAGCGACATCTGGATCGACCGTGCCCTGGATGTGGGCGCCGGCGCTGTGATGATCCCGCAGGTGGATACCCCCGAGCAGGTAAAGGCCGCCATTGCCGCCGCCAAGTTCTCTCCCCTGGGTAACCGCGGCACCAACCGTTTCGTCCGCTCCGCCGCTTACAGCGCAGTGCCCGGCAGCGAGTATTTCCAGCAGGCACAGGATACCATGGTTATCATTCAGGCCGAGGGCAAACGCTTTTTGGAGAATC
Organism: Oscillospiraceae bacterium; assembly: GCA_015067765.1. Taxonomy (GTDB): domain Bacteria; phylum Bacillota; class Clostridia; order Oscillospirales; family Oscillospiraceae; genus Vescimonas. The sequence goes on along the minus strand of SVLV01000014.1, from coordinate 8,664 downwards.
TGGATGAGATGCTCTCCGTCCCCGGCATCGACATCGTATTTGTCGGCCCCTATGATCTGTCCAGCTCGCTGGGCCTTATCGGTCAGATCGAGCATCCCGAGGTGGAAAAGCTGATCCGCCAGCTGGTGGAGCGGGCCGCCGCCTACGGCGTGAAGGTGGGTTGCTTTGCCGACCATCCCCAGATGGCCCGCAAATGGCGTGACATGGGCATCAAATTTATCGGCTACTCCTGCGATACCTGCATTTTCATGAATGCCGCCAAGGCGGACATCGCCGCCTTCCGGGCATAAGCCGGTTTGCACCGCAGCCGTTTGCTGACACGGCCCGTATAATCCACAGCATTTCCAACCGCCCTGCAGAAATTCCTCTGCAGGGCGGTTTTTTCGTACTTTTTCCGGGAACACATGCATATATATCACATGGAAAGTACAAATGTGGGAGTGGTGCGCTATCAAAGAAAATCTGGAACAGCGGGCCGAAGAGCTTGCCATCTACCTGATTGAAAACCGGGGAACCGTTCGCTCTGCCGCCGGAAAATTCGGCATCAGCAAATCCACCGTACATAAGGATCTGGCTGAGCGGCTGCCCCTGTATAACCACGGGCTCTACCTGCAGGTGAAGGAAATTCTGGAAGAAAACAAGGCGCAGCGCCATATCCGGGGTGGTATGGCCACGCGAAAAAAGTATCTGGGCATCTGACCTTGTCAGATGCCCTTCTTCCGTGGTATACTGCCTGCGGGAGGTGAATTTATGCGAAATTTGACGATTCAGCGCAGAAAGAGTATGGTCGCCATGCTGGCAGTGGTGCAGATCTTTGCGGAGGATCCCAGCGGCGATGTGGTGATCCGCAAAACCCGCTGCCGCAAGCTGGGTGAGGTCAAAAACGGTCAGACCGTTACTTTCTCCATTGGGGAGGAGGCCGTCCGGATCTTTGCGCTGCACGAGATGTTCAGCAGAAACTACGCCCACGACTTTTATGATATTCCGGCCGGCACGGAGGATATCCTGCTGGCAGGTGAAAATCGGGTGAATCTCTTTACCGGCCACGGCTACCGTTTTGACCGTCCCAAAAAGAAGAAGTAATCCATCCTTACCAAGCAAAACAGGCCCTTCCGCGCAAGGCGGAAGGGCCTGTTCTCTATTTCTGCTTTTTGACTGCCTGCTTCATGGACAGGCCGATCCGGTGCTTTTTCGCATCCACTTCCAGCACCACCACCTGCACCACATCTCCCACAGAAACCGCCTGGGAGGGATGCTTGATGAAGCGGTCACACACCTGCGAGATGTGGACCAATCCATCCTGATGGACGCCGATATCCACAAACACACCGAAATCCACCACATTGCGGACCGTGCCGGTCAGTTCCATGCCGGGCTGCAGATCCTTGATGTCCAGCACATCCGTCCGCAGAATGGGGGCGGGCAGGTCATCACGCACATCCCGACCGGGCTTGCTGAGTTCCTTCACCACGTCCTGCAGGGTGGGCAGACCGATGCCCAGCTGCTGAGCAACCTGCTGCTCTCCCATCCCCTTCACCTGCTCCGGAAGCTGCTGCAGCTGGCCCGCCGTCACATCCTTCAACTGATAGCCGCACAGGTGCAGCAGCTGCTCTGCCGCCGCGTAGCTCTCCGGATGGACACCGGTATGATCCAGCATCTTGCTGCTCTCCGGCACCCGCAGAAATCCGGCACACTGCTGGAAGGCTTTGGGACCCAGCTTAGACACCTTCAGCAGCTGACGCCGATCGGTAAAGGCACCGTTCTCTTCCCGGTACTTGACCACATTCTTTGCGGTGGCCGCCGTCAAACCGGAGACACGGCTCAGCAGACTGGCGGAGGCCGTGTTCACATCCACACCCACCGCGTTGACGCAGTCCTCCACCACACCGGAGAGGGTCTCATCCAACCGCTTGGGGGGCATATCGTGCTGATACTGTCCCACACCGATAGCCTTGGGATCGATTTTGACCAGTTCCGCCAGCGGATCCTGCATCCGTCGGGCGATGGACACCGCCGAACGCAGATTCACATCAAACTGCGGAAACTCCTCTGCAGCCAGCTTGCTGGCCGAATAGACCGAAGCGCCGGCCTCATTCACCATCATATAACTGACCTTGCCGCCCAGCTCCCGGATCAGTTCCACCGCCATCTGCTCCGTCTCCCGGGAGGCGGTGCCGTTGCCAATGGCGATGTGTTCCACCCGGTGCTTGCGGCACAGAACAGACAGCTTGCTGATGGCCTCTTGCTTCTGCCGCGGCCCGTAGGTGGGGTATACTACAGCCGTGTCCAGCACTTTGCCGGTGCCGTCAATCACCGCCACCTTGCAGCCATGGGCATAACCGGGGTCCAGACCCATGGTCACATGACCCTTCACCGGGGGCTGCATCAAAAGAGGCCGCAGATTCAGCGCGAAGGTGGCAATGGCACTCTCACAGGCGCCATCCGTCAGGTCCGAACGGGCCTCCCGCTCCAGAGAGGGGAAAATCAGGCGGTCATAGCTGTCCTCACAGACGGCCTTGATAAACTCCATAGAGGCAGATCCCGGCTTCACCACGCAGCGGCGCAGGGCCGGCAGTGCCGTGTCCCGATCCAGCAGCACGGAGACCTTCAGGATCTCCTCCTTCTCACCCCGGTTGATGGCCAGGATCTGGTGGCCGGCCAGCTTGGGAATCGGCATCTCAAAATCGTAATACAGACGGTACACCGTATCCTCCTCCGTGGCGGACACAGAGCGCAGACGGCCCTGCTTCTGCAGCAGCTGCCGCAGGACCTTGCGGATGTTGGCATCGTCCGACAGGATCTCTGCCACAATGTCGCCGGCACCCTGCAGCGCTTCCTCCACCGTCTCTACGCCTTTCTCCGCGTCCACATATGCCTTGGCAGCCTCCTCCGGAGCAGGACAATCTCTCCCCTGCTCCAGCAGCAGGAGGGCAAGAGGTTCCAGTCCCTTCTCCTTGGCCACGGTGGCACGGGTACGGCGCTTTTGCTTATAGGGGCGGTACAGATCCTCCACCTCTGCCAGCGTGCGGGCAGCATCAATGGCGGCCGCCAGTTCCTCCGTCAGCTTCCCCTGGCCGGCGATGGCGTTTTTGACCTCCTCCCGCCGGGCTGCCAGATTGCGCAGATAGCCCAGTTTCTCCTCCAGCTGGCGCAGGGTGGTGTCATCCATGCTGCCATGCAGTTCTTTGCGATACCGGGCAATGAAGGGGATGGTATTCCCCTCATCCAACAGGGCAATCACATTCTCCACATACTGCAGCGGCTGCTGCAGCTGTTGCGCCAACAATTCTGAAATGGTTTGCATATCCTTCTCCTTTATCATATGGGGACAGAAAACCGGCCGTCTGTGACGGTCGGTTTTCTGCGATAGACACATTCTTATTTTTCGCAGCGCTTCTTGATCTCGTACTTGGGCTCGCAGGTGACCTGGATTCCCAACCTCTTATACAGCCGCTCATCCTCCTCCGACAGGATCACAGAGAAGTGGGCATTGCAGCCCCGCAGATTACTCAGCTGCTGCTGCACCAGCGCGGCCAGCGGGTTGGTCAGGCCCGAGATGGCCAGAGCGATCAGCACCTCATCGGAATGCAGGCGGGGATTCCGGTGACCCAGATGGTCCGTCTTCAGCTTGCTGATGGGGGCGATCACGGAGGCCGGGATCAGATCCAACTTCGCATCGATGCCGGCCATGGCCTTCAGCGTGTTCACCAGCAGGGCCGCGGAAGCACCCAGCAGGGACGATGTCTTACCGGTGATGACCCGTCCGTCTGTCAGCTGCATGGCCCCGGCAGGTGCACCGGTCTCCTCCGCCTTTTGCAGCGCCGCCGCAATAGCAGGACACAGCTCCTCACTGACGGAAGCCTGCTTCATCACCAGTTCCAGCTTGCGGACTACCTCATCATCGCACTTGCCCTTGACCCGATCCTTCAGCGCCGTGTAATATCGGCGCAGGATCTCCATACGGGAGGCCTCGCAGCAGGCCTCATCATCCTCAATGGCAAAGCCCGCCATATTTACACCCATATCCGTGGGAGAGTAGTAGGGAGACTCACCCTGGATCTTCTCAAACATAGCGTTGAGCACCGGGAAGATTTCCACATCCCGGTTGTAGTTGACCGTGGTCTGCCCGTACTTTTCCAGATGGAAGGGGTCGATCATATTGACATCCTTCAGATCTGCCGTGGCGGCCTCATAAGCCAGATTCACCGGGTGCTTCAGGGGCAGATTCCAGATGGGGAAAGTCTCATACTTAGCATAGCCGGCCCGGATGCCTCGCTTGTTCTCATGATACAGCTGGCTCAGGCAGGTGGCCATTTTACCGCTGCCGGGACCCGGTGCGGTGATCACAACGATGGGGCGGCTGGTCTCGATATAATCGTTCTTTCCCAGCCCTTCGTCAGAGACAATATGGGCCACATCCGAGGGGTAGCCGGCGATAGGATAATGGCGATAGCAGCGCACACCCAGGTTCTCCAGCCGCTGGGCAAAGGCATCCGCCCCAGGCTGACCGGCATACTGTGTGATGACCACGGAGCTGGCATAGAAATCCATCCCGTGGAAAATATCCAGCAGGCGCAGCACCTCGTCATCATAGCTGATGCCCAGATCGCCGCGCATCTTATTCTTCTCGATGTCCCCCGCGCTGATCACCAGCACGATCTCCACCTCGTCCTTCATGGTGGCCAGCATGCGGATCTTACTGTCCGGTTCAAAGCCCGGCAGGACCCGGGAGGCGTGGAAATCATCAAACAGTTTGCCGCCAAACTCCAAATACAGCTTGCCGCCGAACTGCCCCACCCGCTCCCGGATGTGGCGCGCCTGCAGCTGCAGATATTTTTCATTGTTAAACCCGATTTTCATAGCCGCCTCCCTCTTCGAAAACGCACTTCATAATCAAGACTCATTATACATCACCCGACCGCCGCGGGAAAGCCTTTTTCCCTATTTTCTTTCCGAAAAAATCCACAGAATATCTCCTGCTTTTTTGGCAAAAGCTACCCTTGTATTCTATCAGCCCTTGGGCTATACTGAATAATACCCCACTATGTGACAGGAGGCCGTACCGTGCGTTTTCAGGTGATGTATAAGAAGTCTACCCAGAGCAAGGATGCCTATATGCCCTTTTTTGAGAGCAATGATATCGTAGAGGTGAAGGATTTCGCCATGCGTCTGGCCTTTTTGGAGGGCAACGATGTCTATGTGCAGGATACCCAGCGCAATGAGATCGTGCGGGATTTTGATTCTCCCCTCTACCGCTAAAAGAACAGCGCCCCATGCCGCGGCATGGGGCGCTTTTTTATGCTTTTTCGGAGGAGGCACGCTTCATTCTCTGATAGATATAAGTACCCTCTGCGGTAACCTCTCCCGTCCGGTCCCTCACCTCTACCTGCAGCAGGATCTGGTCCTCTCCCCAATGGATCACCCGGGACCGGGCTTTCACCAGCCCCGGCTGTGTCGGACGCAGGAACTTCGCCTGACAGCTGAGCGTCAGGCTGGAAATCTCTCTGCTGTTGGCCAAAAAGCCGGTGGCCTGATCCATCATGGTCAAAATGCAGCCGCCGTGGACAATGCCGATGGGGTTCAGGCAGTCCTCCCCCGCCTGCAGTTCCACTTCTGCCCAATCCTCACCCACATCGGTGCAGAGAATCCCGTTGTTGACGGCAAAGGTTCCCGGCGTATTGACTACCCGCAGCAGTTCCTTCTTCCGCTGTTCCATGCTTCCCTCCAAAAAGAACCGGCCCGGTATTCCCAGGCCGGCTGTTTTTTCTGTTTTCCTGTTTCTTACAGGTAGTTGCGCATACCCTCGGTGGCTACGCTCTCATCCATACCGATGGTGACGGTGAACTTCACAGAATTCTTCTCGCTGAACTTCTCCAGCCAGGTCAGGAAGCTCTCCACCTCATGCAGATCGGTGTTGCCGCTGATCTTGCAGAGGTTATCCACAAACACATGGGAAATATCATAATTGCCTGCATACAGACCGCTGACGAAACCGCGCAGACGGTCGTAAGAAACCACCTCATACTCCGCAGCATTCACCAGACGAACGCTGTGGCTGATGTCGTAAGTCATGTCCTTACCGGGCTCGATGCAGACAACACTACCGTTCTCAGAGGCAACGGAACCGTTGATCAGCTCAATCAGCTGCTTGGTTTTGCCGGCGCCTGCAGCACCCATAATCAATCTAACCATAGAAAATCACTCCTTTGATGTAATGGCGATCCAGTTTGCTGTTCCTAACATACCATATCGCCGCTAAAATGGCAATGCCAAAATGTCGTATTCCGGCAAATTTTAACGGTTCAGCTTGGCACGCAGCTGCTCACCCAGTTCCTCATAACCGGGCTTGCCCAGCAGGGCAAACATGTTCTTCTTATAGTCCTCCACACCGGGCTGATCAAAGGGATTGACATCCAGCAGATAACCAGACAGGCCGCAGGAATATTCAAAGAAGTAGATGATCTCACCCAGCGTAAAGGCATTGTTCTTATCTGCCTGCACGATGATGTTGGGCACACCGCCCTCCACATGGGCCAGCAGTGTACCGTCCATGGCCTGGGTCTTAATGAAGTCCATGCTGCGGCCGGCCAGGAAGTTCAGACCGTCACCGTTCTCCTCCTCGAAGGGCACGGGGTTTTCAAAGTCGGAGGGGCCAAAACGCACCACCGTCTCCAGCAGATGACGCTCACCCTGCTGGATATACTGGCCCATGGAGTGCAGATCCGCCGTGAATTCCACGCTGGCGGGGAACAGGCCCTTGTTCTCCTTGCCCTCGGACTCACCATAGAGCTGCTTCCACCACTCGGTCATAAAACGAAACGCGGGGGAATAGGCGGCCAGGATCTCGATCTTCTTGCCGGAGCGATACATCTCATACCGGGCGCCGGCATACTGCCAGGCGGGGTTATTCTCCGTCCCCTCCTGTGCGCAGACCTCCATCATGGAGGCGGCACCGGCCATCAACTGCTCAATATCCACACCGGCCACGGCGATGGGCAGCAGACCCACAGCCGTCAGCACGCTGTAGCGGCCGCCGATCTCATCCGGCACCACAAAGCTCTCATATCCGGCCTGATCTGCCAGAGACTTCAGTGCACCACGGGCGCGGTCCGTCGTGGCATATGTACGGCGGGCAGCCTCTTCCTTGCCGTAGCGCTCCTCCAGCAGACGACGGAAGAAGCGGAAGGCCACGGCGGGCTCTGTGGTGGTGCCGGACTTGGAGATCACGTTGACGGAGAAATCCACACCCTCCAGCAGTTCCATCACCTCGGTCAGGTGGTCGGAATCCAGGCTGTTGCCCACAAAATAGATATTGGGGGTATCCTTCTTTTTCAGATTATAGTTGGGGGAGCACAGGCACTCAATCACGCCGCGGGCGCCCAGATAGGAACCGCCGATACCCACCACCACCAAGGCCTGAGAATCCTGCTGGATCTTCTTGGCGGCAGCCTGAATGCGGGCAAACTCCTCTTTATCGTACTGGCTGGGCAGATGCACCCATCCGGTAAACTCACCGCCGACGCCATCGCCATTCTGCAAATGTTTATGTGCGATCTTCAGCCGGGGGGCCAAAGCAGCCTCATAGGGCAGACCCAATGCAGACTGGATGTTGGTCAAATCTACTCGAATCATGAAACATTCCTCCTGTGTACAGTTTCTGTATTCTGTGTCTCTATTGTTTGTATGGTACAACAGATTGGGGGGAAAAACAAGAGGTTTCTGTCGGCTCCTGTCGGCGAAACAACTATTTTTTCTTGCTCTCTTGTATTTACAAAAAGCTGCGGTATAATCTTTTCAGCAATGTTTGGGAGGTACCGCGATGAAAACCATCGGACTGATTGGCGGCATGAGCTGGGAGAGCACCATTCCCTATTATCAAATCATCAATGAGGCAGTGCGGGACCGTTTGGGCGGCCTCCATTCGGCCAAGCTGATCCTCCACAGTGTGGAGTTCGATGAGATCGAAAAGTGCCAGACCTCCGGCAACTGGGAGAAGAGCGGAAAAATTCTGGGCCACGCCGCACAGGGTCTTGAGGCCGCCGGGGCAGATTTCATTTTGATCTGCACCAACACCATGCACAAGGTGGCCCCGCAGGTGGCCGCCATGGTCCATGTTCCTCTGCTCCATATCGCTGATGCCACTGCTGATGCGTTGGAGCGGGACGGGATCCGTCGGGTGGCACTGCTGGGCACCAAGTACACCATGACGCAGGACTTCTACAAGCAGCGGCTGATCGACCGTGGTTTTGAGGTTATGATCCCGCAGGAAGAGGACATTGAACCCATCAACGAGATCATCTTTCATCAGCTGTGTATGGGGCAGATCCGAGAAGATTCCCGCCAGCTGTTCCGGCGGGTCATTGACCAGCTGAAGGACCGGGGCGCTCAGGCCGTCATTTTGGGCTGCACGGAGATCGGTATGCTGATTCAGCAGGAACACTCCTCCCTCCCCGTCTACGACACCACCGCCATTCACGCCCTTCGGGCAGCGGAGCTGGCACTGGAAAACTGATATCATACCAAAAAGCGAGGGGAAAGTGAACTGCCCCAATTTGTGCGGACAGCACAAAAAAGCACCTATGTAGGAAATATTTAGTTTATGCAGAGTGGCGCAGCGTCAGCGGCGCCACTCCAGTTTTATTCTGGATGCGCTCGTGGTTATAG
>SVLV01000042.1 GCA_015067765.1 Oscillospiraceae bacterium | reverse complement strand
TTGCCCGGGTGGAGCCGGTGCTGGTGGTGATCACCTGCGTGATGGTGGGGATCATCCTGCTGTCGGTAATGCTGCCGCTGATGCACATCATGACGGGGATCGGGTGAGACTATGAGAAACGCACGAAGAAGCTTCTCCGCAGTGCTGATCCCGATCGCGCTTCTGGCTGTGCTGCTGTGGTTTTTTACAGCGGTGAATGAACTGGACGCAGGTCAGCGGGAACAGGGGCGACTGCAGCTGGAGCAGAGTTTGCGCCGGGCCGCGGTGGCCGGCTATGCCAGCAGGGGTGAATACCCCGCCACGCTGGACGAACTGGTAGCCCAGAGCGGGATCCAAATCGACCGGGAGCACTATGCGGTATTCTATGAAGCCTTCGCAAGCAATTTGATGCCTGATATTACAGTGTTGGTAAGGGAAACATGAACGAAAAAAGACGACAAGCCATCCCGATGCTGGCGGCCTTTTTGCTGCTGGGCCTTTTTGCTTTGAGCGTTTTGGGCGTTCTGCTTGCCGGGGCGGGGGTGTACAGCCGCCTGACCCGGCGGGACGAGCGCGCCTATGACAGCCGGACGGGACTGCAGTATGTGGCCTCCAAGGTGCGTCAGGCGCCTGCGCCCCACGCGGTGCAGGTGACTGACTTTGCCGGCGTGGATGCCTTGACCATCACCGAGCAGGTGGGCGAAGAGGTGTATGTGACACGGGTCTACTGCCATGACGGCTGGCTGATGGAGCTGTTTTGCGCCGCTCAGGCGGACTTCGCACCGGAGGACGGCGAGCGGCTGCTGAGGGTACAGAGCCTGGAGCTGGAGCAGCGGGACGGCCTGCTGTATGTGCAGCTGGTGCAGGAGCAGCATTGCCATGAGCTGATCCTGTGTCTGGAGTCGAGAGAGGGGGTGCAGCCATGAGGAGCAAAGCACCCCTTGCTGTGATCGAGCAGGTCATCATGCTGCTGGTCTTCGCGCTGGCGGCGGCGGTCTGCCTGCGGGGCTTTGCCTGGGCGGACAGCACCTCCCGGCACAATCGGAACTGCGACCTTGCTCTGGTGCAGGCCCAGAACGCGGCGGCTATTCTTCAGAACAATGGCGGAGACCTGACTGCGGCCGCTGAGATCATGGGCGGTCGGGTGGAAGGGCAGCGCTGGGGCATCCACTACAATGAACAGTGGGAGCAGACCGACGCGGAGGGGGCGTTTGCCCTGATGGTCAGTTTCCGACCCACGCTGTCTTTGATGAGCACGGCCCGGATCACGGTTGCCGGTGATGGTGAGCTGTTGGCCGAACTGACGGTAAGTTGGCAGGAGGTGACGGCGGATGAGGGATAAGAATAACCTGAGCATCCCGGTGGTGGGGGCGAGCTCCCTGCTGACCATTTTCGCCGTGCTGTGTCTGACGGTGTTCACCCTGCTGTCGGTGGCCACGGTAAAGGCCAACGGACGGCTGGGGGAGAGCGCCAGACAGGCGGTGACCGACTACTACGAGGCCGACAGCGCGGCCCATGGGATTCTGGCAGAGATTCGAGCCGGAGAGATACTTGACGGGGTGGAGGAGGACAACGGTGTGTACCGCTTCTCCTGCCCCATCTCACAGACACAGCAGCTGTGCGTGGAAGTGGCGGTGACGGGTACAGAGTATACCGTGCTGCGCTGGCAGGCGCAGAGTATTGATCTGTGGCAAAACGATGACAAAATGCCCGTCTGGGACGGGGAGAAGGAGGGATAAGCGGTGGCCGGATTGATGGACTATTTGACCCGGGCCGTGCAGGAGGGTGCGTCCGACTTGTTTATCGTCCCCGGTGGGGCGGTAAGCATCAAGCTGGACGGACAGCTGGTTTGCATTGGAGAGGAAAAGGTCATGCCTGCCCAGGGCGAGGCGTTGATTCGGGAGATCTACGCTATGGCCGGGCGGGAGATGGACGAGTTTGTGCGCACCGGGGACGATGATTTTTCCTTCTCTGTGGCAAAGCTTGCACGCTTTCGTGTGAATACTTACCGCCAGCGCGGCTCCTGGGCGGCGGTGATCCGTGTGGTGGCCTTTTCCATTCCGGACTGGCAGCAGCTGGGCATCCCGGAGGAGGTCATGTCGCTGGCGGATCTGACCAGCGGCATGGTGCTGGTCACGGGAACGGCGGGCTGCGGAAAGTCTACCACACTGGCCTGCCTCATTGACCGGATCAACCGTCAGAGGGCCTGTCATATCATCACGTTGGAAGATCCGATTGAGTTTCTCCACCGTAACCAGAAAAGCATCGTCAGCCAGCGGGAGATTGCGGTGGACACGCAGGATTACCTGTCCGCCCTGCGCGCCTGTCTGCGGCAGGCCCCTGATGTGATCCAGCTGGGGGAAATGCGTGATCTGGAGACCATTCGCACCGCCATGACGGCGGCGGAGACCGGTCACCTGCTGTTGGCCACTCTGCATACCAGGGGGGCGGTGAACACCATTGACCGGGTGATCGACGCGTTCCCCGCCGATCAGCAGGAGCAGATCCGCGTCCAGCTTAGCGCGGTGCTGCACACCATCGTGTCCCAGCAGCTGCTGCCCGGTGTGAACGGAGACAGAGTGCCTGCCTTTGAGATCATGCATATGACAGGTGCCATACGCAGCATGATTCGGGACGGCAAGAACCATCAAATCGCCGGGGCCATTGCCTCCGGAACGGAAGAGGGGATGCTCAGCATGGATCAGTCCATTCTGGATCTGTACCGCAGCGGCCAAATCACACGGCAGACAGCACTGGAATATGCGGACAACCCCGAGCAGATGCTGCGGCGGCTGGGTTGACGGAGTTATACCGTATTTTTGAGTTAGCTTAGTAAATACTTGGAAATAATATTGGTTTTTGACAAAATCCACCAAAAATATTAAGAAGATGACACCCGTACGAACTGCGAGATATGCCCGGGCTGACCGTACTGCCGTGGGGCATGAAGTAGATGTTAAATACATAGCGGGGATTACCGTGTAATGAAACACCGCCCACCGGTCAAATGATCGGTGGGCGGTGTTTTGCAATCGATTGGCTTTTGTTCGTACGGTATACTATAGTATTGATGGGTGATATACGATGAAACGATATTTCAAAGAAGTTGGATTTCTTTTCTTGTTGGTATCCCTTCCTATTATTATAGTTGCAATCCTTTTTATCATAGCATTTTCAATCGTAGGCTGGTATGCCGATGTGGAGCAAAGCAAAATCCAAAAAGAGATCACAGCCTATGTTATGGAAAATAAAGATACCATTGAAATTGATGCCCCGTTCGGCGATCAGGCTTTCTACTATACCAGCACCGGCTCTTGGGATACTGAGGTGAACTACGGATACTATTATTCTTCGGAAGACGTTTATCTGTTTACCCACAGGAATCCCCTCTACGATGAAGGCGGTATATATGGTGTCACCTTATCCTCGGAAAATTCCACGTCATATAAAAACGGTTATCGGGAAGATGGAATGTACGGCAATCCACTCAACTGGTACTACACTGAAAAGATTTGTGACAATTGGTATTACTACGAGTTGCACCTGGGTTAGTGCCATAGGTCATAGATGTCAATTCCCTGCATAACCCGAAAGGTATCTCTCGGATCATCGGCCAAAGTGTACCAAAACTCAAGATTTACTTTCTTGTGGGATAGAATCTGGGCAACACCCCCTGCCGCGATAAGGACTATCTTGGGAAAATTGCAGAATGTTCCGAAATATCCGTAATTGATGTTTCCGAGTGCGTCCTGAGAGACTAGTTCGCCATTGTAAATGTAGGCAGAATGCTCCCATTCCGGCTGATTCTTCAAATCCATTTCCCCGCCCCCTCTGACAAGCAGATAAAAATCCTTTAGATTTGCCACCCAGGGGCGGTCATGCATGTAGGCATAATCTATCCATGTAAGTATGTTCAAAATAGTTATCGTCTATATACACCATTGTAACCCAAGGGTATATCAACAACCATATCAAACCCTATGTGGGGAGCATCCCGCTGAGCAAACTCACATCGCTGGACTTACAAAAGCTGTATAAGATGCTGCTGACCGAAGGGCGAATTGACCGGATCGAGTCCAAGAACCAGCCCAAGGGGCTGAGCGCCAAGACGGTGAGGAACATCAACCAGATAATATCCTCCGCATTGACGCTGGCAAAGGAGCAGAAGTTGCTGGCCTCCAATCCGGCAGATGCCTGTGCCCTGCCGAGGGTAGAGCATAGGGAGATGAGAACACTCCCGGTGGAGCAGCTGACCTCCTTCCTGCGTGAGGCCAAAGAGACTGGTGTGTATGAGATGTACTACATTGAACTGGCCACCGGACTTCGACGGGGAGAACTGCTGGGACTGAAATGGCAGGACATCGACATGGTTAGCGGAACCATTCGGGTGCAACGGCAGGTGGCCAGAATCGATGGTGAGATCGCAGAAGCCCCCTTGAAAACGAAAAACTCTTACCGCAACGTGTCCATCGGACCCGATGCGATAGAAGTTCTGAAGGAGCAAAAGAAAAAGGTGGGGGATAGCGAGTATGTATTTCCCTCTCCGAACGGTGGGTCAATCTCACCGGACAGCGTGCTGAACATGCTGCACCGGGTGCTGGAACGGGCAGGACTGCCAAAAATTCGGTTCCACGACCTCCGGCACCCGTATGTCAAGCACACGACAAAAATTTTTAGCTTGCGCTTGAAGTTTTTTCAAGCGCAGCCGGTTCCTGACGCT
>SVLV01000041.1 GCA_015067765.1 Oscillospiraceae bacterium | reverse complement strand
CACCGAAGAGCACCAGCTCTGTGGCTGCCTCATCATCGGCCAGACAAATCTGAAATTCCACCGTACCGCACCCCGGAATCCCGCCCAGGTGGACTGGAAGTAATCCTAAATTTACATCAAAAACACCTGACAGCAACGCAGTTCCTGTCAGGTGTTTTTCCTTTACTCTTCTTCTGTCAACTGATCCAGATTTCCTTCCAGTACTGCACTGAGCAGTTCCAGAAGCGTGTCGCGGCCAATGCCCTTCTCAGCAGAGTATGGAACCAAAAAGTCCTCATCCCGCAGTTCCAGGGTCTCATAGATGCAGGTCAGATTCGGCTCGATCTCGCTCTTCTTCAGCTTATCCAGCTTATTAGCCACCACCACCAGCGGGCAGCCGGAATCGAAAAACCACTGAGCCATGGTCACATCATCCGCCGTAGGCTTATGGCGGGCATCTACGATCATCACACCGCAGGTAATGAGGCCAGAGGCAAAATAGTCCTCCATCAGCTTCCCCCAGCGGTCTCGCTCCGCCTTGGACACCTTGGCATAACCATAGCCGGGCAAGTCCACCAGATATCCCACACCGCCACCGATCTTGAAGTAGTTTATCTGAGTAGTCTTTCCGGGTGAAGCACCCACACGGGCAAAATTCTTCCGGTTGGTGACGGAATTGATCACCGAGCTTTTCCCCACGTTGGAGCGACCGGCAAAGGCAAGCTGGGGAAGCTCATCCCGCACGAAAGCCTTGGGCGTCGTGGCGGAGAGAACAAACTCCGCCTTATTAAAATTGACAGCCATAGTTCCCTCCTATTTCCCTATGTATCACTGACGAAGGCCTGCGTCCTGGGACAACTGCTCCGCAGGGATAAAAGCCACGATTTCCTCCCGGACAGGCTGCACCGATTCGCGGCAGAGAGCCTCAGCCAGCACAGTATCCACCGTATCCGCCACCACAAAGCGCAGATTTTCCCGCACAACGGGATCGATTTCTGCCAGATCTCTCTGGTTTTCCCGGGGAATGATAACAGTCTTGATCCCATTGCGCTTGGCGGCCATAGTCTTCTCCTTCAAGCCTCCAATGGCCAGCACACGGCCGCGTAGTGTCACCTCTCCGGTCATCGCCACATCGCTGCGCACCTTCTTGCCCGTCAGCGCGGATACCACAGCAGTAGTGATGGCAACACCAGCAGAGGGGCCATCCTTTGGCACAGCGCCCTCGGGAAAGTGGATGTGGATATCACGGTTCTTATAGAATTCGGTGTCAATGCCGAGCTGGACCGCACGACTGCGGATGCAACTGATGGCAGCGTGGGCAGATTCCTTCATCACATCGCCCAGATTGCCCGTCAACTCCAGTTTGCCGGTGCCCTCCATCACATTGACTTCAACCTCCAGAAGCTCACCACCGGACTCGGTCCAGGCAAGACCATTGACCACGCCCACAGGATCCTTATCCAGCACCGGAGGCGCAAAGCGCCGAACGCCGAGGAAGTCTTCCAAATCATCGGGTGTAACGGTTACACGCTTTACAGATTTTGTCACCAGGCGTATGGCCGCCTTGCGGCAGATGGCACCCATTTTGCGCTCCAACGTTCTGACGCCGGACTCCCGGGTGTAACCGGTGATCACAGCGCGAATGGTATCGTCACTGACACGCAGGGCAGCCTTTTTGATGCCGTGCTCCTGCATCTGCTTGGGCAGCAGGTATTTTCGAGCAATTTGCAGCTTCTCCTCATCGGTGTAACTGGTCAGCTCAATAACCTCCATGCGATCCAGCAGCGGTCTGGGAATGGTAGAGGTAGTATTGGCCGTGGTGATAAAGAGCACCTTGCTCAGATCCAGCGGGATCTCCAAGAAGTGATCCCGAAAAGCATAGTTCTGCTCGCTGTCTAGTACCTCCAGCATAGCGGAAGCAGGATCACCGCGGTAGTCGTTGCCCATCTTATCGATTTCGTCCAGCAGAAGGAGAGGATTCATGCTGCCACTCTGGCTGATAGCATTGACGATACGGCCGGGCATAGCACCGATATAGGTCTTACGATGACCGCGGATATCCGCTTCATCACGGACGCCGCCCAGACTCAAGCGAGCAAGCTTGCGGTTGAGAGCCGTCGCCACAGAGATGGCAATGGAGGTCTTACCCACACCGGGAGGTCCCACCAGACAGATGATCTGCCCCTTGGCATCGGGATTCATCTGGCGGACAGCAATGAACTCCAGAATACGCTCCTTCACCTTTTCCAGGCCAAAGTGGTCACGATCCAAGATCTTGCGGGCGGCGTAAACACTGGCCCGCTCCTTGGTCTCTACGCCCCAAGGCATCTCCAGACAAGTATCCAGATAATTGCGGATCACAGAAGCCTCCGCGCTGGAGTAGGGCTGCTTACCCAGACGATCCACTTCTTTCAGAAGCTTCGCCTCGATCTCCTCGCTCAGCTGCTTTTCCTCAATCTTCTGACGGTACTCCACCAGCTCATTATCCTCATCCTCCCCCAGTTCCTTCTGGAGAAGGCGAATCTGTTCGCGGATAATATGGTCGCGCTGTACCTCGCCCATCTGCTGGCGGATCTTACCCTCCAGCTCCTGCTCACAGGAGAGGACCTCCGCCTCCCGGGCCAACAGCTCGTTGACCTTCCGCAGACGGGGAATGGGGCGGATCTCCTCCAGAATGATCTGCTTATCCTGATGGCGCAGCATAATATTCTGGGTAATAAAGTCCGCCAGATGCCCGGGATCCCGGTCATCCATCACAGCGGCAGCCAGCTCATCGCTGATACGGGGTGCGTGAGCGGAATACTCCGCAAAATTGGCATAGGTCTGCCGCAGCAGTGCCTCCAACTGGAAATCAGAAATTCGTGCGTTAATCTCGCGGATAGGCTCCACATTGCCCTGCAGATAGGGCTCTGTCTGCCACAGGCGGCGCAGTTGCGCGCGGGTCTGGCCCTCAGTCATCACACGGACAGCAGTCTCGTTGATACGGAGGATCTGGCGGATCGTAGCAATGGTCCCTACCTGATAGAGATCCTTCTCCTCAGGGCGATTGACGCCGATCTCCTTTTGGGACACCAGGAAGATGCGCTGATCGGACTCCATGGCACGCTCCAGTGCGCGGATGGATGTCTCACGCTCTACGTCAAAGGTAAGTACACAGTTGGGGAATATGGTAAGGCCCCGCAGGGCCAGAATCGGCATATTTAATGTTGTATTTTCCATGTTGCTCGGGTCTCCTTTCCCCGGACAATCCGGGTTTTCACCTGCATCCCATGGATGTCAGGGTTTTAAGACAAAAGGGGGGGCAGATATGCCCCCCTTCCTTGGATTCACTCAGCAGGCAGCCCCGTTGTTCTCCTCCGTATCATCGGCACGAAGGATATCTGGGCCCTGCTCACCCCGCACACACTCCGGAGTAATGGTCACTTTTTTCACACTGGGATCGGAGGGAATATCAAACATGATATTCGTTAAGATCCCCTCCATCACGGCGCGCAGACCACGGGCGCCGATATTGCGCTCAATGGCTTTATCTGCCACGGCCTCCAGCGCGCCCTCTGCAAAATCAAGCTCCACCTGGTCATACTCCAGCAGCTTCTTGTACTGCTTGACCAAAGCGTTTTTCGGCTCGGTCAGAATCCGCACCAGATCCTCCCGCTTCAGGGAGTCCAGAGGAGCGATCACCGGCAGACGGCCCACCAGTTCGGGAATAATACCGAATTTCAGCAGATCGTGGGGCTGCACTTCCTTCAGAATCAGGCCGATATCCCGCTCCTTCTTGCTCTGGAGCTGAGAGTCAAAGCCGATACCGCGCTTGTCAGTGCGCCGCTCAATGATCTTGTCGATGCCATCAAAAGCACCGCCACAGATAAAGAGAATGTTGCGGGTATTGATTTGGATAAATTCCTGATGGGGATGCTTGCGGCCGCCCTGGGGCGGGACATTGGCCACAGTGCCCTCCAGGATCTTCAGCAGCGCCTGCTGCACACCCTCGCCGGAAACATCGCGGGTAATAGAGGTGTTCTCGCTCTTGCGGGCGATCTTGTCGATCTCATCCACATAGATGATACCATGCTCAGCCAGCTCCACATCGTAGTCGGCGGCCTGGAGCAAACGGAGGAGGATGTTTTCCACATCGTCGCCTACGTAGCCGGCCTCAGTGAGAGTGGTAGCATCTGCAATGGCAAAAGGAACCTGCAGAATACGAGCGAGGGTCTGGGCAAAGAGGGTCTTGCCGCTGCCGGTGGGGCCGATCATCAGGATGTTGCTCTTCTGCAGCTCCACATCCTCGCCACCACCGTAATATATCCGCTTATAGTGGTTGTAGACGGACACGCTCAGCGCCACCTTGGCAGTCTCCTGCCCGATGACATACTGATCCAGGACTTCCTTAATCTCTCTGGGAGTGGGCAGATGCTCCGGCATCTCCCCGGCATAGCCGGTCTGGCTGTCGAAATCACCCAGCTCATCCTCCAGAAGACTCATGCACAGCTGCACACACTGGTCACAGATGCGTGCACCGGGAGCCTGGAGCATCCGCCGCACCTCCTCCTCCCGCTTTCCGCAGAAGGAACAGCGCAGGGACTTTTTTGTCTCGTCACTCATGGGCAAAAATCCCCTCTCGCTTATCTGGAATAGATGACCTTGTCGATGAGGCCGTACTCCACAGCCTCTTCCGCAGTCATAAAGTTGTCACGCTCACAGTCAGCGGTGACAGTTTCTACATCCTTGCCAGTATTGGCGGCCAGGATGTTGTTCAAGCGCTTTTTGATGACCTCCAAACGCTTGAGGTGGATGGCCATATCGGTGACCTGTCCTTTGGTTCCGGCGGAAGG
>SVLV01000040.1 GCA_015067765.1 Oscillospiraceae bacterium | reverse complement strand
CCTTGGGATCCAGCGTGACCTTCTGCTTCTGCATACTCTTTACGGAAGCGGTCGTTTCCATGCTCATTTTGCCGCCACCTCCTCTTTCTCCTTCTTCTCGGGCTTAGGTTCCTTGGGTTTCTTCTCTCTGGGAGCCTTCACCACACCGAAACGAGAGGGGCTGATGGATTTATCGATCATCCACACGGTCAGGTTCATCACCAAGATCGCATAGCATACACCTTCACTGTACGAACCAAAGTAACGGATAAACACGGTCAGCAGGCCGCAGCCAATACCAAAAATGACCTGACCCTTATGGCTGACAGGGGAAGTAACATAGTCGGTAGCCATGAAGAAAGCGCCCAGCATCAAGCCTCCACCCAGAAGCTGATAGAGCATCCAGGTCAGCGGATCGTGACCACGGGGGAAGAGGAAGGTCAGCACGGCGACTGTGCCGATATAGCTGACAGGAATGAACCATGTGATGATCTTGCGGCCGATCAGATACACGCCGCCGAAAATCAGCATCAGAGCGCTGACCTCACCAACACAGCCGCCGATGAAGCCCACCAGCATATCCGGCAGATCGTACATCTGCATCAGACCATCCAGATTGCCCTCATGGAGAAGGGCCATGGGCGTAGGATAGGTCACAGCGTCGATGGTTCCGGTCAGCGGCACATCGGTGCGAGGGCCGACCCAGGTGCTCATCTCCCCCGCCCAGGACGTCATAAACGCGCGGGCAGCCAGCGCGGGGTTCAGGAAGTTTTTGCCAATGCCTCCGAAGAGCTGCTTGACGACGATGATGGCAAAAAAGTCACCGATCAGAAGGATCCAATAGGGCACCGTCACCGGGCAGACAAAGGCGATCAGCACACCGGTAACCGCAGCGCTCAGGTCAGACAGGGTGTTCTTTTTCTTGAAAAACAGGCGATACATCCACTCAAAAAAGCAGCAGCCGACGGCGGACACCAGGGTGACTGAGAGGGCGCGCCATCCAAAATTATACACAGCAAAGGCCATGGCCGGGATCATGGCCATCAGCACCTCGCCCATAATATGTCCGGTGCCGATCTTGGTCCGGATATGGGGGGACACCGAGCCGATCAGATTCAATTCTTTATAGTCCATGGTCAGCCCTCCTTGGCAGCCTTCGCAGCCTTGGCCTCGGCTTCCGCCTTGGCCTTCGCGCGGGCATTGTTGATTTTCTGCTTGCCGGTACGGAAGGTCTGCACCAGATGCAGACGGCCCGGGCAGATATAGGCGCAGGCGCCGCACTCGATGCAGTCCATGACGTTGGCTTTTTCCAGATCTGCCAGCATACCGGTCCGCTCAAATTGGTACATGAATACAGGCATCAGTTTCATGGGGCACACACTCATGCACTTGCCGCAGCGAATGCATGCCGGATCCTCATACGTCCGCTCCTCATCCTCGCAGAATGCCAGAATACCGTTGCTGCCCTTGCCGATGGGGACCTCCATATCGTACTGGGCATGTCCCATCATGGGGCCGCCCATGATGATCTTGAACGTCTTTTTGTTCACACCGCCGCAGGCATCCAGCAGATTCTTCACCGGAGCGCCGATGGGGCAGAACAGATTTCTGGGTTCATTGGTGCCGGAACCGGACACCGTGACCACACGGTGGGTCAGAGGCATACCGGTATATACCGCCCGATAAATAGCAGCCGTGGTCACTGCGTTGAACACCGCGCACCCAATGGCGGCAGGCAGAGCACCGGGGGGAACCTGACGGCCGGTGATGGCCTGGCACAGCTGCTTTTCCGCGCCCTGGGGGTAGCGGGTGTGCATCAGATCAATCACGACGGGAGCTTTTGTCTTGTCGATCTCCATCTGCAGAAGCTCGGCGGCGTTAAGCTTGTTGTCCTCAATGCCAATATGTACCCGATCCACACCGAATGCGCGGGCTAGAATTGAAGCCCCGCCAATGATCTCCTCGGGAAACTCCATCATGTAGCGGTGGTCGCTGGTAATGTAGGACTCACACTCCGAGGCATTGATGATAACGGTGTCTACCTTGCCCAAACTGGAGCTGATCTTGATATGTGTGGGGAAGGTGGCGCCACCCATACCGACGATGCCTGCATTTTTGACGATCTCTACCAACTGCTCCGCCGTCAGCTCCTCGGGCTTTTCCACCGGCTGAATATCCGGACAGACCGTATCGTTATAGTCATTGGCGATCACAACGCTCATTACCGGCACGCCGCTGAAATGGGGCCGGGGCTCCACTGCAACAACCTTACCGGACACACTGGCGTGGATGGGGGAAGAAACAAACGCAACCGTCTCTCCCACTTTCTGCCCCACCGTCACCTGATCCCCCACCGCCACACAGGGCGTACAGGGTGCTCCGATATGCATGGACATAGGGATCACGACCTGCTCGGGGGGAGGAAGTATCTCGATGGGCTTTTTATTCGTAGCGGATTTCCTGCTGTTGGGGTGGATACCGCCGAAAAAGGGCTGTGCCATTTCCCTCACCTCGTCTTTTCTTCATTAGTCTGTCAAAACCTGTAAACTGGTAGAGTATACTATACTCCCATCTTTGTTCTCTGTCCAGACATTTTTTCAATTTTTCATTATTTTTTGGGCTCATTTTGTTCATTTTTTAACAATGCATCGTTAAATTTATAACGTTATGCCTGTTTTGGATATCTTGCATTTCCGGTTATACTCTGGTATCATAAAACAAAAAAATTGATTTCATATTTTATTCAAGGAGGAAAGGGCATGATCGACCGGAAAACGATAAAAAAAGAGGCCAAACAGATGATCCGGGACTACCACTATGCGCCAGTCGTGGCAGCAGCCATCGTTCTGGTGATCTCCTTCGTTCTGGGCCGGTTGGAAGATCTGGTGGGACACGGAAACCTCTTTTACAGCTATGCTAAAGCCTATGCCGAGATCATCGGAAGGCTGACGGATGGCGTTCCCTACTCGGACACCTACTATGACATGATGAAGCAAATCCCGACGACCCATATGTACAATGGAAATTGGGGGGACTTTTTCGGGATTCTCGTTGGGTTGTTTACGATGATTCTCAACGGTGGCTTTTACCTCTACTGTATGGAGATTCGCCAGCGGTTCAATAGCTCTTACGAAACTCTTCTGGACGGTTTGGGTCTGGCAGGCAAGCTGATCTGGTGCAACATTCTGATTGCAGTCAGGGTTTTCCTGTGGAGCCTGCTCTTTTTCATTCCCGGCTTTGTGGCGGTCTACCGTTACCGCTTCGCCATTTATAATATTCTGATCGATGACCGGCTCTCTGCCAGCGATGCCATCCATCTCAGCTGTATGCAGACCCGCGGACTGAAAGGGAAACTCTTCGCGCTGGATCTCAGCTTTATTGGCTGGATTCTGGTCAGCACATTGACCTTTGACATCCTGCAGATCTGGCTGCTGCCCTATATGATCCTGTCTGAGCTGGCCTATTTCGAGGAGGGCCAGCGGCGCGTGGGCCGCATTCCCTACGGCGGCACCATCCCGCCTCAGGAGGGAGATCCCTGGCAGACACTTTGATCCGACACAAAACGCCGTCCCGGAAAAACTCCGGGACGGCGTTGTTGTAATCAAAAGGCCAATTATTTGTCAGGCTCCACATCGTAGCGGCTGTCGTTGGTGATGACCAGTTCCTTGATGCGGCCCAGACTGTCGGTCTGCAAGTAGCAGATGAAGGCAAAGTTGCCCTTCTTATCCCCCAGCAGCAGGCACCGCTTGCCGGGGATATAGGTAGGGGGATTCTCTCCCGTTTGATCCACACCAATGATGCGGCCCAGAACCGCGGTATTCAGTCCGGCGGCTGTCAGATCCTCGCACACCACCATCAGCAGGCTCATGGCCATATCCAGCCCCTCCTGCCGGTTGGCCAGGAAAGTAAAGGCGGCATCGCTGTGGGTAATAGCGCCCACGCGGCCCGCGCTGCCGTGGGCAAATACATCCTGCAGCAGCTTCAGATCCTGCTCCTCGCCATAGACGATACCCGCAGCATACTCACCCACCGCCGCATCACCGGAGAGCGCACAGTAAGCGCTGACCACAGAGCCCACCTTCACCAGATCCTTCTGGGCTTCCGCCACCATATCAAAGCTGTGGCACAGCTCCACATCGCCCATGCTGGTGGAGACGGTGACGCTGACAAACTTGGTCAGAGGCTCCATGCCCAGATAGGTCTCCCCCACCTTGGCATCCTTCACCACGCCCTCCAGCAGTACGCCGCCCTCCTGCGAATCGATCACAGGATTGCAGGTGCCCTCACTGTACGCCACGCGGTAAGGAAAAGCCGCCATATTCAGCCGCAGACGGTCACCCACCTCCAGGCGGGGCAGCACCTGGGCGCACAGCACATCCACCGTAGCCACATGGTCACAGCCATCCACACCCACCAACAGGCGGCGGCTCATCTCGTCCGCACCCTCCGGCGTCAGATCCCGTACCACATGGCAGTCCCACACACACTGGCTGCGGGCATGAGTGTCGATACCCAGAAGCTGCTCATCGCCGGTCTCGATATCGAGCATCATGCGCACCACGCTTATGGCGTCACCCATGGTCAGGCGGAAATAATCCCCCCGATAGCCCCGCACCCGCTGCCCATCCGCCATGGTCAGAGAACACAGACGGATCGTATCCTCGGGCTTCGCCACCATATCGGTCAAACTGAAACAATCAAATCTTGCTGCCATAATCACACCTCAAAATCCACCGCCACCCGGTCGGTACGGATGGCCTTGCATAGTGCGGACACCGCCACATGGCGCGGGTCCTTTTTATATGTTTCCAGATCAGCCAGAGAGTCAAACAGAGAGATGAGCACCGCATCGTAGTTGCCGTCGACACAGTTGATGCCCACCTGCTGCTCCCGGATCTGAGGAATCACACCGTAGAGTCCCTTCAGTCCGTCAAGAAATTCCTGCATCTCCCTCTCTGTACCGGGCCGGAACTTCCACATAACGATATGCTTGATCATAATGGTTCTCCTTTTC
>SVLV01000039.1 GCA_015067765.1 Oscillospiraceae bacterium | reverse complement strand
ATCCGGCACCTGCCCGGCAATGATCTCCGTATTCAGCTTGGTCAGACCCGCCGTATAGTCGTCTGCTGTATTGAACTCGGCATAGTCCCGGATCTCGATACGGCACGCATTCTGGGACTTGTTGAAATCAATGATCCTTTCCCGAGTCTCATAATCCAGATACATCGTGGCATAGGTCAAAATTGTTTTATCTGCCAGAACAGAGGCATCGGTTTCCGTCAGGATCGCCAGTTCCGCCTCCATGCCGTTCTCTCCCCAACTTCGAGTCATGGCAGCCACCCGGCCATCCTCCAGGAAAGTGAAAAAACACAGGTTATTAACATTGATATCTGCGGAGCTCCAGGAGAGGAGGCGCTTTCCCTCCTCTGTTTCCCCATCATACCCATAGAGTGAGTCCCCGTTATCGTAGTAGAACAGATAGTCTCCGCCGCCGGTATAAATATTACCAACATTGGCGGGCAGTGTGTACTCCACTCCCCAGGTTTTTTCCTCCAGATCAATGGTCTGCAGCACCTGCTCTCCAGTTCCGGCAAACTGATCGTAAATATATCGGCTCATCGCCACAGTGCCGTCGGACAGCAATACCATCTGTCCCCAGAGATCGTTTTCCTTGATCTCGAAAAGGGCCTCCTGCTCGGAATCCAATACAACAATTTTTGTCTCGTAACTGTTCTCGTTATAAGTCTCAACAAAAACATAGTAATTGCCGTTGTTGTCAATAATAGAGTTACCGATATAGCCATCTGCGTCGCCCAGCACAACCTCCTGCAGTCCGCCTGAATCTACCCGGGCAATCTCCTTTCCCGTGGAATCCAGCTGGCGGCGCAGCTGCGTACGGCGGTTATCGATCATCTCGTAATTCCAGAGGTAATCATTCTCCGGATCAAAATCCTCCGGCACATCGTAAATATACTCCTCGGTGGATTCCGTCACCCACAGTGTACCGTCCGTTCCAATGCTGAGACTTTCAATATAGGAATAGCTCTCCCGATCTGCCGGTGTCTCCTCACTTTCAGACGCAGGGGCGAAATTCTCCAGTTCTACAGCCTCACCGCCATCCAGGGAAAACCGAAAAATCGTTGTCCGGTACTCATAGTTGGTATAGGTCTCCCCGGTGACAGGATCCTTCTCCTCTATTTCAAAACTGGCATCCGCCAGAATGTACACATTTTCTCCATCGCAGCAGCCGGTGTTGATGTACTCAATTCCCAACTCACTGATATCAAATTCCAAAAATTCCGGAACATAGACCGTGCCGGAAAATATCTGCTCATCCGCTTTATCTCCGCACCCAGTTATTCCCACCAGCACTTGCAGCACCAGCAGCAATATAAGCCACCTTTTCGCCTGTCTTCCCATGGGTATATCCTCCGATTTTGCTTGGGTCTTACTACACTGCCAATCCAGAAACGCAATGTCTATCGCTCAATGATATCAACAATTCTCCCTATACTAATGAAAGACGCACATACTGACAGAAAGTTCCATCCCTTGGATATCATTCTATGGTGTAACAAGGTAAAAATCTATATCATCCTGGTTACAAAATAGATACAAAGTATTCAATCTTTTTTAAGTTTTCTTTAAACATTTACTCGACTTGGGTCCTTGTCTGGCCTTTCAAATACCAGACTTTGAAATATGAGTTATTGGGGTCTGTGTCAAGACAGTGTCCTCTGGAAACATTGATTCAATCGAGAGATATTTTTTGCCGCTTTCAGCCACCGCTGTTTAGCGGTGGCTTTATTTGTTCGATCACCGCAGGCCAGTATGGCATGACCGATTCCTCTGGTGGATGCAGTGGATGACCTTATCTTTCAATCTCGTCTGGAATCTCCTTTACGTTTTTCGGATTTTTGGCAGCATCAGAACGATAGCAATCCCCGCAGCAATACAAAAAATCTCCGTGGTTGCCAGAATTTTGATGGAACTGACTGCCGCGTTCTTCTGTTCCATCCCAGCCGAGATCAGGTTGGTAATCTGATTGGTAAACATGGGCACAAAGACCGCCACACCGAAAGGAGCAGCAAGGTCGCGAAACAGGCCGTAGGTTCCTGTGCCCACGCCTGCCTGCCCGGCAGGCAAGCCGGAGAGCACTACTTTCATAAAAATTGTACCGTTTCCGCCCAGGCCAAAGCCGAGTACGCCCAGGGAAAGGGCCAGCAGGGCCACAGACGTTTCGGCAGAAAACAGCAGCATGGCCCCACAGCCGACCCCTGTCAAGGTCAGAGATGCAGTTAATACCCACTTGGGTTCCCAGCGGTCTGCCAGTGGCCCCAGTATCACCGCGCCAATGGACATCCCCAGATACATGATGGAAATAGCGTAGCCGGAAATGACAGAATTCTGGGGCTGAGTGTAATTTACAAACACGATGACGCTGGTCATGTTGGCCTGCATCAGTCCTTGGGTAAGAAACAATGCTAATACAGAGAGGACGAAGGCTTTTCGCAACAGAAAGCTACCGGGCAAAATGGGATTCTTTGCTCTCCTTTCAACAAAAACGAGGCATGTGAAGGAGATGGCAGCAGCGGTGAAAATGACCAGAAAAGCGATCGAGCTCCATCCGAAGTTTTGGCCAAAGGAAGGAACGCACAGAACGAGGCTGAAGAAGATCAACACCAACACGGCACCGGGGCTGTCGAAATCAGTCAGCGGTTTTCGGCGATCACCCGTCTCGCCGCGGCAGAGCAGACAGGCCAGGAAAACAACAGCGCAGATGGCAACACAGACCCATATCATGACCTGCCAGCCATAGGAATTGATCATCAGTCCGCCCAGAGTGGGGCCGAAGACCACAGAGGCGCTGGATATGAGCATATAGAAGGAGAACCCCTTCGCCACTGCATTTTGAGGGAACTCTGTCACGATATAGGCCAAAGCCACCGGCGCGATGGCGGCACTTCCGATCCCCACAATAAACCGGGCCACCAACATGAACAGAAGCGAGTTTGCCAAAGCAGACAGAACATTGCCCAGCGTATAGACGGCAATGCCCAGCAGCAGAGTGGTGCGCCGGCCGATCACATCTCCCAGTTTCCCCAGAATGGGCGCGCAGGCTGCCGTGGACATGGCCTGGGCCAGCGCCGTCCAGGTGGTGTTGTTGTAGGCGATACCGATATCCTGCACAAAGGCTGGTCCCAGCACCGTGGAAAATCCTCCGACGATTCCAATTAGAAAAGCAGCTAAGGCATACGGGACAAAGCCTCTCATATAGGGTGCTGTGTTGCTGTTTTCCATGGTCTGACCTCCTGAAAAGTTGACTGTTGGGAGTAGTATATCCTGATCCATGTGCATTATTAGTGGCGATCCGGACACACTCTATTTAGATGATGGACAACCACATCAAATCAAAAAGGAGTAATCGCTATGTCTATGATCAACAAGGAAGTCTCTGACTTCAAGGTGTACGCATTCCACGAAAACGACTTTAAGTTCATCTCCAAGGAGGAGATCCTGGGCAAGTGGAGCGTGTTCTTCTTCTACCCCGCCGATTTTACCTTTGTCTGCCCCACGGAGCTGGAGGATCTGGCGGACAAATATGAGGACTTCCGCTCTGTCGGCTGCGAGGTCTACGCCGTATCCACCGACACCCACTTTGTCCACAAGGCCTGGCACGACGCCTCTGACCGCATCAAGAAGATCAACTATCCCATGCTGGCCGATCCCACCCACAAGCTCTCCCGTGACTTTGAGGTACTCATCGAATCCGACGGTCTGGCGGAGCGGGGCACCTTCATCATCAACCCCGAGGGCAAGATCGTGGGCTATGAGGTGACCGCCGGCAACGTGGGCCGCAACGCGGAGGAACTGTTCCGGAAAGTCCAGGCCTGCCAGTTTGTCCACACCCACGGCGACCAGGTCTGCCCCGCCAACTGGAAACCCGGCGCGGACACCCTGAAGCCCAGTCTGGACC
Organism: Oscillospiraceae bacterium; assembly: GCA_015067765.1. Taxonomy (GTDB): domain Bacteria; phylum Bacillota; class Clostridia; order Oscillospirales; family Oscillospiraceae; genus Vescimonas. Next base: position 1,300 of record SVLV01000039.1, on the reverse strand, counting down.
TGGTGGGGCAGCTGTAATGGGCGGGACCGTCAATATCGACAAGCTGTACGATGTCATCGTCATCGGCGGCGGACCCGCGGGACTGACCGCCGCCCTCTACCTGGCCCGGGCAAAATACCGGGTACTGGTCCTGGAGAAAGAGCAGTTCGGCGGACAGATCACCATCACCCACGAGGTGGTCAACTACCCCGGCGTGGGAAAAACCAGCGGCCGGGAGCTGACGGAGACCATGCGCCGCCAGGCGGAGAGCTTCGGCGCGGAGTTTCTGTTGACTGAGGCCCAGTCCCTCACCCTGGATGTGGATGTGAAAACCGTCCACACCGACCGGGGAGATTTCCCCTGCTTCGGCATCCTGCTGGCCACAGGCGCTCGCCCCAGAATGGTCGGCTTCAAAGGCGAGGAAGAACACAAGGGCCGGGGCGTCGCCTACTGCGCCACCTGCGACGGTGAATTCTTCACCGGCAAGGAGATCTTTGTGGTGGGTGGCGGCTATGCCGCGGCGGAGGAGAGCGTATTTCTCACCAAATTTGCCCGCCACGTCACTATTCTGATCCGCAAAGACGACTTTTCCTGCGCCGCTTCCGTGGCGGACAAGGCCAGAAATCACGAAAAAATCACCGTGCTGACCAACACCACTGTGGAGGAGGTCGCCGGCGAAAACGGCCTGGATTATATCCGATACAAAAACACCTCCACCGGAGAAGTGACGGAGTACAGGGCTGGAGCAGGAGATACCTTCGGCGTATTCGTATTTGCCGGATACACCCCTGCAACCGACCTTGTGCAGGGACTTGTCCAGCTGAATGAGCAGGGCTATATCATCACCGACACTGCCCAGAAAACCAGCGTGGAGGGCCTGTACGCGGCAGGCGATGTGTGCATCAAACCTCTGCGGCAGGTGGTCACCGCCACCGCCGACGGCGCGCTGGCCGCCACCGAGTTGGAGAAGTATGCCGCAGCCATGCAGCGCAAGACCGGGCTGCGACCCCTCTCCCCCTCCCCTAAGGGGGACGCAGCGGCGACCACCACGCCTCTGAGGGAGGCCCCCACCGACTCCGGCGACCTGTTCACCCCCGAAATGAAAGCGCAACTGGACACGGTTTTTGGGAAAATGGAGCAACCACTGGTACTGAAGCTCTACCTGGACAACCGTCCGGTCTCTGAGGAGTTAAAGGAATATATGACGGCACTGGCAGCTCTTTCAGACAAGCTGACGGTGGAGGTGGCAGATCGCCAGGCGTCCGCGGAAACCGCCCCCTGCGTAAAAATCTGTCTGGCAGACGGCAGGGCGACGGGGCTT
>SVLV01000038.1 GCA_015067765.1 Oscillospiraceae bacterium | reverse complement strand
CCCAGAAAGACGATCTGGTTGATAGGCCGGAGGTGGAAGTGCAGTAATGTATGCAGCTGACCGGTACTAATAGCCCGAGGGCTTGACCTACGATATTTTGCAGGCAATCCAGGCCTTACTCATATCCATGTAAGATACATTGTTCGGTTTTGAAGGTGCAATACACCTGAATAGTTGGTGCTGATTAGGGCGAGGGTCCACCCGTTCCCATTCCGAACACGGAAGTTAAGCTCGCTTCTGCCGACAATACTTGGTTGGAGACGACCCGGAAAGATAGGTAGCGCCAACACAGAAGAGACATCCAAAAGGATGTCTCTTTTGCTATTTTACTCATTTTATCTGTGGAAAATTTCGGCGCAATGTGGTATTCTGTTATAAATTATGAAGTATCATTCGATGCAGAGGACAAAAAGATGGAATTTATCATTGAGCTGATTTTGGAAATCGTCTTTGATCTCGGTGTGGAAGCCAGTATGAGCCGAAGAGTTCCCAGGTGGGTGCGTTACATTCTGATTGTTCTGCTCTCTCTGGCAGTATTGGCATTGATTGGCCTGATTCTGTTTGTTGCTGCAGCGGTGATGAAGGAAACCCTGTGGGGTGGACTGCTGCTGATGGTGATTGCGGTGGTTTTGCTGGTGTCAGCGGTGATCAAATTCAGAAAGAACTACCTGTGCAGGAGAGAGGGCGAAGAATAAAGCGTATATCGGGGGGATGAATATGTCCTGGAAACTGTTTGTCGAAGCAATTGTAAAATTTGTGATGGGAGTCCTGCTGGTGGGTTTGCTCCTCTTTCTTCCGGCCGGTACCATTGCCTATCCCAACGGGTGGCTACTGATGGGGATCCTCTTTGTGCCCATGTTCCTGGCAGGCCTTGTGATGATGGCAGCGAATCCCCAATTGCTGCGCAGCCGTCTCAATGCCAAGGAAAAGCAGCGGGAGCAGAGCCTTGTGGTCAAGCTGAGCGGCTTGATGTTTCTGGTGGGGTTTGTGCTGGCTGGATTGGATTTCCGTTTCGGGTGGCTGCCGCTGCCGAAACCGGTTTCCTGGGTGGCTGCCGGTATGTTCCTGCTGGCATATCTGCTGTATGCGGAGGTGATGCGGGAAAATACCTATCTTTCCCGTACCATTGAGGTGCAGGAGGGGCAGAAGGTGATCGACACGGGGCTATACGGAATCGTACGGCATCCCATGTATAGTGTGACACTGCTGTTGTTTCTCTCGATTCCGCTGGTGCTGGGATCCCTGATCTCCTTTGTGGTGTTTCTGGTGTATCCGCTGATCATTGCAAAACGGATTCGGAACGAGGAGCAGGTGCTGGAGCAAGAGCTGGCAGGCTATCGGGAATATAAGGAGAAAGTCCGTTATCGCATGATCCCCTTTATCTGGTAAACGCGAAAACTCCGGGAAGAAGTTTCTTCCCGGAGCTTTCTTATAGAGGGGGTAGAATCAATACAGCTTATGGACATTCAGTGCCATGGCCACATGGCCCACCATGGAGTTGAAGTCAAAGACGGGCAGGCCAGTCTCCTCGCGGATACGGGAGGAGAAGGGGGGCAGATCGGTGCACTCCAAAACGAAGGCGCCGATATTGGGATACTCGCGCAGGGCCTGAAGGGCCACATCCAGCACCTCATCGGTGACCTTTTCCAGCTGGCAGGGCTCATCACCAAAGATCTTCTTGAATTCCGTGGCATTTTCCAGGCCGAAGACCACCACATTGCTCAGATCGGTGATGCCGGACTTGCGCAGATGCTCCTCGCTCAGCTTGGTCTTGCTGGCGGTGATGATAGCAACGATCCGGTTCTTGCCCACAATGGCCTGGGCAAAGGGGACCTGCATCAGGGAGGAGGTAAAGATGGCAGCGGGGGACTCATCTGCCATATCCACCTGGAAGATGGCATTGAAGCCGCAGCTGGTGGTGACGGCGCGGATGCCCCGGGCATACATATCTCTGGTGACATCGATCATGTCGTTCATGACCTTCTCACTGGGGTTGATGGCCACCGTCTCCTGATTGGCACCCTTCACATGTACCATCTCAACGGGGAAGGGATAGGATGCGGGGTTGGTGCTGTTGCCGGGCAGAGATTCCAGCTGCATCAGAGAAGTGGGGACCTGACCGCTTTCCCAGCGCAGCAGACCGATTTTAGCTTGTTCCATACCATAGCCTCCTTGTATTCTGTGTGAATCAAACGGTATTGAAATATAAGGAAATTGTACAATGCTTCCTGTTGAAAAGTCAACCGCCATAAAAGAATTGTATTGTTCCTATTGAAGATCACAATGGCAAAGCGCGCCAGATCCTGATCCGGCGCGCTTTGTTTGTAACGATTAATACAGCTTGTGCATATTCAGGGCCATAGCCATGTGACCAACCATGGAGTTGTAGTCGAACACGGGAAGGCCGGTCTCCTCGCGCATACGATAGGCGAAGGGAGGCAGGTCGGTGCACTCCATCACGATGGCGCCGATATCGGAGTTCTCCTCCAGAGCCTTATGGGCAACACCCATGATCTCCTTGGTGACCACTTCCATATCAATGGTGGCATCGGGATCGGTGAACATCTTGCTCCACTCGGTGCAATCCTCCAGACCGTAAACGATGACATTGCTCAGGTCGGTGATACCGGAACGGCGCAGATGATCCTCGCTCAGATAGGACTTGTTGGCGGTGAGGATCATGACCTTGCGGTTCTTGCCCACGATGGTCTGGGCAAAGGGAACCTGCAGCAGGGAGGAGGTGAAGGTGACCTCGGGCACAGCCTCAGCCATGGCCTCCTGGAAGATGGCATTAAAACCGCAGCTGGTGGTGATGGCACGGACGCCTTCGGCATACAGATCCTTGGAGATCTGGATCATGTCCTCCAGCAGCTTCTGGCTGGGGTTAAAGAGAACGGTATCCATGTTGGCACCCTTGACCTCCACCAGACGGACGGGGAAGGGATAGGAATCCAGGTTGGTGCTGTTGCCGGGCAGAGTCTCCAGCTGCATCAGAGGCTCAGGAATCTTGCCGCTTTCCCAGCGCAGCAGGGCGATCTTGCTGTTTTCCATAAGAAATCTCTCCTTCATGTAAAATCCATTGATAGGAAACGCACATTGTTTTCCACCCCAAATTTTACCACGGAACAGAGGGGAAGTCAATGCGGGAAATGCTGACTGCTCCGCCCCTGCTGATACTTGATAGGAGATGTAAATTTTGGTATAATAAAACGAATGAATCCGAGGGGAGGGAGCGACATGCGGATATTGGCAACGGTGTCGTTGTCCTTCTCGTTGGGCACGCTGCTGGCCGTCCTGCTGCGGTGGGAAAACTGGCAGCTTTGGGCGGGTTTGTTCCTGTTGGCAGCTGCCGCGGCCACATGGCTCCCATGGAAGAGAAAGCTCCTGCTGCCCTCCCATCTGCTGCGTCTGCGGCTGGTGGTGATCCCCCTTGCAGCTGCGCTGCTGTACTTTGTCGGCTACCGACAGGTGGTGCAGCAGCCGGTAGTGGATCGCTGCGGCCAGCAATTGCCCTTTGCGGGCACAGTAGCAGATTGGCCGGAGGAAACGGAGAACGGAGCTCGTGTGACCCTGTGGCTGGAGGACCATTTCTTTGCCAAGGCCGTCTATTATGGGGAGGAATCCCTGTTGCAGCTGGAGCCGGGTCAGGTGCTGCGTGGGGAAGCCTATTGGCAGAATGCCGCCCGCATCCGTGATGATGAGATCACCACTTTTACGGCAAAAGGCGCCTATGCGCTGCTCTATAGCCGGGGAGAACTGGAGATCAGTGAGGGCAGCAAGCTGCTGTTTTTCCCGCAGTATGCCCTGCGTGCCATGCAGGAGCAGATCGCAAAGATCTGGTCGGATCCTACGGTCAGCGGATTTCTGACGGCGGAACTGACCGGGGAGGAGAGCGGGATCCCGGATCGGGAAAATGGGATTTTGCGGGCCGTGGGTCTGAGCCATCTGTTCTCGGTATCCGGACTGCATTGTGCCTTTCTGGTGAGTCTTCTGCAGGTGCTTATCCCTGTAAAGCATAGACGCATTACAGCTGCTGTGTCTATTGGTATCCTGCTCTTTTATATGGCCATGGTAGGCATGACTCCCTCGGTGGTGCGCGCCTGTATCATGCAGACCTTTGTGCTGGTGGCTCCGCTTTTTCTGCGGGACAGTGATGCACTCACTTCACTGGGTGCGGCTCTGCTGGTGATTTTGCTGCACAACCCCTTTGCATCGGCCAGTGTCAGCCTGCAGCTGAGTTTTGCGGCGACCTTTGGCCTGTGCACCATCTCCAGCCGGATGAACCAGTGGCTGGTGGTCCGCTTCCGGTCCACAAACCGCTGGGTGCAGAAGGGCCTGCGGTTTCTTTGGGCAAATCTGTCGGCCTCGCTGGGTGTATTGTTTTTCACCGTGCCGTTGACGGCGATCTACTTTGGAACATTTTCCATCATCTCTCCGTTGAGCAATCTGCTGGCAGTACCGGCGGCGGGATGGATCTTCATGTGGGGCTTTTTGACCACGCTGCTGAGTTTCCTTTGGCTGCCCATCGCCCAGTGGATCGGATGGCTCTGTTGGCTGCTGGTAAAGTATGTGCTGGGGGTGTCGGATCTGCTGGCTATGCTTCCGGACCATGTCCTCTATTTTACCAATCCCTATCTGGGCCTTTGGATGCTTTACTGCTATGGCATGCTGGTGTTGTGTCTGTTTACCCGGGCCGGCAGACGGAAATATGCCGTGGCCGGCGTACTGGCAGTACTGACCCTGCTTTTGACGGTCCATTTGGGCCGCATGACCTACCGCACCGGTGTGCTGAGTGCTGTGGCAGTGGATGTGGGGCAGGGGGAGAGCGTGCTGCTCTGTTCCGATGGCGAGACCATGCTGGTGGATTGCGGCAGCAGCAACAACTATATCGATGCGGCTGAGCGGGTGCTGCAGCAGCTGGGCAGTATGGGAGACACCAAACTGGAGGCGCTGGCGGTGACCCATTACCATGCCGACCACACCAACGGGATCCGGCGTCTGCTGGACCGGGTGGAGGTGGATACGGTCTACCTGCCGGATATTGCGGATGAGTACGGTGTCCGGGAGGAGCTGATGGAGTTGGCCCGGGGGAAGGGCGCGGAAGTGGTGCTGGTACAGAAGGACCGGAAAGTGGCGCTGGGTGATGCCCAGGTACAGATCTATATGCCTCTGGGCAAAGGAGATCTGAATGAGATGGGCCTGACCTACCACTGCACGGCAGGGGAATTTGACCTGCTGATCACCGGCGACATGGGCGCCGAGACGGAGGTGGCGCTGGCACAGCGCTATGACCTCTCGGATATTGAGGTGCTGCTGGTGAGCCACCACGGCTCTCGGTACAGTTCCGATGCGGAATTTTTGCAGCAGATCCAGCCGGAAACGGCTGTGATCAGCGTAGGAGACAACAGTTACGGACATCCCACCCGGGAGGCGCTGCGGCGTCTGTCGGCGGTGGATGCGCAGATCTATCGGACAGATCTGCACGGAAATATTCTGATCACCGTGGGAAAGTAAACGGTGATCACGGAAAGGCTGGAGAAGCAGATGGCGGAGAAGAAAAAGAAAAGTGACGGCGGCTATCAGAAGCTGCGGGCAGCCCTGAAGGCGGAGCAGTTGGCCAATG
>SVLV01000013.1 GCA_015067765.1 Oscillospiraceae bacterium | reverse complement strand
CCTGGCCACCCAGATCGGCAGCAGCCTAAAGGGCGTGCTGTATATTCTGGATGAGCCCTCCATCGGCCTGCACCAACGGGACAACGACAAACTGCTGCAGACGCTGCGTCGTCTGCGGGATCTGGGCAACACCCTGATCGTGGTGGAGCACGATGAGGACACCATGCGGGCCGCCGACTATCTGGTGGATATCGGCCCCGGCGCCGGTGCACACGGCGGTGAAGTGGTGGCGGCGGGTACACCGGCACAGGTGATGGAGAATCCCAACAGCCTGACAGGCCAGTACCTCAGCGGAAAGAAACGAATTCCCGTACCCGCCGTTCGGCGCGTGGGCAGCGGCAAGCGGCTGACCGTACGGGGTGCCCGGGAAAATAATCTGAAAAATATCGATGTCTCCGTGCCTTTGGGGACATTTACCTGTGTGACCGGTGTATCCGGCAGCGGTAAGTCCTCTCTGGTCAACGAGATCCTCTATAAGAAGCTGGGTGTGGAACTGAACCGCATGAAGGCCCACCCCGGCAAATTCGATGGAATTGAGGGATTGGAGCATCTGGACAAGGTGGTGGGCATCGATCAGAGTCCCATCGGGCGGACGCCGCGCTCCAATCCGGCCACATACACCAATCTGTTCAATGAGATCCGCAATCTCTTTGCCTCCACCCAGGAGGCCAAGAGCCGGGGCTATAATCCGGGCCGATTTTCCTTTAATACCAAGGGCGGCCGCTGCGAAGCCTGCGCCGGTGACGGTTTGCTGAAAATCGAGATGCACTTTTTGGCAGATGTGTATGTGCCTTGCGAGGTGTGTCGCGGCAAGCGGTATAACCGGGAGACCCTGGAGGTCCGCTATAAGGGCAAGAATATTGCTGATGTGCTGGAGATGACGGCGGAGGAGGCGCTGGCCTTCTTTGCGCCGGTACCCAAGATCGCCGAGAAGCTGCAGACCCTGTGTGATGTGGGTCTGGGCTATGTGAAGCTGGGTCAGTCCTCCACCACTCTGTCCGGCGGTGAAGCCCAGCGGGTGAAGCTGGCTACGGAACTGAGCCGCCGTGCTACGGGACGCACCATGTATATTCTGGACGAGCCCACCACCGGTCTGCATGCCGATGATGTGCGCAAACTGCTGGAGGTGCTGCAGCGTCTGGTGGATGCTGGCAACACCGTGCTGGTGATCGAACACAATCTGGATGTGATCAAATGCGCCGACTGGATCATTGATCTGGGTCCTGAAGGAGGTATTGGCGGCGGTGAGATCGTGGCAGAGGGCACACCGGAGATGGTGGCGGAGGAATCCCGTTCCTATACGGGACAGTATCTGAAGAAGTATCTGGTGCAGCACACCGATTGATCCGGCAGGCATATACTGCCTCAGGAGGTGGTGCTATGCAGCTGGTGTTGGATGGAGCAATTGCCTTTTTGTCGGCCGTGGGGTTGATGACCCTCCTTTGGCTGCTGACAGAGCTGCTGTGGAGCCGACAGCGGAGAGAAATCCCGCTGATGCTGGTGCTGCCGGCGGCCCGTGAGGCAGAGGATCTGGAATACCGCCTGCAGCTGCTGGCAGAGCAGCGCAGCCGCTGGAACCCGGAACTGCCCATCTGGCTGGTGGATTGCGGACTCAGTGCATCGGCCCGGGAACGGGCAAGGGAACTGTGCCGCAGTCTGCCGGGAGTTGAACTGACCGAACCGGTGGAGCTGGCCGGAAAGATGCAAGAGAAAGGAAACGAACCATGGGAGAGCGCTGCACGGTAGAGGGTACCGTACAAAGCATTATTTTCCAGAATGAGGAGAATGGATATACAGTACTGAGCCTGCTGACAGATCAGGGGGAGATCCTGACTGTGGTGGGCTGCGTACCCTGCGCTGCCCCCGGGGAATCTCTGACAGTTACAGGTATGTGGGTCAACCACCCCACCTACGGGCCGCAGGTCACCGCAGAACTGGTGGAGCGACGGATGCCGGAAAGTGAGGAGGAACTGGTCAGCTACCTGTCCTCCGGAATCATCAAGGGCGTTGGGCCGGCGACTGCCCAGCGGCTGGTGGACAAGTTCGGGGAGCAGATGCTGGCGGTCCTGGAGGAGGAACCGGAGCAGCTGCAGACCATCAAGGGGATTACCGCCCGCAAAGCCATGGAGATCTCCGAAGCCTTCCGGGAACTGACCGGTCTGCGCCGGGTGATGGACTTTCTGGCCCGGTATGATCTGCCGGTGTCGCTGGCCATGCAGCTGTACCGCACCTATGGTGCCGGTGCCCTGCAGCAGCTGCGGGACAACCCCTATCTGCTGACGGGGGACCGGTATGGGGTAGAGTTTGCCACCATGGATGAGATCGCCCTCAGTATGGGCTTTGACGGGGACAGCGATTGCCGGACGGAGGCGGCCGTTCTCTATGAGCTGCAGCACAATCTCCACAACGGGCATGTATTCCTGCCCCGTGAGAAATTGATTTTGGCCACCGCACAGTTGATTGGATTGAGCGAGGATGCGGTGGAGATTACCCTGGATGCCCTGCTGGCGCGTGGCGTGGTGGTGCAGGAGCAGGTGGCCAATGTACAGGCCTGTTACCTGCGACGCCTGCATGAGGCGGAGACCTATGTGACTGCCCGTCTGCAGGAATTGGCGGAGTTTCCCCATCCACTGAAGAGTCTGCCGGAGCGGATGATCCGGCAGATTGAGGAGGAGCAGAAGATATCCTATGCACCGCAGCAGCGGGAGGCAGTGGCTCTGGCAGCACAGGAGGGAGTACTTTTGCTGACCGGTGGACCGGGGACAGGGAAAACCACCTCCACCCGCGGAATTCTGACTCTCTTTGAGAGAATGGGGCTGGAGGTGCTGCTCCTTGCTCCCACTGGCCGTGCAGCCAAGCGGATGAGTGAACTGTGCGGACAGGAGGCGCAGACCATTCACCGCTGTTTGGGAATGAGTTACAATGAATTGACCGGCGAGGTGGTGTTCCGCAAGGGGACGCAGGACCCGCTGGAGGCAGATGCCGTGATCGTGGATGAGATGAGCATGGTGGACCTGCCTCTGATGCAGGCACTGCTGGCTGCCCTGCGCCCCGGTACCCGGCTGGTGCTGGTGGGCGATGCGGATCAGCTGCCCTCGGTGGGGCCGGGCAATGTGTTTGGGGATATGATCCGCAGCGAGCGGCTTCCGGTGGTGGCCCTGCGGGAGATTTTCCGGCAGGCCAGTGAGTCCGCCATTATCCGCAATGCCCATGCGGTCAATTTGGGGCAGAGTCCGGATCTGGCGGCCAATCAGGGGGACTTTTTCTTTCTGTGCCGCCGCAGCCCCGATCGGCTGGTGCAGACGGTGGTGGAGTTGTGCAAGACACGCCTACCGGAGAAGATGGGGATCCCTTCCGATCAGATCCAGGTGCTGACGCCTACCCGCAAAGGGGAGGCCGGCACGATACAGATCAACCGTGCCCTGCAGGCGGCGCTGAATCCGCCTGCCCGGGGGAAAAACCAGAAGGTGTGGGGAGACATGGTTTTCCGGGAGGGGGATCGTGTCATGCAAACCAAAAACAATTACGATGTGGTGTGGGAGAAGGATGACGGAACCATTGGAACCGGTATTTTTAACGGGGATGTGGGTGTCATCGAACAGATCGATCCCTCCGGCGAGCTGATCACCATCCGCTTCGATGACCGGACTGCGGCCTACACAGCGGATATGCTGAGTCAGTTGGATATGGCCTATGCTGTGACGGTGCATAAGGCGCAGGGCAGTGAATACCGGGCAGTGATCCTGCTGTCGGCGCCGGTGGCGCCCAGCCTGATGGTGCGGGGGGTGCTGTATACGGCGCTGACCCGTGCCCGGGAGATGCTGATTCTGGTGGGAGATGATCTGGTGCCCGGCCGCATGGCGGAGAACGATCGCCGCGCCAGACGCTACAGCGGTCTGCGCCGCCGGCTGAGAGACGGAGTAAACCATGCATAAGGAGAGCATTTGGAGCAAAGGAAAGCGGAAAAGCCTGGACCTGCTGTTTCCACGAAAATGTCCCTTCTGCCAGTCGGTGACCGATGGTGCGCTGCTGTGTGATGTGTGCAATAAAAAGCTGCCCTATACCGGCAGCCGTGCGGTACATAAGGGGACCTTTGGCCGCTGTGCCGCACCGCTTTTCTATGAGGGCACCGTACGGGAGGCTATTCTGCGCTACAAGTTTGCCCGCCAGTTCAATGGCCTGGATTGCTTTGCCCAGTTGATGGCACAGTGTGCCGCGGAACATTTTGCCGGGGAGTTTGATGCCGTCACCTGGGTGCCGGTCAGCAGGAAACGGCTGAGGGAGCGAGGTTTTGATCAGGCCTTCTATCTGGCCCGCGGTATCTGTGATATCTGGCAGGTTACAGCAGAGGAGACTCTGCGCAAAACGGTGAACAATACGGCGCAGTCCAGCCTGGCGGCCGCGGAGGAGCGGCGGAGCAATGTGCTGGGCGTCTATGAGATCCGGGAGGGTGCTGAGATCGCCGGCCGCCGGTTCCTTTTGGTGGATGATATCCTCACCACAGGAGCGACCCTGACAGAGGCCCGCAGAGTTCTGCTGGAGGCGGGAGCTGCACAGGTGCTGTGTCTGACCCTGGCCGCAGTGCCGCAAAATGCATAATTTTTGGCACCGCGTGTATACTGCAAGGGGCGATTTCGTTACATTTCTGTGAATTCATGGTTACAAAACGGAAAAGCCGGGATTTTTGCTTGCAAAATAAAAAATCCATCAGTATAATAAGCAGTTAGAAACGAAACGGCATCTGTGCCGTAGTCTATAGGAAAACGACTGGATAGATGAGGTGTAAGATATGTGTGCATTGGCAAAGGATATTGGTATTGACCTGGGTACCGCATCGGTATTGGTTTATGTGAAGGGCAAGGGCGTTGTGCTCAACGAGCCCTCTGTTGTGGCAATTGATAAGAACAGCGGCAAACTGCTGAAAGTCGGTGCAGAGGCGCAGGCCATGCTGGGCCGTACCCCCGGCAACATTGTAGCCATCCGTCCCCTGCGCGAGGGCGTGATTTCCGACTATGATATGACGGAGCGGATGCTGAAGGAGTTCATCCATAAGGTGGCCGGCGGCTTCCAGTTCTTCAAGCCCCGTGTCATTATCTGTGTGCCCTCCGGCATTACCGAAGTGGAAGAGCGTGCTGTGGTGGATGCAGGCATTCAGGCCGGTGCACGCCGTGTGTTCCTGATTGAGGAACCTGTGGCAGCAGCCATTGGCGCAGGTATTGATATTGCCCAACCCGAGGGCCATATGGTCGTGGATATCGGCGGCGGAACCACCGATGTGGCAGTGATCAGCCTCTCCGGCGTGGTGGAATCCGCTTCCATCAAGGTGGCCGGCGACCAGTTCAATGAAGCGATTGTGAAATATATGCGCCGGAAGCATAGCCTGCTGATCGGCGAACGTACCGCCGAGCAGATGAAGATCCAGATCGGCTGCGTATTCCCCAAGGAGGCGGAAACCTCTATCGAGATCAAGGGCCGCTGCCTGATGACCGGCCTGCCCAGAAGTCTGCATGTTACCTCCGCAGAGATGCGGGAGGCCTTTGAGGAGCCTGTGGAGCGCATCCTGGAGGCAGTCCACAGCGTGTTGGAGCGTACCCCCCCCGAACTGGTGGCAGATATCTCCACCAACGGCATCGTGCTGACCGGTGGCGGCAGCCTGGTGGATGGTTTGGACAAGCTCATTGAAGCCCGTACCGGCATCCACACCATGGTGGCAGAGAATGCCATCAGCTGTGTGGCGGAAGGTACCGGCAAGAGCCTGGATTCCCTGGGAGATATGCAGGACGGTACGGTAAACCTGTCCCGCAGAAAACAGATGAACTGATTTGTCGAATGAGCGGGAGAGGCTGCAGAGCCTCTCTCGTTTTTTATCTATAAAGGAGCAAGATGATGAAATTTTCCCGAAATGTTGAAAACTGCGAATTTTCCCCCTTCCGCAAATTCCATGAGGCGGCCCTGGAGGCAGAGGCAAAGGGACGGAAGATTTATCATGTGAATATCGGTCAGCCGGACATCGTGACCCCGCAGGCCTTTTTTGATGAGGTGCGCAGATTCGATCTGCCTGTGCTGGAATATGCCCCCGCCCGCGGCGAACCGGCACTGGTCCGCGCCATTCAGAAGTACTATGCCGATCTGAATATGCCCTTTGAGGAGGAGGACATCCTCATCACCAACGGCGGTTCCGAGGCGCTGCAGATCGTGATCAACTGCATTCTGGAGCCGGGTGATGAGATCCTGATGCCCGAGCCCTACTACTCCAACTATCGTACCATGGTCCACACGGTGGGTGCGACCATTCGCACGGTGCCTACTTATGCCAAGGATGGTTATCACTATGCCAACCGGGAGCTGATCGAGTCCGGCATCACGGAGCGGACCCGTGCCATTATGTGCACCAACCCCGGCAATCCCACCGGTACTGTGCTGACCCATGAGGAAATGCGCATGATGGTGGATATCGCCAAGGAGCACAATCTGTTCATCATCGGCGATGAGGCCTACCGCGAGTTTGTCTATGATGGCGGCCCTCTGCAGTCTCTGGGCGAGTTTGTGGATGCGCCCGATAATGTGGTGGTCATTGATACGGTGTCCAAGCGCTTCTCCGCCTGCGGTGCCCGCATCGGCTGTTTGCTCACCCGCAATAAGGAGCTGATGTTCCACGCCATGAAGTATGCTCAGTGCCGCCTGTGCGTGCCGACCATTGATCAGCTGGCCTCTGCTGCTCTCTACACGGTGGGCTCCGATTACTTTACGGCCACCCGCGAGGAGTATAAGCGCCGGCGGGATACCACCATGCGTAAGATCAAGGAGATTCCCGGTGTGGTATGCGAGTGCCCCAAGGGCGCTTTCTACATCATGGCAGAGCTGCCTATCGACAACAGCGAGGACTTCCAGTACTGGATGCTGGAGGAGTTTGAAGATAACGGCGAGACCCTGATGTTCACCCCTGCCGAGAGTTTTTATGAGACCCCCGGCCGCGGCAAGAACGAGATCCGTCTGGCCTATGTGCTGAAGGAAAAGGATATGGAACGCGCCATGGAGCTGCTGGCCAAGGGCATTGAGCAGTATAACGCCCGCTGAAGAATACTGCACCCGCAGGAAACATCCTGCGGGTGCATTTTCTTGCTTGCCGCCGGCCGGGAAATTGTGCTATGATACCTCCAATAAAAAGAACGACCGAGGAGTGAGGAACATGTTTCAGGGCTATACACAGCAGACCGTGGATTTTATGTGGGGCATTCGCTTCAACAATGAGCGCGGCTGGTTTATGGAGCATAAGCGGGAGTATCAGGACCATCTGCTGGCCCCCACCAAGGCACTGGCAGAGCAGGTCTATGAAGCGGTGCATGAGATGCTGCCGGATGAACCGCTGATAGCAAAAGTCAGCCGTATTTATCGGGATGCCCGCCGCCTTCACGGTCGGGGGCCCTACAAGGATCACCTGTGGTTCTCCATCCGTACCGGTGACCAGGATTGGACCGGCCGCCCCACCTTCTATTTTGAAATCGCTCCGGAATACTATAGCTACGGTATGGGCTTCTGGTGTGCAACCCCTGCCCTGATGGAACGGTATCGCAGAGACATCCGTGAGAATCCACAGCGGCTGGAGAAACTGGTGCGAAATTTTCAGAAACAGGATACTTTTCAGCTGGTGGGCCCGGAGTATGCCCGCAGCAGAGGTGAGGTATCGGAACTGCTGAAGCCATGGTATCAGAAGAAGTCGCTGACCCTGCAGCACGAACTGCCTCTGGATGAAAAAATCTTCGTGCCCCGGCTGGCAGAGGACATCATCACAGGTTTCCGGGAGTTGATCCCCTTTTACAAATACTTTGCAAATCTTTGCGCATCTTTGGCAGAAGGACGTTGACACGGCGCTGGAATTCCGATAAAATATAATCAAATAAATATAGCTAGATTGTTTGATCTGGGGGAGTAATTCCGCAAGATGATTGATCTTGCGGGGCAGTTCCGTCAACCGGTACACATGTGTACCCGGACTATCCTGAAAGAATGAGACCCATACGCAAGGCGAGAGTTCTGTTTGCGTATGGGTCTCTTATTTTTTCAGTTATTTGGTTAAAATAGAGATACAGGAGGGTTTGCAGGCTATGGAAGAAATGTATCGCAAAACAGCGCAAGAGGTTTTGAGTGCCATGGAGACCGGTGCTCAGGGCTTGGCTGAGGAGGAGGCGCGGCTTCGTAAGGAGCGCTATGGCCTCAACAAGCTGAAGGAGGCAGAGAAAGAGACTCTGCTGCAGAGATTTTTCAAGCAGCTGAAAGATCCCATGCTGATCATTTTGCTGATCGCAGCGGCCGTGTCCTTTGTGACCGGTATGCTGGCCGGTGAGAGTGAACTGGCAGAGGTGATCATCATTCTGGCGGTGGTGCTGCTCAATGCTATTTTGGGCGTGGTGCAGGAGAGCAAGGCGGAGGCCGCCATTGAAGCCCTGCAGACCATGGCGGCAGCCACCTGCAAGGTGATCCGGGACGGCAAGCACATAGTGCTTCGCTCTGAGGAACTGGTGCCCGGTGATATCGTGATTCTGGAGGCCGGCGATGCTGTTCCCGCTGACGGCCGTATTATTGAGAATGCCTCCCTGCAGATGGAAGAGGCGGCGCTGACCGGTGAGTCCGTCCCCGTCTATAAGATGATGGAGACTTTGGGTGTGGGCACCGAGGCACAGGTACCTCTGGGGGACCGGAAGAACATGTGCTATATGGGCTCCACCGTGGTCTATGGCCGAGGCAAGGCTGTCATCACCGGTACCGGCATGAATACCGAGATGGGCAAGATCGCCGGTGCTCTGGCCGCCACCGAGCAGGAGGAGACTCCCCTGCAGCGCAAGCTGGATGAGTTGGGTAAACTGCTCAGCAAACTGGTGCTGGGTATCTGTATTTTCATTTTCGCATTCAATCTGTTTATGGCCCGCGGCCAGCTGTCTGTGGAGGGTGAGACGCTGAAGGTGGTTCTGGATACCTTCATGGTTGCCGTTTCTCTGGCTGTTGCCGCCATTCCCGAGGGCCTGGCCACGGTGGTGACGGTGGTGCTGTCCATCGGTGTGACCAACATGTCCAAGCGCAATGCAGTGATTCGCCGCCTTACTGCGGTGGAGACGCTGGGCTGCACGCAGGTCATCTGCTCCGATAAGACCGGTACCCTGACGCAGAACAAGATGACCGTGGTGGAGCACACCGGCGAGACCGGTATTGTAGCCACCGCCATGGCGCTGTGCTCGGATGCCGATCTCAACGACAAGGATCAGGCAGAGGGCGAGCCTACGGAGTGCGCTCTGGTGAACTTTGCCTTCGCGCAGGGCCTGCGCAAGACGGATTTGGAGAAGATGACGCCCCGTGTGGACGAGGCTCCCTTTGATTCCGGCCGCAAGATGATGTCCACCGTCCACGATTTGGGCGGCAGCTATGTGCAGTATACCAAGGGCGGACCCGATGTGGTGCTGTCCCGCTGCACGGCCTATCTGGAGAATGGTCAGGTAAAGCCCATGACCGAGGAGAAGATCGCCTCCATCATGGCAGAGAATAAGGCTATGGCAGACCGCGCCCTGCGCGTGCTTGCCGCAGCCAAGCGGGAATGGGCAGAAAAGCCCGCCAGCAACAAGCCGGAGTTCCTGGAGCAGGAGCTGATCTATCTGGGCCTGACCGGTATGATCGACCCGGTCCGTCCGGAGGTGAAGGCTGCCATTGAGGAGTGCCGCAGCGCCGGCATCCGGGCGGTGATGATCACCGGCGACCACAAGGATACGGCTGTGGCCATCGCCAAAGAACTGGGTATCATCGAGGATGCCTCTCAGGCCATCACCGGTGCAGAACTGGAAGAAATCCCGGATGAGGAACTGGGCGAGTTTGTGAAGAAGTACGGTGTCTATGCCCGTGTACAGCCGGAGCATAAGACCCGCATTGTGGCCGCCTGGAAACGCAATGATGCCATCACGGCCATGACCGGCGACGGTGTCAACGACGCGCCCTCCATCAAGTCTGCCGATATCGGCGTGGGCATGGGCATCACCGGTACCGATGTCACCAAGAATGTGGCCGACATGGTGCTGGCAGACGACAACTTTGCCACCATCGTGGCTGCCGTGGGTGAGGGCCGTCGCATCTATGACAATATCCGCAAGGCCATTCAGTTCCTGCTGGCCTCTAATATGTCTGAGGTGCTGGGTGTGTTCGGCGCCACCCTGCTGGGCTTCACTCTGCTCAATCCCGTGCATCTGCTGTTTATCAACCTGGTGACCGACTGCTTCCCCGCCCTGGCACTGGGCATGGAGAAGGCTGAGCCGGATACCATGAGCCGTCCGCCCCGCAACTCCCGGGAGGGCATCTTTGCCGGCGGTCTCTTCTTTGACATTGTTTATCAGGGTGTACTGGTGACGCTGCTGACCATGGTGTCCTATATCATCGGCCACTGCTTCGAGGTGGGTTATTTCGAGATGCCGGTTGGTGTGTCCCCCGACGGTATGTCCATGGCATTTCTGACCATGTCCATGTGCGAAATTTTCCACTCCTTCAACCTGCGCTCTCAGAGAAAGTCCGTGTTCTCCCTGAAGGGACAGAACAAGGTGCTGTGGGGAGCGATGCTGGGCTCTCTGGTGCTGACAGCTCTGGTGCTGGAAGTGCCCTTCCTGGCCAACGCCTTCGGCTTTGAGCAACTGTCTGTTGTGGAGTATGCCGTGGCCATGGGCCTGGCTGTACTGGTGATCCCTGTGGTGGAGATCGTCAAGGCCATCCAGCGTGCCGCCGCCCGCAACAAGTAAATTCATGACCCTCCTCTGTGGAGGAAGGCCGCTATACTCTCCATTGACAACAGGCACGGCAGCTCCGGCTGCCGTGCCTGTTGTTGCAGAATCGGCCATTTCGTGGTATCATGCAGAGTAAGTCGCTTTGAAATGCAAAGGAGCAAAGGAACATGGACATCATACAGTCTTTTTACGATAACATGGCCGCCCAGTATGACAAGCTGTTTTTTGACTGGCAGGCTACCACGCAGGAGCAGGCCGAAATCCTGGAGAAGCTGTTTGCAGACAATGGGTTTGACAAGACGGCCGCCGTTCTCGACTGTGCCTGCGGAATCGGCACACAGGCCATTGGTCTGGCGGCCCGGGGGTACTGTGTCACGGCCTCGGACATCAGCCGGGAGGAACTGGCGGAAGCGGAAAAGCGCGCAGAGGAGAACCGGGTGAAGATCCGGTTTGAGCATGCAGATTTCCGCGTCCTGTCGGAGAGTTTTCCGGAGCAGTTTGATCTGGTGATCTGCATGGACAATGCGTTGCCGCATATGCTGACCGGTGAGGATCTGAAGGCGGCGGTAAGGAGCATCGCGGACCGTGTGGCGGCGGACGGCATGTTTGTGGCCAGCATCCGGGACTATGATGCGCTGCTTTTGGATAAGCCGCCCTATTCCCCTCCCTATATCCATGAGACGGAGAAAGGGAGACGGGTATCCTTCCAGATATGGAACTGGGAGGGGGAGCACTACCAGCTGACCCAGTACATCATCGATGATCAGGAGACATTGCAGGTCAGTAAGTTCGACTGTGCCTACAGGACGGTGCGCCGGGAGGAACTGACAGAGTTGCTGTATGCAAGCGGCTGCAAAGAGGTTCTCTGGAAATTCCCGGAGGAGACGGGCTTCTATCAGCCCATTGTTCTTGCAAAGAAATAACCATCTGCGGAGAATCGATTCCGCGGATCACCCATCCATTCAGGCCGGGCTGCGATCTGCAGCCCGGTTTTCTCTGTTTTTGAGATGTTGGGGGAGGAAATGGAGTGGGTTTTTAAAAAATTTCCCCCCTTCGTTGACTTTTCAAAAAACCTGATATATGATAGGCTAACAAAACTATGTCTGCACATTAAATAGGTATAGGAGCAGAGAGAGGAGGACAACATGGAGAAAATCACCAGCCGCAGCAATCCCCTGATGACGCATATCCGGAAGTTGGCCTCCTCCGGCAGCTATCGCCGGCAGCAGGGGGAGTACCTGTGTGACAGCCCCAAACTGTTGCTTGAAGCCCTGCGCTGGCATGCGCCGGTGCAGACGGTGGTGTGCACGGAGCAGATGGATCTTCCGGAACTTGGGCAGGGTGTGCGCCTTGTGGTGGTGCCTGGGGATGTGATGGCATCCATCTCCCCCATGAAAACCCCCCAGGGCGTTCTGTTTACCTGCCGGCTGCCCCGGCAGGAACTGCCGCAGCGGCTGGAGGGTGCACGCTATATGGTGCTGGACGGGGTACAGGATCCCGGCAATGTAGGCACTATCCTGCGGACACTGGATGCCTTCGAGTGTGACGGCCTGTTTCTGCTGCCGGGTTGTGCGGATCCCTACAGTCCCAAGACGGTGCGCTCCTCCATGGGTGCGGTATTTCGCAGACCTGTCTGGTCCTGTGAGGCAGAGCAGCTGAAAGCGCTGCTGCAGGCGGAGGGACTGCCGCTGTACGGTGCGGCACTGCGGGAAGATACACTGGATGCCCGTCAGGTGGATTGCAGCCGGGCGGCACTGGCCATCGGCAGTGAAGGCCGCGGCCTGTGCGATCAGGTGCTGGCTCTGTGTGACCGCACCATCCGGATCCCTATGTCCGAGCGCTGTGAATCGCTGAACGCGGCGATCGCCGCAGCAGTGTTATTGTGGGAAGCCTATCGTTGATCGAAAAAGAGAGGGGGAAAGACACATGGCAGCATTGAAATACTGGGTATGGCTGGCGACACTGCCGGGTCTCACGGATCGCAGCAAGTTGCTGCTGCTTTCCCATTTTGCCTCTCCGGAGGATATCTATTATGCCGATCCCGGCCAGCTGCGGCTGGTGGAGGGGATCACCGATTCCCAGCAGCAGAAACTGACCGACCGGTCTTTGGGCCGGGCGGAGCAGGTGCTGGAGGACTGTGCCCGGGAGGGGCAGTTCCTGATTACCATGCAGGATGCGGCCTATCCCAGCCGGTTGCGCAACATTTTTGAGCCGCCGATCCTGCTCTTCGGCAGAGGAAAGATGCCGCTGTTTGATGAGGAGGCGGTGGTCTCCGTGGTGGGAACCAGAACCTGTACCCCTTATGGCATCAGCACGGCAGAAAAGCTTTGCTTTGATATGAGCCGGCAGGGAGCGCTGGTGGTTTCCGGCCTGGCCAAGGGAATCGACGCGGCTGCCCATCGCGGCGCCCTGCGTGCCGGAGGATTCACTGCAGCTGTTTTAGGCGGCGGTGTGGATGTGATCTATCCCCAGGAGAACCGCGACCTCTATGAGGACATTGCGGCCACAGGTGTTCTTTTGTCGGAGTATCCGCCGGGAACCCGTCCGCTGCCCCATCATTTCCCGGAGCGCAACCGCATCATCAGCGGCTTGAGCCTTGCAACATTGGTGGTGGAGGCCGGTGAGAAGAGCGGCGCCTTGATCACAGCCGGGATCGCATTGGAACAGGGACGCGATGTCTTTGCCGTTCCGGGCCCGGTGGGAGTCAAGGAGAGCGCAGGCTGCAACCAACTGATCCGGGAAGGCGCGGGCCTGGTGCAGGAGAGTTGGGACATTCTGCGGGAATATCAGAGCCGTTTTCCCCATAAACTGCGTCGGCAGCGGGGAAAGATACCGGCAGTGAAACCGGAACAGGTTGTCGAAGAAACAACCCCGGTGCAGAAAGAGGAACCCACTCCGTCGCTGCCGGTTTTGACGGCATCTCAGCGGCAGGAGCTGACAGAGGATCAGCTGCTGGTGCTGCAGGCGCTGGACAGTGTTCAGGCCCGTCTGACAGATGATGTGGCAGAGGCGACAGAACTGCCGGTGCAGCGGGTGCTGGCGGCACTGACGGTGTTGGAGATCAATGGAATGGTGTGCCGGCAGGGAGCCAGAAGCTTTCTGCGGGTCGTGGAGATACAGGAATAAAGGAGTAGGAAGATATGGCAAAGAGGGCTGTGAAAAACCTGGTGATCGTGGAGTCCCCGGCCAAGGCAAAGACCATTGGCAAGTATCTGGGGAAGGATTACGAGGTAAAGGCCTGCATGGGCCATCTGCGCGATCTGCCCAAGAGCGTGATCGGCGTGGATGTGGACGATGATTTTACCCCCAATTACCGCCCCATTAAGGGCAAGGAAGATATTATCCGGGATCTGAAGCAGTCGGCGGAGAAGAGTACCACCGTGTATCTGGCCACCGACCCGGACCGTGAGGGCGAGGCCATCAGCTGGCACCTGCAGCATCTGCTGGAGCTGCCGGATGAGAAGACCCGCCGCGTTACCTTTAATGAAATTACCCGCAAGGTGGTCACCGAGAGCATTGCGGCGCCCCGCAGCATCGACCAGGATCTGGTGGATGCCCAGCAGGCCCGCCGTATTCTGGACCGCATTGTGGGCTATCAGCTCTCCCCTCTGCTGTGGAAGAAGATCCGCAGAGGTCTGTCTGCCGGACGCGTGCAGTCCGCTGCTATGCATCTGGTGGCAGATCGGGAGAAGGAGATCCGCGATTTTGTGCCGCAGGAATACTGGACACTGGATGCTCTGCTGAAGAATGATGCAGGGCTGCCCTTCCAGACCCATTACTACGGCAAGAACGGAAAGAAGTATGAGCCCGCCTCTCAGGAGGAGGTACAGGCCATCCAGCGGGAGCTGGAGCAGGTGCCCTTTGCTGTGAAGAGTGTCAAGCGGGCCGATAAGCAGCGCTCTCCCTCGCCCCCCTTTACCACCTCCACCCTGCAGCAGGAGGCATCCCGCAAGCTGAATATGACCCCCCGCCGCACCATGGCCATCGCCCAGCAACTGTATGAGGGCGTGGATATCACCGGTGAGGGCGCCGTGGGTCTGATCACCTATATGCGTACCGATTCCCTGCGTATTTCGGAGGAGGCACAGCAGGAGGCCCGGCAGCTGATCGACAGCCGCTATGGCGCCGCCTACCGCCCCGAGACCTTCCGCCAGTATAAGGCGAAGGCCGGTGCGCAGGATGCCCACGAGGCCATCCGTCCCAGTAATGTGGCACTGACCCCCGAGATGGTGAAGGGGGATCTGACGGGTGAGCAGTACCGCCTGTACCGCCTGATCTGGAGCCGCTTTTTGGCAAGCCAGATGTCCAATGCTGTCTATGACAGCGTCAATGTGGAAGTGATGGCTGCAGACCATGCCTTCCGTGCCAGTGCCAGCAGCCTGAAGTTCGCCGGCTATACCGCCGTCTATGAGGAGAGCCGGGACGAGGAGAAGGAGGAGCGGGAGCCCGCTCTGCCGGAACTGCATGAGGGAGAAGTGGTGGAGCTGGAGAAGTTCCAGTCCCAGCAGCACTTCACCCAGCCCCCCGCCCGCTTTACCGATGCCACCCTCATCCGTACCATGGAGGAGAACGGCATCGGCCGCCCTTCCACCTATGCCCCCACCGTGTCCACGATTCTGGACCGTGAGTATGTGGTGAAGGAGGGCAAATACCTGCGCATGACCCCTCTGGGAGAGGTGGTCAATGACCTTATGTGCCAAAGATTCCAGAGCATCGTGGATGTGAAATTCACCGCCCGCATGGAGGACCAGCTGGATGAGGTGGAGGAGGGTAAGATGCCCTGGAAGGATCTGCTGCGCCAGTTCTATGGCCCCTTCCGTGAGAACCTGACCCAGGTGGAGAAGGACATGGAGGGTGTTTACCTGAAGGTGCCGGATGAGGTCAGCGAGGAAGTCTGCGATATCTGCGGCAGAAACATGGTGGTCAAGTCCGGCCGCTTCGGCCGTTTTCTGGCTTGCCCCGGCTATCCCGAGTGCACCTTCACCAAACCGCTGGTGATCCAGATGCCCGGCCGCTGCCCCAAGTGTGAGGGCCGGCTGATGAAGCGCACCGGTATCAGCAAGAAGAGCGGCAAGCAGTACACCTATTATTGCTGCGATCGGCTCAGCAGCGCCGATGAGAGCGCACGCTGCGACTTTATGACCTGGGATGTGCCGGTGAAGGATGATTGTCCCGTTTGCGGAAAGACTATGTTCAAGAAGTCCGGCCGCGGATTCAAGAAGCCCTTCTGCATCAATGCAGAGTGTTCCAACTTCCTGCCGGAGGAGAAACGCGGCTATCCCAAGAAGCCGGCCTCCGGGGAGGAGACGGCAGAGAAGAGTACGACCAAGAAACCTGCTGCCAAGAAGCCTGCTGCCAAAAAGTCGGCTGCAAAAAAGGCAACCACAAAGAAATCTGCCGCCAAGAAAACGGTTGAGGAATAAGCTATGCATGTAACAGTGATCGGAGCGGGTCTGGCCGGCAGTGAGGCTGCCTGGCAGTTGGCCCAGCGCGGCATCCAGGTGACGCTGCGGGAGATGAAGCCGGTGAAGAAAACGCCCGCCCATGAAACGGAATATTTTGCTGAGCTGTGCTGCTCCAATTCTCTGCGGGGTGCCGGTCTGGAAAACGCGGTAGGCCTGTTGAAGGAGGAACTGCGGCGGCTGGACAGCCTCATCATCCGCTGCGCCGATGCCACGGCAGTGCCGGCAGGCGGCGCGCTGGCGGTGGACCGTCACGGCTTTGCCCGGATGGTGACAGAGCAGATCCGCAGCCACCCCAACATCACGGTGGTGGAGGGCGAAGTGACAGATCTCCCGGAGGGGGAAGTTATCGTGGCCTCCGGTCCGCTGACCTCCGATGCGCTGGCGCAGCGGTTGCTGGAACTGTTTGACGCGGAGAAGAGCACCTTGAATTTCTTTGATGCGGCAGCACCGCTGGTATCCTTTGAAAGTGTGGATATGGACAGCGCCTATTTTGCCTCCCGTTACGATAAGGGCACGCCCGACTATATCAACTGCCCCATGAGCGAGGAGGAGTACCGCACTTTCTGGCAGGAACTGATCCAGGCACAGGAGGCGGAGGTCCACGGCTTTGAGGATGGACAGGTCTTTGAGGGCTGCATGCCTGTGGAGGTGATGGCCCGCCGCGGGGAGGATACTCTGCGTTTCGGCCCGCTGAAGCCCAAGGGCCTGCCGGATCCCAAGACGGGACGGGACCCCTATGCGGTGGTGCAGCTGCGCAAGGACAATGCCGATGGCACCATCTATAATCTGGTGGGGTTCCAGACCCACCTGAAGTGGCCGGAGCAGAAGCGGGTGTTCACCATGATCCCTGCACTGCGCAATGCCCACTTCCTGCGTTACGGTGTGATGCACCGCAATACCTATCTGGACAGCCCCCGGCTGCTGGACCGGTATTATCGGCTCAGAAGCCAGCCGCGCATCACCTTTGCCGGGCAGATGACCGGTGTGGAGGGCTATGTGGAATCCTGTGCCTCGGGCTTTTTGGCCGCAGTGGAGCTGGCGCGCCGCCTGGCGGGGAAACCCCCGGTGGATTTCCCCAGGGAGACGGCCATCGGTGCACTGGGTCTGTATGTGTGCAACGAATCTGTGGGCGTATTCCAGCCCATGAATATCAACTTCGGCATCATGCCCCCGTTGGGATATAAGGTAAAGGGAAAACGCAACAAGAATGCGGAACTGAGTCAGCGGTCGTTGGCCATCATCGATGCGCTGCGGGAGGAGGTATTGTCTCAATGAAAATCATTCTGGATGCAATGGGCGGCGATCACGCCCCTCTGGAGATCGTGAAGGGAGCCCTGTCCGGCCAGAAACGCTGGGGTGTGGATGTGGTCCTGACCGGTGATACCACAGCCATTCTGCGGGCACTGGAGGCCTGCGGGGAGAAGACGCTGCCCAAGGGTATTGAGATCGCACATGCCTCAGAGGTGGTGGATATGGAGGATGATCCGGCCACGGTGTTCCGCAAGAAGAAGGACTCCTCCATGGCAGTGGGACTGAACATGCTGCGGGACGGTCAGGGAGATGCCTTTGTCTCGGCAGGTTCCACCGGCGCGTTGCTGACCGGAGCTACGCTGGTGACCAAGCGCGTGCGGGGCATCCGCCGCGCCGCCATGGCACCTGTGATCCCCACTACCACGGGTAAGGCTGTGCTGGTGGACTGCGGCGCCAATGCCGAGTGTACGCCGGAGTATCTGGTGCAGTTTGCCTATCTGGGCAATTACTATGCCAAGCGCATGCTGGGGATGGAGAATCCCCGCGTAGGTCTGCTGAACATCGGCGCAGAGGATTCCAAGGGAACGGATCTGCAGAAGGAGACCTTGGCGCTGCTGCGCAAGGCGGGCGAGGCTGGCCATATGAATTTCATCGGCAACATTGAAGCAAAAGAGGCCATCAAGGGCGGTTGCGATGTGATTGTTACCGACGGCTTCTCCGGCAACATCATGCTCAAGAGCATTGAAGGTGTGGGTTCTCTTGCCGGTTCCAAGCTGAAGGGTATCTTCAAGAAGAATCTGCTGACCAAGCTGGCGGCACTGTTGGTGATGCCCGGCATCAACGAGTTTAAGGCAATGGTGGATCCCAACAAGGTGGGCGGCACAGCCTTTATCGGTATCTCCAAGCCGGTCATCAAGGCCCACGGCTCCTCCAATGCTGAGGCCATTGAAAATGCTATGGGTCAGGCCAAGAGCTTTGCAGAGAGCGGCTTCATCGCCGATATCGAGAAGAATGTGGATCTGATGAGGATCGACAGGGAATGAGAGGCGACCTATCAGCTTTGCGGATGAACTGATACACGGGAGCGATCCCTCCCGTGTATCAGTTGAATGAACAGCGACTGGAGGCCTGTGTGCAGGCCATAAAGGGTGCCGGCATTCTGTGCGGCACTGCAGCAGAGACTGGATGAGCTGGGATTCCGTTCCCTCTTACTCAAAACAGTGCAGCTGGAGCAGCTCAAAGAGACCATTTGGCAGGCCTGGGGAGGCTGCCGTGTGAAATACGAGAAAACCGGTGAGAGCTTCTGCGCCCTCTGGGTGGATATCCGCTGGTAAGCGAAAAATAATTTCGCAGTTGCTATTGACATGGCCAAGCAATTGCCGTATGCTTCAAATCAAGAAATGTTGGAAAGGTGGGGAGACCCTCATGACGATGGAAGACATCTTTAAGAAGATGCAGGAGATGATTGCCAGCCAGTTTGCCATGGATGAGGATGATATCACCATGGATAGTGCTTTTACCGACGATCTGGGCGCTGACTCGATCGATCTGGTGGAGCTGGTCATGTCCATGGAGGACGAGTTTGATATCGGCACCGTGGACGAGGAGGATCTGGTCAAGCTGAAGACCGTGGGCGATTGTGTCCGTTATCTGAATCATAAAATCAACGGCTAAAAAGGACACCCCGCATCTGCGGGGTCTCTTTTTTAGCCGCTGGGGAAGGAATGATCATGAAAACATTGGAAGAGAAGCTGGGCTACTGTTTCCGGGATAAGACCCTGCTGCAGCGGGCGCTGTATCACAGTTCCTATGCCAATGAGCATCGCGGCGCCGGTATCGAAAGCAATGAGCGTCTGGAATTTTTGGGAGATGCCGTGCTGGGCATGGTGACGGCAGACGATCTGTTCCATAAGCACCCCCATATGCCGGAGGGTGATCTGACCCGGATCCGGGCGGCGCTGGTGCGGGAGGAGAGTCTGTTTGAGGCCGCCCAGCAGTTGGACCTGGGCAGTTACCTGATGTTGGGCCACGGTGAGGAACTGGGCGGAGGCCGTCAGAGACCCTCCATTCTGGCCGATGCCACCGAGGCTGTCTTTGCTGCCGTGTATCTGGACGGCGGCATGGAAGAGGCCCGCCGTATCATCCACCGGGTGGTGCTGGATCGGGAGCAGGAAGAGGTGGTGGAGGAACGCCGCCGGGACTATAAGACGGAGCTGCAGGAGCTGGTGCAGCGCCGGAGCGGCAGCGTGCTGCGCTATGAGATGATCGGATCCTCCGGTCCGGATCATGCCAAGGTTTTTCAGGCGCAAGTCCTGCTCAACGAGCAGCCTGTGGGCAGCGGCAGTGGCCGCAGTAAAAAGGAGGCGGAGCAGTCCGCCGCCCATGCAGCGCTGGACGCGCTGAAAACAGAATGAAGTATGGGGCGGGCAGAAATGCCCGCCCCATATGCTTTGAGAAATAGGGTGGTAATTCCTCCCGGTTTATGCTATACTATTTAATCACAAGAGAAAATGCAGTACAAACTGCAATCGTTCGTCAAAATTATACAATTTGTAATCTGATATGACGGAGGAATGGTGGATATGACATACTTGACTTCCTTTTTGCTGGGCCTGATTCAGGGTGTTGCGGAGTTCCTGCCCATCTCCAGCTCCGGCCATCTGGCCATTGCCCAGAATTTGCTGGGCATGAAGCAGGCGGGTGAGGTGCCGGAATTCTTTGATGTGCTGCTGCATCTGGGCACACTGGTGGCTGTATTTGTGGCCTACTGGCCGGAAATCAAGGAGATCATTCTGGAGTTTTTCCGCGGTGTGGGCGATCTGGCACACCGTACCACGCCCGATCCTGTTCCGCCTGCCCGCCGCATGATCATTCTGGTGATCGTTGCCACACTGCCCCTGTTTGCCGTGCTGCCCATTAAGGATGCGGTGCAGGGACTGTCCAACAGTATGGTGTTCATTGGCTGTGCTCTGTTGGTCACCGGCGTGCTGCTGTTTGTCAGCGACCGGGTGAAGAAGGGGCATAAGACCGACCGGACCGCCACCTGGAAGGATGCTCTCATCGTAGGCGTCTGCCAGGCGATTGCCACGGTACCCGGCATCTCCCGCTCGGGCATGACCATTACGGCTGGCTGCTTTGTGGGCTATGAGCGCAAGTTCGCGGTGCGCTTCTCCTTTATCATGAGTATTCCCGCCATTCTGGGCGCCAATATTCTCAGCATTTTCGATGCACTGGAAGCCGGGATCATCTGGGCAGAGGTCCCCATGTATCTGGTGGGCGTGGTGACGGCTGCCGTGGTGGGATATCTCTGCATCCGCCTGCTGAAGATGATTGCCGATAAGGGCAAGTTCGGATTCTTTGCCTACTATTGCTGGGTGGTCGGTGCTCTGACGCTGATCATGAATCTGTTTCAGTAAATCCGTTTGATACCAAAGAAGTGAGGAAAAACTATGGCTTCTGCAAAGAAGAAAACCAACTCCAAAGGACCTGCGCCCAAAAGCAAGCGGGCAGAACCGGTACGCCGCTCCTATCACCGTGAGGTGCTGGGAGGTGTCAGTCTGCTGCTTGCCCTCTGCGCGTTGGTGACCTATTTTCAGGCGGACGCCATCTTCCTGCGGTTTTTTGCCGTGCTGCTGAAGGGCCTGCTGGGCTATGGCTATTGGATGTCTGCCCCGCTGCTGGCGGCGGTGGGAGTGATCCTGCTGCTGCACAAGGGACGTCCAGTGCGGCTGCGCCTGACCTGCACCATGCTGCTTCCGCTGCTGATCAGCAGCCTGCTGCATCTGCTGCTGTGCCGGGTAAGCTATGAGCCCTCCCTGGGAATTATTGCGGCTCTGTGGGGCGACGGTCAAATGCTGGCCTGCGGCGGTGTGCTCTCCGGTATCCTGGCGGTGGGACTCTCTGCGGTGTTCGGTAAGCTGATTGCCGGAATCCTATTTGGTGTAGGAGCAGTAGTTTGCCTGTTTGTGGCGCTGCGGCGTACCCCCATGGAACTGATCCGGAAGGTGAGAGAGAGCCGCCCGGTGCAGGAGGATGAGCCGGAGCAGATGCCTGTGGCTGTCAAACAGCCGGAGGCAGAGCGCAAGCCTGCGGCAAAGAAAGCTGTCCGCAGTCCTATTGATATTCCGCTGGATGATCCTGTCCAGAACACCGCAGTAAAACCGGAGCAGCCGGAGGATGTGGAAGTTCTTTTGACAAAGGGTGCGAAGAAGCGGTTCTTTGCCGGCAAGCCGGACCATGTTCGGACTCCCGATCAGGTGCTGCAGTCCGGCGAGGACGCTCCTGTAACTGAAAAAACGGAGGAGGGACAGGAACCTCAGGTGCAGCCGGTTGTCTCCCGTCGCCGCCGCGCAGAGCTGACGGCGCAGGAGGTGGATAAGGCTACGGCTGAGGTGAGTCGCGCCATTGAAAGTGAGCTGGCAGAGCCGGAGGAGGCCTATCAGTATCCGCCCATCAGCCTGCTGACGGAGAATCATCCCGACAACTACGGTGAGGTAGGGGCAGAGCTGCGCAACAACTCCCGCCGTCTGGCGCAGGTGCTCCAGAGCTTTGGCGTGGATGCACAGGCCGGTGAGGTGGTTCACGGACCCAGTGTGACCCGCTATGAGTTTACCCTGGATCAGGGTGTGAAGCTGTCCAAGCTGACCAACCTGTCCGATGATATTGCGCTGGCACTGGGTGCCAGCGGTGTGCGCATTGCTCCCGTACCGGGGAAGATCTCTGCGGTAGGTATCGAGGTGCCCAACCGGGCAGTGACCGCCGTGCGGATCCGCGATGTGATCGAGTCCCGCAACTTTGTGGATCACCCCTCCCGGGTGGCTTTTTCTGTGGGTAAGGACATCGGCGGCAACTGCATTGTGGGGGATATTTCCCGCCTGCCTCACGTGCTGATTGCCGGTACCACCGGCTCCGGTAAGTCGGTGTGCACCAACTCGCTGATCATCAGCATGCTCTACAAGTCCACGCCCGATGAGGTGCGTTTTATCATGGTGGACCCCAAGATGGTGGAACTGGCTCCCTATAACGGGATCCCGCATCTGCTGATTCCTGTGGTCACCGATCCGAAGAAGGCGGCCGGTGCGCTGCAGTGGGCCGTCTATGAGATGATGAAGCGCTATAAGATGTTCTCGGAGAAGGGTGTGAAGGATCTGGCCGGTTACAATGCGCTGGAGGGCACCGATGAGGATGTGAAGAAGCTGCCCACCGTGGTGGTGGTGATTGATGAGCTGGCGGATCTGATGCTGGTGGCCGCCAAGGAGGTGGAGGAATCCATCTGCCGTGTGGCCCAGATGGGCCGTGCTGCCGGTATGCATCTGGTTATCGCCACCCAGCGTCCCTCTGCCGATGTGATCACCGGCCTCATGAAGGCCAATATTCCCAGCCGCATCGCCTTTGCGGTGGCCTCCGGTATGGAGTCCCGGATCATTTTGGACAACACCGGCGCTGAAAAGCTGGTGGGTAAGGGCGATATGCTGTACTTCCCCCTGGGGTCCGGCAAGCCGGTCCGCGTGCAGGGCTGCTTCATCACCCCCGAGGAGATCGATCGTGTGGTAGGCTTTGTGAAGGAGAGCGGCGAGGCCGAATACTCCAACGAGGTCATGGAGAAGATCGAAGAAGTGGTTCGCCGGGAGGAGAAGGGCGGCAAGCAGGCTGCCCAGCAGCAGGATACCGGCGACGATGGCGACGAGCTGCTGCCCGCTGCCGTGGAAGTGGTGCTGGAGACCGGACAGGCCTCCGTATCCATGCTGCAGCGCCGCATGAAACTGGGCTATTCCCGAGCCGCCCGTCTGGTGGACCAGATGGAGGAGCGGGGTATCGTAGGCCCCTTTGAGGGCTCCAAGCCCCGGCAGCTGCTCATTGACCGGGCCAAGTGGCAGGAGATGCAGATGGGTTCTGTCCCCCAGCCGGAGGAACCGGAGATCGACCGATATGGCAGCATCCACGATGTGTTTGAGAGCCACGACGCGTTGGAATAAAAGAATAATAAAAAACTGTGACCAAAATGGTCACAGTTTTTTTGTGAAGAGATATCAGTTCCAGTAGTCGGTCTCCTGTTTCAGGCCGATGTCGGCAGCCTTGAAGGTGGGATCCTTGCCCTCTTTGCGCTGGAGATTGTAGTCCTTCAGCGCCTTCAGGGAGGTGTTGCCCAGCAGGAGAATGGTGGGGATATTCAGTACCACCATGATGGCCTGGAAAAGATCGGCCGTGTTCCAGGCGAGACCAGCATTCAGCAGAGCACCCAGCGCCACAATTACGGTAGCCGCCAGGCGGAAACCAGTCATGAACCGCTTGCCGGGACTGCGCTTGAGGATGTACTTCAGGCAGCCTTCGCAGTAATAGTAGTTGCCGATGAGGGTGGTGAAGGCAAACAGACACATGGATATGGCGATGAAGATAGGGCCAAAACTGCCCAGAGAAACCGACATAGTCTGCTGCACATAGGGCGCGCCCTGCAGTGCCTCCGTAGGAACGACGCCACTGGAGAGGCACATCAGAGCCGTGGCGGTGCAAACCAGAATGGTGTCAATAAACACCGACAACATCTGCACCAGGCCCTGCTTGGCGGGATGGGAGACATCGGCGGTGGCAGCGGCATTGGGGGCAGAACCCATACCGGCTTCGTTGGAATAGAGGCCGCGCTTGAAGCCCTGCATCATGCAGGAACCGGCAAAACCGCCGAAGATGGCCTGGAAATCAAAGGCATCCGTAAAGATGCGGGAGAAGACGGTGGGAATATGTTCCATGTTGAGCACGACCACCACAATGGCCACCAAAATATAGATCAGACCCATGGCAGGAACCAAAATGCCGGTGATATTGCTCAGTCGCTTGGCGCCACCCAAAATACAAAGGGCAAACAGAATGGCCAGTACGATGCCGATCACCAGAGGCGTAGAGGTGGCATCGTAGAAGCTAAAGCTGGAAAAGGAGGACTGCAGGTTATAGGCGGCCAGCATATTATAGCCCACGGCATAGGTGAGGATCAGCACAACGGCAAAGACTACGCCCAGCCAGCGTTGACCCAAGCCGCTTTCCATGTAGTAGGAGGGGCCGCCGTAGCTGGTGCCGTCCTTGTCCCGGCGCTTATAGATCTGTGCCAGCGTGGATTCGATGAAAGCGGAAGCGCCGCCAAGAATAGCAGTGACCCACATCCAGAACACGGCGCCGTAGCCGCCTACACAGATGGCGGTGGATACGCCTACAATGTTGCCGGTACCCACGCGGGAGGCGGTGGACACCATCAGGGCGCCGAAGGAGGAGATGTTGTTGCTGTCAGTGGGCTTTTCGGATACCACGCGGATGGACTCTCCAAACAGACGGAACTGGATCAGTCCCGTACGGACAGTAAAGTACAGGCCGGCTGCGATCAGGAAAACCGGCACCCACGGCGTGTAGAGAAAATCACTGACAGTGGTGATTATAGTGTTGAGAACATTCAGCATATGCACACACTCACTTTCTTTGTGTCGTATAAAAGCATTATAATTGATTTCCTTCTGCAGAACAATAGAAAATGTGGTGGTGGGCAGACTTGTCATGACTGAAGTTTTATAGTACAATCCAAACAGGAGAGAGGCAGACTGAAGGAGGAGTATGCATTGAACAAAAAAGACAGACGGATTCGGGAGAAGGAGAAGAGAAGTTTCCGGCAGGCACTGCATCAGGAACTGCGGGAACACAGGAGCTCCTTCCTTATTTTTTATGTGCTTCGTCTGCTGGTGCTGCTGGCCCTGGTGCGTCAGCTGATGCGCGGAGACTATCAGAGCGCCTTTTTCTGCATCCTGACCTATGTGATGCTGTATATCCCCAGTTGGGTGCAGGTGAGACTGCACATTGACCTTCCGCCTGCGTTGGAGATCATTATTCTCTGTTTCATTTTTGCGGCGGAGATCCTGGGAGAAGTCAATGCCTTCTATGTGCGCATCCCCGGTTGGGACACCATGCTCCACACCATCAACGGCTTTTTGGCTGCTGCGGTGGGATTTTCTCTGGTGGTGCTGCTCAATGACGATCCGCGGCTGACCTTCCACCTGTCACCGCTGTTTCTTGCTTTGGTGGCGTTCTGCTTCTCCATGACCATTGGTGTGCTGTGGGAATTTTTTGAATTTTCCATGGATATGCTGATCGGCGTGGATATGCAGAAGGATACGGTGGTGCATGTCATCAACAGTGTGACGCTGGATCCGGCAAACAGCAATGCGGTGGTTTCACTTCCCGATATTACGCAGGTGTCCGTCAACGGAACCGACTTGGGATTGGGCGGCTATCTGGATATCGGGCTGATCGATACCATGAAGGACCTTTTGGTGAACTTCGCGGGAGCGGTGGTGTTCTCGGTGATCGGCTACTTCTATGCCGTCAATCAGGGCCGCCGCAAATCTCTGGCGGAACAGTTTGTGCCCAGAAAAAAGACGGGAGACAGGGATTATCTGGAACTGGCCCGGGAGGAGAATGGGCTGCCCCCTGTGGGAGAAACGGAGTAAGACTTTTCGGCGAAAAACATAAACCCCCGGTGCCGTGCGGCACCGGGGGTTTGCTTGTGTGTGAGTTATGCCAGGAAGCCCTTCAGAATGGTGTCCTCGGCCTCCTCGTGGGTCAGACCCAACGTCTCCAGCTTCAGCAGCTGATCGCCGGCGATCTTGCCGATGGCAGCCTCGTGGATCAGCTGGGCATCGGGGCAGTTGGCGATGATGGCAGGGACAGACTCGATATGGGCCTTGCCCATAATGATGGAGTCACACTGTACGTGACCGAAACAGGCAGCATTTCCGGTAACCACCGGGCGGAACACCTGGACGGACTCATCCTGTGCCACAGAGCGGGAGATCACACGGCCCTTGGCGTCCTCGCCATTGAGCTCAATGATCATATCGCTCTCAGCCAGCTGCTTGCCGTGGGTCAGCAGGCGCTCGGTGACCACCACCTCGCTGCCGGCCTCGCAGTAGAACTTGGTCAGGCGCTTGGTGGAATCGATGCCGCGGATCTGGATGGTATCCATCTGAATGGTGGAGTGCTCGCCCAGATATACCACGGTCTCGGGATTCATGATGTTGCGGCCGGTCTGGCTGGGATCGTTTTCGCCGTAGTGCTTCTCGGTGTAGCGCACCTTGCTGTTCTTGCCGATGTGGAAGGTGTGCACGCCATCGTGACGGCTTTCTTCGCAGCCGGAGTTGTGGATGCCGCAGCCGGCAACGATGGTGACATCGCAGTTGTCGCCTACATAAAAGTCATTGTAGACCATCTCCGTCACGCCGGTTTTGCTGATGATGACGGGGATATAGCAGGTCTCGTTCACGGTGCCGTCCAGAATGCGGATCTCAATGCCTTCATTTCCGTCGGTCCGGGAATCGATCTTAATGTGCTCGGTGGACTGGCGGGCTTCGCAGCCGCTGTCCTTGCGGATATTGATGGCGCCGACAGGCTTGCCGGTCAGTTCCGCGATCTGCTCCAACAGTTTGGAATCCAGTTCAGTGATCACAGGATGACCTCCTTTCTCTCCATAACGGGGCAGCCACCCAGCGTATCAGCCAGGATCAGGGGGAAGATTTCCTCCGTGGTGCCGCGGTGGGCCAGCTGGCCACCTGCCACCACGACGATCTCGTCGGCCAGCTGGATGATGCGCTCCTGGTGGGAGATGATGATCATCGTAGCCTTGCCTTCCCGGTGGATCTGCTCAAAGGTTTCGGTGAGACGGGCGAAGCTCCACAGGTCAATGCCTGCCTCAGGCTCGTCAAAGATCATCAGATCACTGTGGCGGGCCAGAATGGTGGCGATCTCAATGCGCTTGACCTCGCCGCCGGACAGGGAGACATCCACCTCACGGTCCAGATAGTCGTTGGCGCACAGGCCCACCTTGGTCAGATACTGGCAGCAGCGGTCCTTGCTGAGCTTCTCTTCGCCGGCAGCCAGCAGAAGAAGGTCCTGCACGGTGATGCCCTTGAAGCGGGGAGGCTGCTGGAATCCATAGCTGATGCCCAATTGGGCGCGCTGGGTGATATCCAGGCCGGTGATGTCCTGACCGTTGTAGAGAATCTGGCCGCTGGTGGGCTGCACAAGGCCCATGATGACTTTGGCCAAAGTGGTCTTACCACCGCCGTTGGGGCCGGTAAAAACCACCAGTTTGTGGTCGGGAATCACGATGCTTACGTCCTTGAGGATCTCCTGTTCCCCCTCGGGGGTGGAGACCCGATAACAGATGTTTTTCAGTTCCAACATGGAATCGTCCTCCTTTGTTGAGGTTATTCTATCTGAAAACTGCCTGTCAAAACAGGCAGAGATGCTGACAGTGCCATTATGATAGCAGAAAGCCAGCGAAAAAGCAATCCATCCGACACCAGTTTTCCTCCGGAAACATAGAATATAGGGAGATTGGAAGAAAGGGGCTGGGGCTGGAAATGAGACAAAGCTGCGCAGAGAATTATGAGGTCTGCCGACAGGTCTGGAGGAGGGTCGATCCGCAGCAGGATCCGTACCCGAAAGAGATGGGGGATATGGAGCGAAACGAGAAGGCTTCCTGGCAGGGACTGCGGATTTTGGAGGAGTTGGCGGCGCGCAAGCGGCAGGAGCGGCGGTTCTATCTGACCTGCGCCCGACAGGTGCCGGTGGGTGGCCTGCGGCGACAGTTGAATCAGTTGGCGGCGGAGAAGGAGGGGCAGGCCCGCCGTCTGCTGGCGGCAGGATATCTGCTGACCGGAGAGCCGCTGCAGGTGCCGCTGGAGATGGGAGAGGGGAAGCGGGAACCCTGGCGGCAAACACTGCGGCGCCGCTGGTTTGAAGAGATGGAAAGTGCCGGTCAGCTGGAGGAGATGAGCGGGCAGATTCCGCTGTTGGGAGAACTGCTGCGGGAGTTGGCCGGGGAGGAGCGCCGTCATGCGGGAATGCTGCTGAGAATGCTGGCACAAAGCCTTGCATAATGAGACGGCAGGTGCTACAATAGGGGCAATTTTACGAAGGAGCGTGTGCCCAATGAGAGAATGTATCAACCGTGAAGCAGCCCTGGCCGGACTGAAGCAGTACAATCGGGAACCTTTCCATATTCAGCATGCCCTGACTGTGGAGGGTGTTATGCGCTGGTTTGCCCAGCAGCTGGGCTATGAAGGGGAGGCCGATTTCTGGGCCACCGTGGGTTTGCTGCATGATATTGATTTTGAGCAGTGGCCGGAGCAGCACTGTGCCAAGGCACCGGAATTGCTGGCTCCTCTTGGCTGCGGTGAGGATTTCATCCATGCGGTCTGCAGCCATGGTTATGGTATTTGCAGCGATGTGGAGCCGGAGCATCTGATGGAGAAAGTGCTGTTTGCGGCCGACGAACTGACGGGTCTGATCGGCGCTGCTGCCCGGATGCGTCCCAGCAAGAGCTGCACCGATATGGAACTGAGCAGCCTGAAGAAGAAGTTCAAGGACAAGAAGTTTGCCGCCGGCTGCTCCCGCGATGTGATCCGTACCGGTGCTGAGCGCCTGGGCTGGGAACTGGATGAACTGCTGGAGAAAACTCTGGCAGCTATGGCCGCCTGTGAGGCGGATGTGAATGCCCAGATGGGTCTGTAAAACAGTGAAAGGCATCTGACCGTTATCGGTCAGATGCCTTTTTGCGTCGATGTTCAGATGTCCATGCCGTCTTTGCGCATATCATCCAGGGCGATGTGCAGATCGGCGGCCAACCCCTGCAGGGCGCGGTCCACATCCCGGTCCCGCAGTGCCTCGTAGATCATGGTGTGCGATTCCATGGAGTTGTTTTCCACAGAGTTGTCGTAGAAAATCAGATACGTGTTGAGCTTATTGAAAATCTCATTGAGGTACTTCTCATAATAGAAATTTTGGGCGGCCTGCGCAATGATCCAGTGGAACTCGTGGTTGAGCACCACATAGCGGGAGCGGGTATAATCCCCCAGCAGCTGCTCCTGCTCCTTCAGGTTGCGGGCCATAGCCTGCAGCTGACGGCCGGTGCGGTTTTTGCAGGCCTCCCGCAGGGCACCGGCCTCCAAAACTTCGCGGATCCGGAACACCTGGCGCATGTCCTCCGCATCCGGCTTCACCACAAAGGCACCCCGGTTGGGGATGATCTCCACAAGGCCGTCGTAGCTCAGGCGCACCAGTGCCGGACGGATAGAGGAACGGCTGACACCGGTCTGCTGGATGATCTCCTCATCGGGGATGCGGTTGCCGGGGAAGATGGCCTTGGAGGCGATCAGGTTCTTCACATAGTCATAGACAATATCCTGGTTGGACCTCTTTTTCACTGTCACGCGATCTGCTCCTTTTCTATCACTGCATACTTCCTGTATTATACAACTGTTTTTCCAAGAAATCCACTTGTTTTAGAGAAAAATTGTGTTACAATCGAAACTGGAATACTATGTATCACTTCCCGATAAGGAGAGTTTGCTATGAATCAGTTGCTGCGTACCATTCCCAAGGTAACGGAATTTTTTGAGCAGGTGGAGATCACTGCGCTGCAGGAGATCTATGCGCCCAACTTTGTCACGGAGTGTGTCCGTGAGGTGCTGGAGCAGGTGCGCGGCCGCATTCTGGCCGGAGAGATGACCGAACTGCCGGAGATGGCAGAGCTGTGCCGCTGGGTGGAGCGCCATGCCCGCCAGAAGGCCATGCCCTCTCTGCGCCGTGTGATCAACGGTACCGGTGTGGTGCTGCACACCAATCTGGGCCGCAGCTGCCTGTCGGAACGGGCGGTGGAAGCGGTGGCGCAGGTGGCCCGGGGCTACTCTACGCTGGAGTACGATGTGCCCTCCGGAACCCGCGGTTCCCGCCATGACCATGTGGAGAAGCTGCTGTGCGAACTGACCGGTGCTGAGGCGGCTATGGTGGTCAACAACAATGCCGCCGCCGTGATGCTGATCCTGACCGCCATGGGTCAGGGCGGCGAGGTGATCACCTCCCGCGGGGAACTGGTGGAGATCGGCGGTTCCTTCCGCATTCCCGATATTATGGGCCTGTGCGGCTGTCGTCTGCGTGAGGTAGGGGCCACCAACAAGACCCATCTGTATGACTATGAGCGGGCCATCGGTCCGGAGACCCGCGCCCTGCTGAAGGTGCATACCAGTAACTACCGTATCGTAGGTTTTTCCGAGACCCTGCCGGTGCGGGAGATCGTGGAGCTGGGCCGGAAGTATGACCTGCCGGTGATCGAGGATCTGGGCAGCGGTTCCCTGGTGGACCTTTTGCCTTTGGGAATCCATGATGAGCCCACCGTTCTGCAGAGTCTGCAGGCCGGTGTGGATGTGGTCAGCTTCAGCGGTGATAAGCTGTTGGGCGGTCCGCAGGCGGGCATCATTCTGGGCCGCAAGGACCTGATCGCCAAGCTGAAAAAGCATCAATTGGCCCGTGCGATCCGTGTGGACAAGATGACTTTGGCCGGTCTGCAGGCAACCCTTGCCAGTTACCGGGATCAGACTGCCTATCAGGAGATTCCCACCCTGTCCATGCTGGCAGTGGGGAAGGAACATCTGCAGGCCAGAGCGGCCCAGCTGTGCCGCCTGCTGCAGGATCGCGGTATCCGGGCAGAGGTGATCGGACAGAGCAGCCCGGTGGGCGGTGGCTCTGTGCCTACGCAGCTGCTGCCGGGTTATGCGGTGGTGGTGGATCCCGGAAAGGGAACTGTCAATGACTTGGAGGAGGCGCTGCGCTGCCGCGAGCTTCCTATTGTGGGCCGGATCAATCAGGAACAGTATCTGCTGGATGTACGCACCCTGTTTGATGAGGATCTGGAGTACATTGCGGCATCTGTGGAGGAGGTACTGGCATGAAGCATGTGATCATCGGTACGGCCGGTCATGTGGACCACGGCAAAACGCTGCTGATCAAGGCCCTCACCGGCATTGATACCGATCGCCTTATCGAGGAGAAGAAGAGAGGTATTACCATCGAACTGGGCTTTGCCCATCTGGAATTTGATGATGATACGCAGGCCGGTGTCATTGATGTGCCGGGCCATGAGAAGTTCATCAAGAATATGCTGGCCGGTGCCGGAGGCATTGACCTGGCCATTCTTGTGGTGGCGGCTGATGAGGGCTTTATGCCTCAGACCATCGAGCATCTGGATATCCTCACCCTGCTGGGCATCCGGGACGGTGTGGTGGTGATCACCAAGAAGGATATGGTGGATGAAGAGTGGCTGGAAGTGGTCCGGGACGATGTGGCCGTCCATGTGGAGGGGACCTTCCTGGAGGGCAAGCCTGTCGTGGCCGTGTCCGCCTATACCGGTGAGGGTATTGCGGAACTGAAGAAAATCCTGCAGGAGAAGGTGGCTCAGGCTGCTGTGAAGAATGGCCAGATCCCCTTCCGTCTGCCCATCGACCGCATCTTTTCTGCAGATGGTTTTGGCACGGTGGTGACCGGTACCATGATCGAGGGCAATCTCTCCTTGGGTGCCTCGGTGGAACTGATGCCCTCCGGACAGACGGCCCGTGTCCGCAGTCTGCAGGTTCACGGCCAGCCGGTGGAAAATGCCTATGCCGGTCAGCGTGTGGCAGTCAATCTGGCGGGCATTCATAAGGAGGATCTGGAGCGCGGCGAGGTGATCAGCAAGCCCGGCAGCCTGCGGGTGTCCCGTATGCTGGATGTGCAGCTGCAGAACCTGAAGACCTCCAACCGCGTGATCCGCACGGGATCTACGGTGCATTTCTATCACGGTGCCCGCACGGAGCTGTGCAAGGTGGTGCTGCTGGACCGGGATACCCTGCAGCCCGGCGAGAGCTGCTTTGCCCAGCTGCGCATGACGGAGTCTGTGGCGGCCAAACGGGGTGACCGGTTTGTGATTCGCTTCTACTCTCCGCTGGAAACCATCGGCGGTGGTACGGTGCTGGATGATTGTCCGCCCCGCCATAAGCGCAACGACCCTGCGGTTCTGGAGAATCTGAAGATCCGCACCGGCGGCTCCTATCAGCAGAAGCTGGTACAGTTGGTTGCGGAATATGAGTATAACCTGCCTACGGCTCAGCAGCTGGCCACCCGTCTGGAACAGGATGCCGAGTCGCTGCTGGTGGAGCTGAGCGCGCTGGTCAATGAGGGTCGTCTGCTGGAGGTACTGCCCCAGCGGTATCTGACAGAGAAACTGTTTGCTGCCGCCTGCGACCGCTGCCGAAAGCTGCTGGAGGAATATCACAAGGTCAACCCGCTCCATGCCGGTATGAAGATGGCAGAGCTGCGTCAGAAGTCCTTTAAGGCGTTGGACCGCACCATTACGGATGCGATCCTCACTGCCATGGTGCAGGGCGGAGCCATTCGGCAGGAGGCGGACCGCTATGCGCTGCCGGACTTCAAGGTGGTGCTGACCAAGCGGCAGACCCAGCTGCGTCAGCAGATTCTGCATCAGTATCAGACGGCCGGCAGAGAGGTCCCCTTTGTGGAGGATCTCTATGCCACCTTCCCGGCCAACCAGCAGGAGGACTGCCGCAAGGTGCTGGAGAATCTGGCCTCCTGCGGCGATCTGGTGATGCTGACGCCTCAGCTGTTCTACCATAGCAGCGTTTACGAGGAAGTGACGGCTATGAGCCGGGAATTCTTCGCCCAGCACCCCACCTTTACTTTGGCGGAGTTCCGGGATTTGCTGACTACCTCCCGTAAGTATGCGCTGGCCATACTGGAGTATTACGACAAGAACAAAATCACCCGCAAGGTTGGGGATGTCCGCGAAGTGATCGGCAGCATTTGAGTCTGTTTCGAAATGTTTTTTGCAGAACGGAAAATTTGCCTTGCTTTTTGACGGCAATTTGTTTACAATAAGACATCGCAGAAAGCCGTCGATTTGGGAGTAGATGGGTTCTGGTGTGCCCCCTGGTCTTCAAAACCAGTGTCGTCGGTTAAGAGCCGGCTTGGTGGGTTCGATTCCCACATACTCCCGCCAAGGCGCTCCGGTTTTGCCGGAGCGCCTTTTATCCTATCATTCAGGAGGATTTCCGTATGGAGCCCTGTATCATTATTACCAACAATCCCATGGCTGCGGAAAAGTATGCCGACAGGGGAGAGGTCATCTATCTGGCGGATGCCAACTATCGCGAGGTGTTGGTGGCTGTCCGGGACAAGGTCTATCTGGGCCACCAGCTGATCAATCATCCCCTCTACGGCAGTCTCCGTCCCCATGAGACCCCCTACCGCACGGTAGCTCTTACGGCCAAGGCAGCTCCGCAGCCTGATGCAGATATGTGTATGATCATGTCCGACGCCTTTACGGTGGTGGATCGTTTCGTCCTGCCGGTGGCTGCGGTGATGAGCGAAAAGATCCGGAAGGACTATCAGATGATCGATTGTGATCTGCTGAAGCGGACGCTGTCAGAATAAACGATATTTGAAACATCCGGCCAGAAATTCATCTCGTTACTCGGATATTCGAAAAAACGATACTAAGTGAAGCGAGTAATTTTGTACCACCAATTGTATACAAGATTGTTTAAAAATATTTTTGAATTCATAGAGAGAAACTATTTGCTTTTCCGGAAACCTCATGCTATAATACATTGTGTATGAGTTTTCCCCATTATTTATCACACAGGAGGTATCGTATGGATCTTGAACTGCGCAATATTCAGATCCGCGACGTGGTGATGGGCGACTGCAACAGCATCAAGGATGGCGTTCTGACTTTTAACGCCGAGGCCCTGAAGAAGGTGCTGCTGGAGGATGCCCGTATTACGGCTGTCCGGATCGACCTGGCTAAGCCCGGTGATTCCTGCCGCATCCTGCCCGTCAAGGATGTGATCGAGCCCCGCGCCAAGCTGGAGGGTGACATCTTCCCTGGCGTATTTGGCAACGAAGTTCCCGAGGGTGGCAAGGGTGTCACCTATGTCCTGAAGGG
The DNA here is from genome assembly GCA_015067765.1 of Oscillospiraceae bacterium. Lineage (GTDB taxonomy): Bacteria > Bacillota > Clostridia > Oscillospirales > Oscillospiraceae > Vescimonas. Next base: position 8,689 of record SVLV01000013.1, on the reverse strand, counting down.
CTGCGCTGTGGTGACCACCGGTCCCATTGTCGGCTTCCAGGAGGGTCTGATCGACATGAGCGGTCCTGCCGCTGAGTACACCAGCTTCTCCAAGCTGAACAATGTCGTTCTGCACCTGACCAAGCGTGAGGATGTGGATCCCCACGATCATGAGCAGACCATCCGTATGGCCGGCCTGAAGGCTGCCAAGTGGCTGGGTGAGATTGCTTTGGAGTGTGCCGATTACGAGTCTGAGGTCTATAACTGGCCTCCTCTGGGTGTGCGCGCCAACCAGTATCCCGAGCTGCCCAAGGTTGCCTATGTCTGCAACTGCATGGCACAGGGTCTGCTGCATGACACCTACTTCTATGGCCGCGATGCTAAGGCGCTGGTTCCCACTCTGGTGTCCCCCACCGAGTACTTCGATGGTGCCATCATCAGCGGTAACTGCGTGTCTCCCGGTTCCAAGACCACCACTTATCATCACCTGAACAACGCCGTCATCAAGGCCCTGTGGGCCCGTCACGGCAAGGATCTGAACTTTATCGGTATTGTTCTCAACCCCCTGATGGTTACCCTGAAGGAGAAGCAGCGTGATATCATGCTGACCTGCCATCTGGTGACTGAGGAGCTGGGCGCTGAGGCTGCCATCATCTCCCAGGAGGGCTTTGGTAACCCCACCACCGACCTGATGCATGTCTGCCGCGGTCTGGAGAAGGCTGGCGTGAAGACTGTCATCATCACCAACGAGGATGCTGGCCCCGACGGCATGTCCGAGTCTCTGCCCGATGTCGTTTCCGAGGCTAACGCCATTGTTTCCACCGGTAACTCCAACGCCACTGTCATGCTGCCCAAGATGGATCGCATTCTGGGCGAGCTGAAGGAAGTGGAGCGTGTCACCGGCGGTAACGTGGAGTCCATCCAGGCTGACGGCCGTCTGCTGCTGGAGATCCACGGTATCATGGGCGGTCACAACCTGCAGGGCACCAACACCCTGTCCGCCACTACCATTTAAGGAGGTTCCGGGTATGAAGAAAATTCTGTTCTATACCAACCAGTTCTTCGGCGGCCTGGGCAGCGAAGATACCGCTTATGCTGCTCCCGAAGTCCGCGAAGAGATGGTCGGTCCCGCTATGGGCTTCGGCGCTGCGCTGAAGGATGTGGGCGAGATCGTTGCCACCATCATCTGCGGCGATAACTTCTATGCCGAGAACATGGACGAGGGCCGCGCCTTCCTGCGCCAGCAGATCGAGAAGTATCAGCCCGATCTGGTCATCGCAGGTCCCGCTTTCAACGCCGGCCGTTTTGGTATCGCCTGCGGCGATGTCTGCAAGACCGCCAAGGAGATGGGCGTTGAGGCTATGACCGGTCTGTATGAGGAGAACCCCGCTGTTGAGATGTTCCGCAAGGATTGCTACATCCTGCAGGTTGCCAAGTCCGCAGCCGGTATGCGTAAGGCAGTGCCTCTGATGGCCGGCTTTGCCAAGAAGCTGCTGACCGGTGAGAAGCTGGGCTCCCCCAAGGCTGAGCAGTACTATGCCAAGGGCCAGCGCGTGAATATCTTCCGCGAGAAGAACGGCGCTGAGCGTGCTGTGGACATGCTGCTGAAGAAGATTAAGGGCGAAGAGTACGAGACCGAGCTGGAGCTGTCCACCTATGAGAAGGTGGATCCCTCCACCCCCATTGCCGATCTGTCCAAGGCCAAGATCGCTCTGTGCACCACCGGTGGTATGGTCCCCATGGGCAACCCCGACCACATGGTGGCCGCTACCGCCAAGTTCTGGAAGGCTTATCCCATTGCCGGTGATAAGATGGAAGGCGGCGAGTGGGAGTCCGTCCACGCCGGCTTCGACCCCGTCTATGCCAACGAGGACCCCAACCGTGTTACCCCCTACGATATGCTGAAGATGCTGGAGAAGGAAGGCATCATCGGCGATGTGTATCCCGAGCTGATCACCACCACCGGTAACTCCACCTCCGTGGCGGATGCTACCCGTATGGGCCAGGAGATCGCTGAACGCCTCATCAGTGCAGGCGTCAACGGCGTGCTCCTGACCAGTACCTGAGGTACCTGTACGCGTTGCGGTGCAACGATTGTTAAGGAGCTGGAGAAGGCTGGTATCCCCTCTGCTCATATTTGTACGGTTACCCCCATTTCCAAGACTGTCGGCGCTCCCCGTATTTTCGGTGCGCAGGCAATCCCCTATCCCACCGGCGATCCCAATATTGCACGCGAGAAGGAAATGGCTCGTCGTCGCGAGATCGTTATGGGCTCTCTGAACCTGCTGACCAGCACCGAAGGCGGCGCTGAAGGCGAGAGCAATGCTGTCTTTACCGACTAATTAGGGTTTTCGGGACCCGGTCGGAGTTTGCCGCACCGGGTCCCTCCCGTTTTAGGTCTGAAATTCAACTGAGGAATGAGGAAACATAATATGGATAAGATTTATGATGTAATTATCCTGGGCGCAGGCCCTGCCGGTCTGGCTGCCGGTCTGTATGCTGGTCGCAGCCGTCTGTCCGTGCTGATTCTGGAAAAGGGTCAGGATGGCGGTCAGATTGCTATTACCGATGAAATCGAGAACTATCCCGGCCAGATGGTCGAGGGCGAGAGCGGCCCCAGCCTCATCGCCAGAATGAGTGAGCAGGCCAAGAAATTCGGTGCTGAGCGCTGCAGCGATATGATCAAGAGCGTGGAGCTGCAGGGCGAGATCAAGAAGCTGGTCGGCGTGAAGGGTGAATATCAGGCCAAGACTGTGATTCTGGCTACCGGTGCATTCCCCAAGCCCATCGGCTGTGAGAACGAGGGTAAGTTTACCGGTAAGGGCATTTCTTTCTGCGCTACCTGCGATGCAGCCTTCTTTGAGGACTTTGAAGTCTTCGTGGTAGGCGGCGGCGACAGTGCTGTGGAAGAGGCTATGTACCTGACCAAGTTTGCCCGTAAGGTCACCATCATCCATCGCCGTGATGAGCTGCGTGCAGCAAAGTCCATTCAGGAGAAGGCCTTTGCTAACCCCAAGATCTCCTTTATGTGGGATAGCGTGGTGGAGCGCGCCGATGGCGAGGAACTGCTGGACACCATCGTGGTGAAGAACGTCAAGACCGGCGAGGTCACCACTCTGAAGGCAGACGAGGACGACGGACTGTTCGGCCTGTTTGGCTTCATTGGCTACAACCCCAACTCCAAGCTCTTTGAGGGCCAGGTGGAGCTGGTAAATGGCTATATCAAGACCGACGAGAACATGCACACCAACCTGCCTGGCGTCTTTGCTGCCGGTGATATCCGCGTCAAGAGCCTGCGTCAGGTGGTAACGGCTGCAGCAGACGGCGCGATTGCCGCTACTCAGGCCGAGCATTATATCAGCAATCTCTAATTTAGAGGTTCAATATAACAATATTATATTTTAGGAGGACAACCCCATGCTGGAACTGGATAAGACTACATTTGAGGCAGAAGTTCTGCAGGCTGAAGGTACCATTCTGGTCGATTTCTATGGCGATGGCTGCGTGCCTTGCGCCGCTCTGATGCCCCACGTCCACGCTTTTGCTGAGACCTACGGCGATAAGCTGAAGTTCACCGCTCTGAATACTACCAAGGCTCGCCGTCTGGCCATCAGCCAGAAGGTTATGGGTCTGCCTGTTATCGCTATCTATCAGGGTGGCGTTATGGTGGAGTCCTTGGTGAAGGATGACGCTACTCCCGAGAACGTGGAGGCCATGATCAAGAAGTACTGCTGATTGATCAAAAACCCCTTTGCCCAAAGCCGCCTTGTGCGGGTTTAGGATATGTACCAAGAATTTGAAGGGAAGGAGGAAAAAAGGAATGAGTATTCTTCAGGGTAAGAAGGCCATTATTATCGGCGACCGTGATGGTATTCCCGGCATGGCTATTGAGGCTTGCGTCGAGACCGCCGGTGCATCCGTGATCTTCTCCTCTACTGAATGCTTCGTCTGAACTGCCGCAGGTGCCATGGATCTGGAAAACCAGAAGCGGGTCAAGGAATTCACCGAGCAGCACGGCGCAGAGAACATTGTTGTTCTGCTGGGTGCTGCTGAGGGTGAGGCAGCCGGCCTGGCTGCTGAAACCGTTACGAACGGTGACCCCACGTTTGCCGGTCCTTTGGCGGGAGTCTCGTTGGGACTTCGGGTTTATCATGTTTGTGAACCGGAAATGAAGGCTGAGTTTGATGAAGCTGTCTACGATGAACAGATCAGTATGATGGAGATGGTGCTGGATGTGGACGATATCGTCAGTGAGATGACGGCTATCCGCGAGCAGTACTGCGCTTTCCAGGATTGATAAGTTCTTTCCGGATCGGGGCGGCGCATAGCCGCCCCGTTTTCTATTCCTTTTTCTTCATACGTACAAATCCATTTTCTAATTCAAGAAAGGCTGTGAGTCCATCATGAAAAGTGTAATTCGCGGCGCCAGCTATGTGCTGGCCCATACCCCCGATATGGTGATCCACAACGGTTCCACTCAGACCACTGAGCGGATCGTGAATCCCGAGAGCGAGTATCTGGTTGAGCTGCCCAAGCACCTGCGTACCTATGAGCAGGCTGTGAACTATTGGCCCAACCAGGTGTACATCGGCAACAAGACTCCTGATGAGCTGAGTGCTGTGGAGCAGCCCTGGTTTGACAAGGATTGCCCCGGCGCAACCCGCGAGGGCAAGTTCGGTCAGATCATGCCTCAGGAAGAGTTCCTGCTGCTGATGCAGGTTTGCGACGTGTTTGATCTGGTTCGCCTGAGCGCTGAGTTCGTGGCCGCCAATCGCGACGCTTTCGCTGCAAACCCCCTGCTGACTGAAGCAATGGTTGCCCGCCTGACTGCCGGCTGCGAGATGGATGAGATTACCACTCAGGTCAATGAGCATCATGCTGAGCCCCTGTATCACAACAACGTTCTGGTTGGCTGCGTGAAGGGTGCCCACGATGTGGATGTCAACCTGTCTTCCCACGTGATGCATGAGAACCTGGTGTCCAAGGCTTCCTCCGTGCTGGCTCTGCTGGCCGCTGTGAAGACCACCGGCATCGATAAGGACGAGATCGAGTATGTGATCGACTGTGCCGAGGAGGCCTGCGGCGACGTGAACCAGCGCGGCGGCGGCAACTTCGCCAAGGCTGCTGCTGAGATCGTCGGTCTGAACGGCGCTTCCGGCTCTGACTGCCGCGCCTTCTGCGCTGCTCCCGCTCACGCTGTGATCGAGGCTGCTGCTCTGGTGGCTTCCGGCGCTTATAAGACCGTTGTCGTTACCGCTGGCGGCTGCACTGCCAAGCTGGGTATGAACGGCAAGGACCATGTGAAGAAGGGCCTGCCCATCATGGAGGACATGATCGGTGGTTTCGCCGTGGTGATCACTCAGGACAACGGTGTGGATCCCTACATCGATCTGAACATCCTGGGCCGCCACAGTGTGGGTACCGGTTCCGCTCCTCAGGCCGTTATCGGCGCTCTGGTTGCTGAGCCCCTGGCCAAGGTCGGCATGAAGATCACCGACATTGACAAGTACTCTCCCGAGATGCAGAACCCTGATATCACCAAGCCTGCCGGTGCCGGTGATGTCCCCATGGCTAACTACAAGATGATCGGCGCTCTGGCCGTCAAGCAGGGTGATCTGGAGCGTGCTGAGCTGGCTAACTTCACCGTCAAGCACGGCCTGACCGGCTTTGCTCCCACTCAGGGCCACATTCCCTCCGGCGTTCCCTACATCGGTTTCGCCCGCGAGGCTATTCTGGCCGGTGAGATCAAGAATACGATGATTATCGGCAAGGGCTCCCTGTTCCTGGGCCGCCTGACCAACCTGTTCGACGGCGTCTCCTTCGTGATCGCTGCCAACCCCGGCCAGGAGCCTGAGGTTGCCGCAGTCAGCGAGGATCAGATCCGTCTCGCCGTGGCTGATGCCATGCGTCGTTTCGCCGAGTCTATGGGCGTGGAAGCAGGTGAATAAGATGGATCAGCTGCATCAGATTATTCAGAAAGCATTTCGTGACGCAGCGGACTATCTGGCTACCGGCGAGTCTGCCAACCGCCCCAAAATCGCTCTGACCGGTATGGGCAGTGAGCATGGCGAAGAGAACGCCATGGCTGCTGCCAAGATGGCCGCTGCCCGCGGTGTGGATGTGTATTACATCGGCACTCTGGAGGCAGAAGGCGTCACCACCATCCATGTGGCCGACGAGGAGGAAGGCCACAAGAAGATGGACGAACTGGTCGAGAGCGGCGAAGTGGACGGTGCTGTCACCATGCACTATCCCTTCCCCATTGGTGTTTCCACTGTTGGTCGCGTGGTCACTCCTGCCAAGGGCAAGGAGATGTTCATCGCCACCACCACCGGCACCTCCAGCTCCGACCGCATCGAGGGCATGATCAAGAATGCTGTTTACGGCATCATCACCGCCAAGTCCTGCGGCATCAAGAACCCCACTGTGGGTATCCTGAATGTGGACGGCGCCCGCCAGACTGAGATGGCTCTGAACCAGCTCAAGGAGGGCGGCTACGAGTTCGAGTGGGCTACCTCTGCCCGTGCAGACGGCGGCGCTGTGATGCGCGGCAACGATGTGCTGCAGGGTACTGCTGACGTGATGGTCATGGATTCCCTGACCGGTAATGTGATGATCAAGATGATGTCCGCCTACACCACCGGCGGCAGCTTCGAGTCCACCGGCAGCGGCTACGGCCCCGGCATCGGTATGGATTACGAGAAGCTGATCCTGATCATCTCCCGTGCCTCCGGCGCTCCTCTGATTGCCAACGCTCTGGAGTATGCTGCACAGCTGGTGCGCGGCAAGGTGTTCCAGGTTGCCAAGAATGAGTTTGCCAAGGCTGAGAAGGCTGGTTTGTCCAAGATCCTGGAGGCCCGTAAGGCTTCTGCCAAGGGCGCTGCTGCCGCTGCTGAGGAAGAGGTCAAGTGTCCTCCCTCTGAGCCCTGCACCTCCAGCATCCCCGGCATTGAGGTTATGGATCTGGAAGACGCTGCCAAGGTCCTGTGGAAGGCTGGCATCTATGCCGAAACCGGCATGGGCTGCACCGGTCCTCTGGTCATGATGTCTGATGCCAACAAGGAGCGCGCTGTTGAACTCCTGCGTGCTGCTGGCTATATTGGCTAATTTTTGGAAAATTCTTAATCGACGGTCCCCGGCTCAAAAGAGCCGGGGATCGTTTTTGCTGGTATGGCAGAAAGCGTGCGGGCAGGTTGCATTTTCGCAGAAGAGGGCGTAAAATGATCAAAAAGGAATCTTAAGAAGGGAGAAGAGTCTCCGTGGCAAAAGAATTTTCTAAGACGGAATTGTTTGAATCCGTGCCGATACCCAAGGCGATTGCCGCTTTGGCGGTGCCTACCATCATCAGTCAGCTGGTGACGCTGATTTATAACTTGGCGGATACCTTCTTCATTGGCCGCTTGGCAAATCCCTACATGGTCGCAGCCGTATCGCTGACCGCGCCGTGGTTCAATCTGCTGGCAGCACTGGGCAACCTGTTTGGCATGGGTGGAAGCAGCTTGATTTCCCGCATGTTGGGCAGCGGCAAACAGGATAATATCAAATATGCCTCGGCTTTCAGTATTTGGGGCGGAATGACGGCAACCCTGTTGTTTTCTGTGGGGACATTCCTGTGGCTTCGCCCGCTGCTGAACTTCCTGGGTGCCAGCCCGGAGACCTATGGATATGCAGAGGATTATCTGTGGTGGACGGTGACATTGGGCGGAGTCCCCACGGTATTGGGCCTGATGCTGGGCCACTTGCTGCGCAGTGAAGGACATGCCCGGCAGGCCAGTCGGGGCATGATGTTCGGTGGCATCTTGAATGTGGCATTGGATCCGATTTTCATCTTCGGTTTTGGCCTGGAGGTGGCCGGCGCGGCTATTGCCACCTGCATTTCCAATGTGGCATCGGTGATCTTCTTTTTGGTGCAGTATGCCCGTCTGCATAAGGACAGTTACCTGTCTCTGCATCCAAAGCATTTTACTTTCCGGTTTGCCCGTCCTGTTCTTTCGGTGGGAATTGCAACTGCCACAGGCACCCTGATGGCCAACATAGCCAGTATGGTGATGGTAAAGCTTTCCTCCGGTTATGGAGATATTCCGCTGGCCGCCTATGGTGTGGTGCGGAAGATCGATATGTTCCCATTTTCCGTTGCCATGGGAATGTGCCAGGGCTTTATGCCGCTGGTGGGCTATAATTTCGCAGCCCGCAACTTTCAGCGGATGAAAGAGGCTATCCGGTTTGCCTGGAAAGTGGCGGCGGCATTTGCGGTTGGGTGCGTGGCGGTGTTTTCGCTGTTTGCGCCGCAGCTGCTGAATTTGTTTATCCCGGAACCGGAGACCAGTGCACTGGGCACGGTGTTTCTGCGCATTGCCTGTTTAGCACTGCCGTTTATCACCATGAATTTTCTGGTCAGTTATACACTGCAATCGATGGGTAAGGGCATCCAATCCACACTGCTGATTTCCTGTCGACAGGGTCTGTGCAATATTCCTATGATGTTGCTGATGAACCATTTGTTTGGCCTTTACGGGTTGATTTGGACACAACTGGTGGTGGATGCGTTCATGATCCCGATTTCCTTGGGTATGTATCGCTATACGATGCGGCGCATTACCGGAGTGGGAAGTGCTCAGCAGAAATAAGGCGAAAAGAATTTTCATGAAAAGGATCATGATGAAAAGATACTACTTGAAATTTTTGCTCAAGTGCAGTATAATTATATGGT
>SVLV01000002.1 GCA_015067765.1 Oscillospiraceae bacterium | reverse complement strand
GCAGGGTAAGCTTCTTTTGAATCTGGATTCTGAGGAAGAAGGCGTCTTTACCGTATCCTGTGCCGGCGGTGTTCGTGCAGAATGCCGTCTGCCTGCCACACAGGCTCCTCTGCAGGGTGAGGTCTGCTATCAGGTAACGATCTCCGGCCTGCAGGGCGGTCACTCCGGTATGGACATCAATCATGGCCGCGCCAATGCCAACCAGCTGATGGGTCGGGTGCTGCAGCAGGCCAGCGAGAAGCTGGATGGTCTGCGTCTTGCTGATCTGCAGGGCGGTGTCTTTGACAATGTGATCTGTCCGCTCTGCGATGCCAAGATGGCTGTTCCTGCGGACGAGGCAAAGAAATTCGAGGCATTTCTGCAGGAGTTTGAGCAGGTACTGAAAAACGAGTATGCCGGCTGCGATGATGGCCTGCAGCTGACTTTTGCCCCCTGTCAGTTGGATTCTGCACTGTCCGCTGCCGATACGGAGCGCATCAGTAAGGTGATGGCGGCTCTCCCCTTCGGCGTGCAGGCCATGAGCGTGGATTTCCCCGGCTTGGTTCAGACTTCCATCAATCAGGGTATTGTCTCCATGAAAGAGGATGGCCTGCGCCTGTCTCTGATGATCCGCTCCAGCATCAATTCCCAGCGCGAGATGGTGCTGCAGCAGGTTTCCGCCATCATCCGTCTGGGTGGCGGCACGGTGGAGCCCCAGAGCGCCTATCCTGCCTGGCAGTATGTACGCCACTCCCCCATGCGGGAGCGTCTTATGGATGCGTACCGCAGCATCAACGGCGAGGATGGCAAGCTGTTTGCCACCCACGGCGGCTTGGAGTGTGGCCTGTTCCTGGAGAAGATCCCCGGTTTGGACGCCGTGTCCTTCGGTCCGGAACTGCATGATGTGCATTCCGCCCGCGAGCGTCTCAGTGTCCCCTCCACCGAGCGAGTCTATCAGCTGCTCTGTGAATTCCTGAAAAGAAGCAAATAAATGAAAAAGGCAGTACCCGAAAATGGGTACTGCCTTTTCTTATGCTTACTTGTTTCTGCCTGCCATCTGATCGGCAAAGGCATAGAGGAATTCCGTATCCTCCCAATCGGCCACCGCATCCTTGGCAAGACCGGTGCAGGTCTCCACTTCCATGGCGCAGCCACCCGGCCCCTTCAGATCCAGATATGTGACCTTCCCCTCCTTCTTGTCGGAACCAACGGGTTTGCCCAATGTCTCCTGATCGGCAAAAAGATCCAACAGGTCATCCCGAATCTGGAACGCCAGTCCCAACTGGGCAGCAAACTCCACAGCCTGCATCCGCTGCTCCTGGGACATACCGGCTGCCACACAGCCCAACTCAGCGGCGGCGGCGATCATGGCCCCGGTCTTCAGCCGATGCAGCTGCGTCAACCCCATCAGATCCTTCACCTGACAAAGGGTATCCAGCACCTGACCGGCCACCATGCCATCCGCACCGCAGGCTTTTGCCAGCACCTGCGCCGCAGCAACCTTGTTTTCTGCCGAAAAATCCGGGGCTTCAAGAATCAGACGGAACGCCTCCGGTTGCAGCGCATCACCGGCTAAAACAGCAAGCGTCTCCCCATATACCTTGTGGTTGGTGGGCTTGCCGCGACGCAAATCATCATTATCCATGCAGGGCAGATCGTCATGGATCAAAGAATAGGTATGCACCAGCTCCAGGGCACAGGCATAAGGCAGGGCCTTGCGCCAATCCAAACCGCCCAGCCGGGCAAATTCCAGTGTCAGCACAGGACGGATCCGTTTGCCGCCGGCCAGCAGACTATAGCGCATGGACTCCTGCAGCTGACCATAGGCCTGATCCGTCAGAAAGAGGCCTGCCAGATATTCCTCAATCGCCTGTTGATAGGTCTGATATTGTTCCAAATAGTTCATGGAATCATTCCTCACTTACAAATTCGGTCTCAACAGGAGCACCGTCGGGCCCCTTCATCAGCTTGACCACCTGCTGTTCTGCCTTCTCCAGCTCGGTGCGGCAGGATTCCACCAGCTTCGTGCCCTCCGCAAACAGGGTCAGGGAATCGCTAAGGGCCACATCGCCCTTCTCCAGCTGGGTGACGATCTCTTCCAGGCGCAGCATATTTTCTTCAAAGCTCTTCTTTGCCATATATAACACTCCTTATTCTTTGCCATCCACGGTGCAGGACAAACTTCCCTGTCCCAACTGTACGCGGATCCTCTCGCCGCTTTCCACCTGCTCACTGCTGCGCAGTACTGTGCCGTCCGCGGTCTGTGCCATGGCATAACCGCGGCTCAATACCTTCAGCGGACTCAGCGCATCCAGTGCGGTCGTTGTACGGATAAAGCGCTGCTTGTCCTGCTCCAGGGTCCGCTGGGCAATTCCCAGCAGCCGCTGCTGCATATAGTCCAACTGCAGCTTCCGGTCGTCCAGATAGGCGACGGGATTGGTCAACACCCGCTTTTCTGCCAGCTGCTTCAGCTTCTGCTCCATGCGTTCCATCCGGTGCAGTTGACCCTGCAGCATCCGGCTGCGGCACTCCTGCAGCATCCGCTGCAGTTCCACCATGTCCGGAACGGCGATCTCCGCCGCATTGGAGGGAGTTGAGGCGCGCTGGTCTGCCACAAAATCGGCGATGGTCACATCGGGCTCGTGGCCCACTGCGGAAATCACCGGAATCTCCGACTCATAAATGGCGCGGGCCACCCGCTCGTCGTTGAACGCCCAAAGATCCTCAATGGATCCGCCGCCGCGGCCGGTGATCAGCACATCGGCCAGCTGCCAGCGGTTGGCATATCGAATGGCACCCACGATCTCAGGCGGCGCCTCCGCTCCCTGTACGCGCACCGGAAGCAGCAGGATCTTAGCCAACGGATATCGGCGGCGCAGAATGCGGATCATATCGTGGACGGCGGCACCTGCACCGCTGGTAACGATAGCGATTCTCTGAGGATATCGGGGCAGCGGTTTCTTATGGGCAGAGTCAAACAACCCTTCCTCGTACAGCCTCTGTTTCAACTGCTCAAAGGCCACATACAGGTCACCAATTCCATCCGCCGACAACTGGGTGCAGTACAACTGGTAGGCACCGTCCCGAGGAAAGACACTGATTCGGCCGCTAGCGACCACTTTCATGCCATTTTCCGGCCGGAATCGCAGCTTCATGGCAGCACCCTTGAACATGACGCAGCGCATAGCGCCCTGACTGTCCTTCAAGGTGAAATAGTGGTGCCCGGAGGGATAGATTTTATAATTGGACAGCTCACCGCGGATCTGAATATCGTTCAGACCGGGTGCGGCATCCAAAAGTTCCTTGATGTACTGGTTAACCTCAGAGACCTCATATATTCTCTGCTGCGACAAACCGCTTCACCTCCTGATAAAACAGGCAGAGCCAAAGCTCTGCCTGTAAATCAATCTTTGACCTCTTCCCGCAGGAAAGTGCCCAAAATGCCGTTGATAAAGCGCACTACCTCCGGGGATTCGTATTTCTTGGCGATCTCCACTGCCTCATTGATGGCTACGCCATGGGGCAGGTCCGGCATGTAAAGAAGCTCATACATGGCCACACGCATAATGGCGGAAGCCACCAGACTGATGCGATCAAAACGCCAGCCCTTGGCATATTTCTCGATGTAAGCATCCAGCTCAACTGCATGATCTGCCACACCGCAGACCAGCCGGCGAATGTAGAGAAGCTGCTTTTCGTTGGGCAGATCCTCATAGATCTCACATTCGGCAGCCAGGCCGGAAAAATTTTCCTCAGACAGCTGCTCCTTCAGAAAATCCTCCGTAGACAGACTGGTAAAGCTGAGGGCATAGGCCAGATGCATGGAGATCTCTCTTGCCGTACTACGTGTCATAATCCTTCGTTCCTTTTCTCTCTCTCAAAAGGGTTGCTTACTCAAAGCTGATGCCGCCAACATGCACATTAACGGTGTGCACGGAAAAACCGGTCATATCGCTCAGCGCCGTAAACACGGCGTTCTGAACTCTATTGGCGATCTCCGTAACAGAGCAGCCATAGCGAATCATAATGAACAGGCTCACCACGAGACCAGCTTCATCCATATCCACGCGGACACCCTTGGCGGTCAGCTTCTTACCGCCTGCATTGCTGAGCAGGCCGCCGACGCCATCGGTCTCCAGTGCGGCGGAAGTGGCAATAGCTGCAATTACATCCTCGGAAACCTGAATGGAGCCCAGTTCTTCCTGACGAGTCATATATTCCTTGTTATCTGCCATAATGCAAAACTCCTAACCATAATAGTGATATGCTTTCAATTATGGTTAGTATAGCATTTTTTGTATCAAAACACAACTACTATTTTCAAATGGGAATCGGTATGCCTCCTCCCTCCTCAACTGGCCTCCATGATTTTGATCTGGTCAGCGGTAAAGTTGGTCTCACCGATGACAATATCCTTGATGCGGGCAGCATCCACCGTATCCACGCCATCCGGATCGGACACCACAACACTGATGCTGTCGCTGCCCATAAATGCCACGCAATCTGTATATCCCTTTGCGGTCACAAGGCTTTCGATCTGTGCCTCGGCAACGGTATAAGCAGCCAGCACCTGCAGTGTTTTGGATGCCTCATCCAAAACGGTCTGATCCGCATTTTCATCGATTTCCGCCTCCTTCAGCATACTGATGGCGTTATCTCTTGCCTGCTTGCGACTGAGTCGTGCAGTAGCAAAATAGTTGTCCTCAGCCGGTACATCATCCGCCTGCTCGGCAGATTGTTCGGAATTGACCAGTGTAGATTGCCCCAGTATTTTAGAGGTCTCCTCCACTGATTCTGCATATCGCCAATTGAGATAAACTGCTGTGCAGACAAAGACCATAACAGTTGCCACTACAGCTCGTTTTTTCCAGACTTGTTTCATATTCCGTCCTCCCGTCAACTACTCCATTTTTCAATTGAAATTTTATCGGAACTCAGCCCTGTAATCGCCGAGACGGCTTCCGTGACCGCCAGACACACAGAACTGTTTCCCGCTCCCTCACACACCACCAGCGCTCCCTGATAGGTCGGATATCTCTGTTGCGTTACAACGATTTCCTCCAACCCGCTTCCTCGGCTCAGAATAACCGTCTCCCGCTGACTCTCCGCCTTCCCCTCCTGCAAGCTGCTGTCCTCGTCTTGTGCCAGCTGCAACTGACTGCCGCTTTTCAGGGTCAGCATCAGATCGACCTTTCCCACGCCTTCGATTTTCTGCAGCAACGTCCGCAATCTGTTCTCGGTATCTTTCAGAGAGAATTCCTGCCATTGCTGCTGCAGCTGCGCACTGTCCTTCTCCTCCTGTCCCGTGGGAAGCATCATCAAAAGTATTCCAACTGCCAGAACCAGAAGAATGTACTTGTACTTTTGCAGAAGTGATTTCCATTTTTCCGGCATCAGGACTCCTCCTTCCAATGCTGCTGCGCCGCAGGGATACCCAATTGTTTGGTAATCTCCCGGGAAAGCGCAGCCGAATAAGGGATATCCAACGATACGGAACCGGGCAGCGGCACATGATCCTGCCATTGCACCGTAACTTCCGGTTGACAGGATAACCCGTATGCAGCGCTCATGTTTTGAATGTATGCAGCGGTCTCCCGGGCTATGATTGTCTCGTATTCCTCCCGCCCCTGCTGCTGATACTGAGCGATCTGTTCATCGATTTGCTGCCCGGTATCCCGGTAGCTTAGAACCAACCGATCTACCTGCGCACTCATCAAGGGACGCAGCAGCAGAAGTGCCAGAAGCAAAGATCCGATGCTCCGCGCTACCGCTCGGATCGGCTTATTGGGCAGAAGGCTATATAGAATTGTCAGAATCAAGGCCACTCCTATCAGGGAAAGCAGCCATGTCCGAATCATGTTGATCATGTGGTCACCACCGAAATGGAAGATGCGACAGATATCATCAGCAGCAAAGCACAGGTCCCGGTCATGCCGAGTACCAAACCAAAGGCGCTGCCAAGTGCCTGGATGAGTCCGGCCAACGCAGGACTGCTGACAGTCTCCGCCAAAAAACTTGCCAGTTTATACAGCAAATACTGAATGCCCAGTTTCAGAACCGGCAGAAGAACGATGGCCATGATTCCCAGAAGCCCCGCTACTCCAATTGTATTCTTTACAACACTCGCCCCTGCCAACAGGCTCTCCGATGCTCCGGACAGAATGCTGCCCACCACCGGCAGCGCTGTCCCGATTGCGGTTTTTGTGATTTGCAGCGCCAAATGATCTGCCGATCCGCTCAATACTCCCGAAATTCCCAGATATGCGGTAAAGAGCAGCAACACCCCTGTTAGCAGGAGGACAATGCCTTTGCGGATCCCCTCTCCGATTCGTCCCAAATTCGGCTGTGAGATCATTGCAGCTGCCGCCGAAACAGCAATGTAGCAATAAATCATTGGAAGAAGAAAAGTTTGAATCACAGTGATGGTCAAATCGGAAAAGAAAACGGCAGCTACCTGCTTTACGCCGGCACTTGCCATCCCACCACTGGCTGCAACGGCTGCACCCAAGGTGGGAAGCAGTGCCTTGGAGAACACATTCAGTTTCTCGATGGTATCCCAGCCCAATCCAACCAGAGTCTTGATATTTCCTGCCGCTGCCAATGTAATCACTAATGCCCCGGTGACAGAAACAAGATTGATCGGCGGATTTCCGGCCAGCTGCAGACAATCCTCTGCGATGGAACAGAGCAAAATTGCAGCCAAAATCCAGACAAGCCCCCGTAAACTCTCTTTTATGATCTGCTCTATCTGACTGCAGGCTGCATTCCAAAGCAGCTGCAGGCCCTGGTTCCAAGTATGATAGACCGGCTGTTCCTCTTCCTCCATTAATTCTGCAACCGGATTCGGCAGCGCCTCCTTCCATTGCTCCGTCAGATGCTCGGCGCATATCCGTTGGGGAATCAGGAGTATGATTGCAAGCACCAAAATTCCTATTTGTAATTTCTTCATAGCAATCCCTGAAGCAAGTCCCAAATCTTCTCAAATAGTGGCATTGCGGCCAAAATTGCGGCGAGCACCCCTGCCATCTCCACAGTCGTCGCCATGGCAGACTGACCTGCGTCACGGCAGAGATCCGCCCCGACATTACTGATCCAAGCAATCCCGATCGTTTTCAGCAGCGGCGAAAACAGTTCCATGGGAAATAAGGAGGATTGTTGAATTCTTGCAAGAAACTGGATCACATCAGAAAATCTCTCCGCCGCTGCAGCCAACACGAACAGACAGGCCGCTGCAGCCAGCAGGATGGCAAATTCCGGATTGCTTTTCTTTAAAATACCGGTCAGTACCGCTGCCAAAAGACATACTGCGGTCATCTTCCAAGCAAATTCCATAAGCGATCACAGGGAAAACAGTGTCTTCACCAACTGAAACAGATCGCTGATCTGCCGCAGCAGCATCATCATGACGACCACCAATCCGGCTAAAGTTGTCATCAACGCCTGTTCTTCCCGCCCACTGCGAATCAGCAGTTGGTTCAATACCGCCACCAAAATCCCTACGGCGGCAATTTTAAAGATCAGATCTACATCCATGTATGCTCCTTAAATCAGCAAGATCACCAGCAGCCCGGCTGCAGTCAAGCTTGCTGCCAGATATATCTTTTCGTTGTGAACCCGCTCTTGCTGTAATTTTTCCAGCAATTCCGTTAACCCCTCCGCTCCGTATCGCAGAGACTCCATTACATGCTGCGCATCCCCTGATAACTGGAGTCTGCACACCAGGTCTGCCGCAGCCTCCGGCTTCATATTGCGGAACACCTCATCCCATATTCTCTGTAAAGGAATATCCCCTTTCAAGCCATGCAACAACTGAGAAAAGTGCTCTCCGATGACTGGATTTTCCACCAATGACTGTATCACTTCGGGCAGCGGCATGTTTCGCCAGCGAATCTCGGCTTCTATTCGCCGTAAGGCACTTGAAAGTTCCTGCAGGATCCGCAGCATCTGTCTTTTTTGACGGATATGAAGCGCGTAGACCGCCCCGGCGGCAGAAAGAATCAGCAATGCCCCCAGAAGTTTATTCATTGGATTGCCTCCACATGGTATCGGCGTCTTCCCTCTTCTGCGGTGATGGTTATGGCGCGCTCAAAAAGTTTGTACTTTAGGATCTGTCGCAGCAAGGGACGACGCCCCAAATCACGGAGGTCCCGTGCGTGAATCGTTGCCAGGAATTTGACCCCGCAATTCATCGCCTGCTCCATTGCCTCCAGATCCTCCCGGGCTGTGATTTCATCGACAGCGATAATCTGTGGATTGGAGGCCCGCAGCATCATGGAAATTCCAATCCCCTTTGGACAGGCATCCAATATATCTGTATGCGCGCCCAGATCCATCTGGGGGCTGCCCTGGTACATCGCTGCCAATTCTCCTCGTTCATCTACCACACTGACACGGTGTGCCGGCATCTCCTCAGTACCATTGGAGAGGATTCGGATCAGATCCCGCAAAAGGGTTGTCTTTCCTGCCCCGGGCGGTGCGATCAAAAGCGTGCTGCAGAATTGTCCGTCATCCAAAAGACCGTTCAGCAGCGGTTCCGCCAAGCCTGTCCGCTCCCTTCCAATCCGGATCGAAGCCGATGAAATGTCCCGCAAATTGGTATTGACGCCCCCCTGCATCACAGCACTGCCACACAGACCGATACGAAAGCCCCCCTGCGCAATCAGATATCCTTTGCTGATCGTGTGGGTGGCAGCATAACGGGAATACCCTGTCACTACGTCGCATAATTGCTCTAGATCTGTCTGAGTCACCGTGGGATATGGTGGGGTCGTCACCAACATCTGCTCCCCTTCCGGCATCAAAATCGTCATAGTACGGCCGGTACGCATCCGCAATTCCTCTGCCCTCGCCTTCTTCCAGTCCGGAATCTGCAGAGCGGCTTTCCGCCAGCGCAAGGGGAGCAATTCTGCCGCCAGTTCAAACCGTTTGATGGCATAAGCCTCGTCCATAAGTTCACGTCCCTTTTGTGTGATACTGCAGACTATGCCGATCTCTTCCGGCTTATGCCAAAAGAAATGCACACAACCGGATTTCCGGCTGTGTGCATGACTACTGTATCTTATTTTTCTCCGTAGAGTGTCTCCAAAAGTTTGGTATATAATTGTTCCGGATCTTTTTGGAATCGAGCCACCAGATCCTGCGCCATTGCCTCGCTGGCGACCATCAGTTCCAGGCGAAGCAAATTGTCCACATCATCACTGAGGGAGAGCTCTGCCGTGAATGTGCCATTGTCCCGCGGGGTGACCCGGCCGCGAACCTGTGCGCGCCGCCGGAACTCTCTGTTGCAATCGGCAATGTTGCGGTCTGTGCGCATACGCACCGAATAGGGCAGGCTGGATTCGCAGATTTCGCTGTTGCGCAGACCCTTCACTGTAATTTCATAGCGGCCATCCTCTGTAATATAGAGATGCTCCGTCTTTACCAGGTCGCTGAGACATTCCGAAAAGCTAAAATAGTCGATGCCATCATCGCACATGGTCAATCCCTGCATCTCGGCCATCGTGAGCGGTTCCGAAACGCGGGCCGCAATATACAGGATCAAAAACTTGATCTCCAGTTTATCCCGAATGAATCCTACTCCCATGGAAAGCCTCCTCTATTAAGCGTACTTCTATTATAGAAAAGTTTTTCTGATTTGTCCACGAAAATATGTGATATGCATACTCCAGCCTTCTCAGCAGTCACCATCTGCCTCCGCAAGCATACACTGGATTGAAAGACAACTTCTTTCAGAATTTTCAAGGAGGTATCATTATGGCTGAAAATGGAATGCCGGGCCCGGTCAGTGATCTGAGCTGTGTCCGGGAGGCTGTATGCATCCATACGAAAAAGATTTTTGACAGCTGTCGTGATAAGGATTGTATCGACGATCTTCGCTTCTATCCTACTGCTGCCGCTCAGGATGTCCTGTCGGCATGCCAGATGATCAAGGGCGGAACCGCCGAACTGCTTTACATCTACACAGATGTGGAACCTGTCACCTTCCACCGCGGATTTTACTCCATTGATATGCGCTTTTTCTACCGGGTAACCCTTCAGGTCTGCACCGGAACGCCCCGCTGTACCGAGGCAGAGGGTCTCTGCGTCTTCGACAAGCGCTGCATCCTGTTTGGCAGCGAGGGCAGTGCAAAGGTATTCTCGTCCGGCACCGTCATGCAGCAGATGGATGTACCCGGTCCGGTTCGCAGTAACCTTCCCACAGCAGTGGTAGAGGCTGTCGATCCCATTGTTTTGGATACCCGTATCGCGGATTGCTGCCAGAATAATTCCTGCTGCGAATGCTGCCTGACTGAAATTCCCGCCTGTGTCTCTCAGTGCTTTGATCAGGATCTGGTATTTGACGATTGCGGAAAGCGCCGTTACTATGTCACACTGGGACAGTTTTCGCTGGTCCGTCTTGAGCGGGATGCACAGCTGCTGATCCCGATTTATGACTATTGCATCCCGCAAACCGAGTGCGAGTGCTCCGATCAGGAGAATCCCTGTGGAATCTTCCAGCATGTGGCTTTCCCTCTCAATGAGTTTTTCCCTCCCAACACGGTGGAAGTCCCCTGTGATTACCGCAGCACCCGCAGTTATTGTGCAACCCGTTAATTTTGTTCCAAAACAACAGCACCCGTATTCCAAACGGGTGTTGTTGTTTTTCGCGAAGAAATTGCTTTCTACTGGGAATAACATCCAAAACGGTTGACATTCTGTCGTTAATCAGTAAAATATAATATGGTCAAACTATCCCAATCGAGGGAACTGAAAGAAGAAGGAAGGAGCAAATACTTATGCCGAAATTTGTAAGCATCGAGGAGGCTGTCAAGCTGATCCCCGATGGCGCCAGTGTGATGTTCGGAGGCTTCATGGGCTGCGGTAATGCTCATCGTTTTGTGGACGCCCTGTCCAAGAGCGGTGTGAAGGACCTGACCATGATCTGCAACGATGCATCCTTCGCAGGCGGCCCCATGGGTGAGGAGTTCTATGGTGTTGCCAAGCTGGTCCACAATCACCAGATCAAGAAGCTGATCGCTACTCACGTTGGTCTGAACCCCGAGGTAGCTACCCAGTCCATGCAGGAGGGTACTCTGGAAGTCATCCTGCTGCCCCAGGGCTCTTTCGCTGAGATGATCCGCGCTCAGGGCGCCGGTCTGGGCGGCGTTCTGACCCCCACCGGTGTTGGCACCATCATTGAGGACAGCCCCTACTGCCTGGGCAAGCAGACCATCAATGGCCGCGACTATCTGCTGATGGCTCCCCTGAAGGCTGATTTCGCTGTCATCGCCGGCGCCAAGATCGATAAGGCCGGTAACGTCTGGTATAAGGGTGATACCAGCAACTTCAACATCGTCATGGCCACCGCTGCTGATACCGTCATCGCTGAGGCCGAGGAGATCGTTGAGCTGGGCGGCATCGCCAAGGAAGACGTTCGCACCCAGGGTATCCTGGTGGACTATGTGGTTGAAGGAGGCAAATATTAATGGATAAGGCTCAGATCAAAAGTTTCATCGCTGCCCGTGTTGCCAAGGAGCTGAAGGACGGCGACGTGGTGAACCTAGGTATCGGTTTGCCCACTCTGGTTCCCAGCTTCCTGCCCGAGGGCGTTCATGTTACCCTGCACGCTGAGAACGGCATCGTTGGTGCCGGTCTGGTGGACGATAGCAACCGCGATGCCATCCACGTTGTGGATGCCGGTGGTCAGCCTGCTGCTGCCTCTGAGTTCGGCTGCTTCATCGATTCCGCTACCTCTTTCGGCCTGATCCGCGGCGGCCATGTGGATGCTACCATCCTGGGCGGTCTGGAAGTCGATGAGGAGGGCTCTCTGTCCAACTGGATCATCCCCGGCAAGAAGATGCCCGGTATGGGTGGTGCCATGGATCTGCTGGTTGGTGCCAAGCAGGTCATCGTTGCCATGGAGCATACTGCCAAGGGCAACCCCAAGATCCTGACCAAGTGCCGTCTCCCCTACACCGCTGTTAAGTGCGTCAGCAAGATCATCACCGAGATGTGCGTGATCGAGTGCACCGAAGACGGTCTGCTGCTCACCGAGTACAACCCCGAGTTCACCGTCGAGCAGATTCAGGCTGCCACCGAGGCGACCCTGAAGGTCAGCCCCGACCTGAAGCCCATGGTGTAAGGTATAGTCCCATTACAGGAAGACTGCTGCAGAACGTGTTCTGCAGCAGTTTTTTCATCCTCAAAAAGAGACCGCCACAGATTCCTGCGGCGGTCTTCTGCATGATTCCTATTAATCCAGGCTATCGGAAATGGCCTGCAGACCATTGAGCATCTCATCAAAGCTGCTCATATCCGGATTTTCGATGGTCTGCTGGGCAAGCTGCAGCTTCTGCACGAACTGATCGGACAGGGATGCGTACTGGCTGCGGGAAATCTCACACCAGCTGCGCTGCTGAGCAATCAGCTGACGAAGCTGTGCAACAGCCGCCGCACGGAATTCCTCCGTCCGCTTGTGGGCGCTGATCTCGATCTCCGCAATGTGATCCTTCATACCCTGATATTCCTCCGCCTGCTGACGCAAACGAGCGGTCTCCTCCTCCAAAGAGGCAAGGCGTGCGCTAATCTGGCCGACCTGCTCCTCAAGCTGCTGCTTGGCCTGAAGCGTCTCCCCATGGTCAAAGCAAATCTCACGCAGAGACTGCAGTTCGCTCTCCATGGCAGCATTATTCTCTTTCAGCGTCTGATTCTCCTGCTCAAGGATGCTGATGCGCTCCTGAGAATCGCGGGATGTCTTCTCAATAAAGGAGATCACATCTCCTCTGTCAAATCCGCCGAAAAGGCGTGTTTTAAAACTGGCTGCCATGCATATCCCTCCATGTCTATCTATTATGGATACCATAGCACAAATGTGCATTGATGACAAGCGAGAAAAAAATTTTTAGAAAATACGAAAAAAACACTTGCATTTTGTAGAGTCATGTGCTAGTATGAATAAGCTGTCTGTGAGACATGCGCCGTTAGCTCAGCTGGATAGAGCGTCTGGCTACGGACCAGAAGGTCAGGAGTTCGAATCTCTTACGGCGTGCCAAAAAGGACTGAACGAGTAATCGTTCAGTCCTTTTTGTATTTTTGTTGCCAATACTTCCCATTAAGTTTATAATACGGCTAAGCAAAATTGCTGTTTTCTACCGGTAGAAAGGAGTCATTATGGATTGGACATTATTGGGGATCTCCCCTACTAATGACAAAGCCGCGATCACCGCTGCTTACCGCGATAGACTTCGTTCCGTTCATCCGGAGGAGCATCCGGATGCGTTTATGGCGCTGCGCGCTGCTTACGAAGAGGCCCTCACTTTGGCGGATGTACCGGTCGACGGAGTTTCCGTTGACGACTCTCCCCTGGGTCAATGGACCGCACAGCTGCGGGCGCTCTATGATGACTTCCCTGCGCGCATCGATCCGTCCCAGTGGGAGGCCCTCCTGCAAAGTGATGTCTGTGTTGCCATCGATATGCGCGCACAGGCAGAAGATGCCTTGCTGAAATTCTTAATGGAGAACTTCTTCCTGCCGCAGAATGTGTGGCAGGTGTTGGATGCTGCCTTCTCCTGGAGCAGCAAATACCGCGAACTGTACGAGACATATCCCCGGAACTTTGTGGACTATGCCGTATTGGAGGGGATCCGCCTGCCCGATAACCTCCCCTATCACCTGTTTACTCCCGGCCGAAATGGACAGGCCTGCGATGATTTCCGTCGTCTGTATTTTCGGGCCAGCAATCTTTCCGGCCAGGAATTGGCCGATCACCTGGCGCAGATGGACACCCTTCCTGAGCAGCATCCTTACGGTGAATTCCTGTACTGCCGGCTGCTGTTTGATCAGGGAAAGGAAACGGAAGCTGCTGAAAAGCTGCACCGGTTAGCGGAGCAGTTTCCGGATGATCCCCTGTTGAATGTCTCCTGGCTGGCGGAATGCATGCGTCAAAAAGATTGGGCACAGGCCGAGCAGCTGGCACGCCACATTCTGGATCTGCCGCACCACAGCTATCGCAGGCAGGCCAACCTTGCCCTTGCGGATGCGCTGACCGAACTGGGCCAGCATGATGCTGCCAAAGATATCATTTTCGATTTGATGCATGAGGCCGGCGGTGATCAAAAAGAGCTGCACCACTTGAACGAGAAAATCAACGCCATCAATGATATGCTGATTGCACAGTGGGAAGCACAGCTTCAGGAATATCCCGATGATGCCGAGACCCGCCGTCAGTTGGGCTGGTGCTATTTGCAGAACGAGCAGCCGGAGAAAGCCGCTCAGATCCTCGCTCAGTTGCATCCCGAAGACCATACTCCCTATGACTACCACCTGTTTGCCTCAAAGGTTGCATATGCTGCAGATGATTGGCAGAAAACCCTGGAGGAGATGCAGATTCTGGAGCAGCTGCTGCGCGCACTTCCCGCCGATTGTGAGGGAGATGACAAGAAGCATCTGCAGCGCCTGCCGGAGTTCCTGCAGACGCAGGGCGGCTGCCTGATGATGTTGGGCCGCCGTGAGGAGGCTGTGGAAAAGTTTGAGCAGGCCAATACCCTCTCTCCGGATGACGCGGAGCTTCTTACACGCATTGCCCATCTCTATTTCTCCTTGAACAACTACCCGCGGGCACTTTCCCTTTTGGAACACTTGACCGAGGTGCTGCCGAACGCCTATCACGGTTATTATCTCATGGCACAGACGCTCTATGAGATGCGCAGGGATCAGGATGCGTTTTATGCCATCAACCGTGCACTGGAACTGGAACGCGGTGATCTGGGCGTGTATGTGCTGAAAATGCGCATTCTACTGCGCAACGATGTTTGGGAGGAAGTCCATAAAATCCTGGATTTCCTGAAGGAAAACCAAATCACCGATGAGCTTTCCGTCCTGTGGTGCTATGCACAATTGACAGAGCACGAAGAGAAGAACGAGGAATCTGCTTTGGAGCAGTATCAGGCAATTGCTGACCGTATGGAGCACGGTGAGGAACTGTCCTGGGGCTCTCAGGTGTATATGCGCATCGCCCTTCTGCTCAAGCGGGATGTGGCCGTTGCAGAGGAGCGCGCTGAGCTGATTGCACTTTTGAACAAGGGTCTTGCGCTGGACAAGGAGGATCTGGATTGTCTGGACTATAAGGCATGGATCCTGAAACAGGGCGGCGAGACCGAAGCTGCTCTGGAATTGTACCATCAGCTGGAGACTTATCCCCATAATCTCAGCGTAGAACGGAATCTGGCAGAACTGTATTACAAGAATCTCAGCAAAAATGCGGCCAAATCTCTGCACTATTATGAGGTTCTGCTGCAGCACGAGGAAAGTGATGTCAATCTCTTCTATGCCGGGACCTGCTGCCGTTTTCTGATGGATTGGACCAAAGGCGAACAGTTCTTCCTGCGCATGCAGGAGCTCTTCCCTACTGACATTGATGGTTATGGCGGTTTGGGACTGATTTATGAGGCCTCCGGTCGATACGAGGATGCCCTCACCCAAATCGATCGGCTGATCTCCATTCTGGAGGAACGCGGCGAAGGTCAGTTTGAGCGCTACTATATGCGCAAGGTCCGTCACCTGCGTCGGCTGCAGCGTCCCTTCCAGGCAATCTCCGCTCTGGAGGAACTTTCCCAAAAGCATGGCTGGAAATGGGATCATTCCCTGGCATTTGATATCTACTTCCAGTTTGGCCTGTGGCAGGAAGCTGCTGCTGAAATCAAGAGGTGGAATCGCAGCCAGCGAAAGGCTTCCGGCTGTCTGCGGGCGGAGATCACCTTGCTTCTCTTCACTGGCAAGATCGAAGAGGCCCGCAAGCTTATGAAGAAATCCAGCAAGCATCTCAACAACAGGGACCAACAGGATCTTCAGGTGTATTTCTGCGACTGGGATGGTGACTATGCCAGCGAGATCCCCATCTGGACTGCCCGTGCAGAGCAGCAGAAGGAAAATACCCATGCACTGATGAATTTGTCTCAGCAGTTCTGGTGGTCCGGTGACAAGCTTTTGTCCCGCCGCTATGCACAGCAAACATTGGAAAAGCTGGATCGGATTTTGGCGGACCATCCGCGGCTGGAGACCCTCTATCGTGGCCGCCGCAGCTTTGTATTGGCCGTTTTGGGTCATGATGCGGAGGCCCGCGCAGAATTGGCCCGGGTACGCAGTATGCCTCTGTGTGAGGAGTGTGCCTACGGCTCCTGTAAGGACGCGGATGCCTTTGAGGGCTTCATGGAGGAGGTCCTCGGCAACTTTGAGCGGGCAGCTGAGATCTATCGGGCCGGCATAGAAAAATGGCCGGATGAGATGGATTTCATTGCCGGACTGCGCCGGGTTCAAAGAAAAGGAGTTTAACGCATGATCATTGGCATTGATCTTGGTACAACCAATAGTCTGGCAGCCTGTTTCGAGAATGGGCAGGCGGTTGTTATCCCAAACCGGTTGGGCAAACATCTGACACCGTCCGTTGTCAGTGTAGATGATCAAGGAACCGTATATGTCGGAGAAACCGCCAAGGAACGGGGGATTCTCCACCCTTTGGAAACGGCATCGGTCTTTAAGCGAAGCATGGGCACTGACCGGGAATATGTGCTCTCCGGCAAGAAATTCCGTGCAGAAGAGCTGTCCAGTCTTGTTCTGTGCAGTCTGAAAGAAGACGCAGAGACCTACCTGCATCAGGAGATTACCGAGGCTATCATCAGTGTACCCGCCTATTTTAATGACCACCAGCGCAAGGCCACCAAGCGCGCCGGTGAGTTGGCCGGGCTTACTGTCAGCCGGGTTATCAGCGAGCCTACGGCGGCCGCTATCGCCTGCGGCATGGATCAGCACGGCAAGGATGCACGGTATTTGGTATTTGATCTGGGTGGCGGCACATTCGACGTGTCTATTCTGGAACTGATCGGCCCCATTATGGAAGTCCATGCCATTGCAGGCGACAATTTTATCGGTGGTGAGGACTTCACGGCGCTGCTGGCCAACATGTTCCTGGAAAAGGCCGCCATCGCTCCGGAGAGCCTGGATCTGCGTACTGCAGGAGCGGTTTATCTGTCGGCAGAGGCTGCCAAATGCGCCTTCTCTCAAAGCAGCGAAGTCATTATGGCCTGCACCATTGATGGGCAGTTGGTGGAGCAAACCATCACCTTAGCGGCTTACGAGAAGGCCTGCTCTCCCCTGCTGGAAAAATTACGTCGCCCCATTGAGCGCAGCCTGCGGGATGCCGGCGTCAAGATCGGCGATATCGATCAGATCATTCTCATCGGCGGTGCCACACGGCTTCCCATCGTGCGCCGCTTTGTGACCCGTCTGTTTGGCCGGATTCCCGCCTCCCCTGTTGATCCCGATGAGGCGGTTGCCCTGGGTGCCGCGTTACAGTGCGCCATGAAAGAGCGGCGCGAGGAGATCCGGGAGGTCATCCTAACGGATGTGTGTCCCTTTACACTGGGTACAGAGGTAATGGCCAATAACGGGCTCTTTGAGGAGGGCGGCCATTATCTGCCCATCATTCAGCGCAACACGACGATCCCCGTCAGCCGTACACAAACGGTCTGGACTGCGCACGATAACCAAACCCGGGTGAATGTGAAGATTCTGCAGGGGGAGAGCCGACTTGCCTCCAACAATCTCCTCCTGGGTGAGCTGTCCCTTCCGGTCCCTCCCGGTCCAAAGGGCAGTGAGGCGGTGGATATCACTTACACCTATGACGTCAATGCACTGCTGGAGGTGGATGTGCGCGTCCACTCCACCAATGTCCGCAGAAAGGTGATCATCCAGAACCAGCAGAACCGTCTTAGCGACGAGGAAGCCGCACAGCGCATGGAACAGCTGCAATATCTGAAGCAGAATCCCCGCGATGATGAGGAAAACAGACTGCAGCTGCTGCGGGCGGAAAGACTCTATGAGGAGGCGGATCCCAGCCATCGCCAAACGATCGATCAGGCAATCATG
This sequence comes from Oscillospiraceae bacterium, assembly GCA_015067765.1. Lineage (GTDB taxonomy): Bacteria > Bacillota > Clostridia > Oscillospirales > Oscillospiraceae > Vescimonas. Next base: position 139,547 of record SVLV01000002.1, on the reverse strand, counting down.
GCTTTCGAACGCGTTCTCTCCCAACAGGATCGGACTGAAATTGAACGGGAACGCAAGGCACTCACCAAACTGCTGGATACCATTGAATTTGGAATCTGATATCAGCATACGAAAAGAGGATGTCATCCCCGGATGACATCCTCTTTTTCTTTTTACTGATTATTCTTATTTTTTTCGTGCTGCTGCAGGATCTTGATATTGTCCTTTCCATACTGCCAGAAGGACACGGCAATCATCACCGCGCAGGCGATAATCGTAAGATTGGACCAGATTTCCGGAATATCCGTCCAAAACACATGCAGGATCATCATGAAATAGAGCAGACACGTTGCCACTTTCCCGTGCCAGCGGGCACTATATACATCGCCGGTCCTCTTAATTACAAGCAACCCGCTGACCGTCATAAAGAGTTCTTTCACAAACATCAGACCAAAAGGAACCAGTATCAGAGGATACCGCAGAATCAGGCAGATCAGCATAGCAGCCTGTGTCAACTTATCTGCAATAGGATCCAAAATCTTGCCAAAATCACTGATCCAATTGAATCGTCGTGCCAGGAATCCGTCTACAATATCCGTTATTCCGGAAATGATCAGCATGATACCCGCCCAGGTATAATCCTCTTTCCCGCAGTACAACCAAACGATCAGCGGAACGAGGCAGAGACGGATAAAGGACAAAATATTAGGGATCGTAATAATATCGGAGGCAGTATCTCTCTTTGTTGCCATAATCTATTTCCTCTGCGGTTTGTAATCTTCTTTCAAAGCAGTTCTACCTTTATGCCAGCTTATCAATGGGGGTCAGCGTGCCCATCACAACATAGCGGGCATCCTCATATTCATAACTGCAGGTAGACAGGGTAACAATCTTATCGTCGGGAGCAGGCAGCTCCACATGCGCGGTGAAGGTAGAGCGGCGCATACAGGAGGCCAGATAGTCCTGTGACAGTTCAAAGCTATAGACATCTGCATCGTGATCGCAGACAAAGCCGGCAAACAGTTCCAAGCGGTAGTCCTGCTGGGGGGTCATCAGATACAGATAGGGGTGTTCTTTATAATAATTGGGATCTTTATAATCCTCCAGACGCCCAAACATATTTCCGGACTTCATATTGTGTCCGTAAATCAAGGTGTTCTGATTGGTAAAACCACCGTCATTCCGGTAATCCATAAAGAGAGTACCGTTGCTGTTGGAACTGCCATCCAGCAGACGGTAGAGATAATAATCGTTGTCGTCGCCCTGAACAATGGGATAATTCAGGTGTGTGTAAGCGCCATAGATCCAGGCAACTACATCATCATTCAGCTTTGTCAGGGCATCAAAATCGACTTTGATACGTTCCGGTTCAAAATTTTCTTTGTCCTGTTCAGGTTGATTTTCGGGGATGTCAGGCACTTGAACAAATTCCAGCGCCTGATCGGTGGAATCCGTGCTCTCCTTCTTTTCCAGCATATAATCAACGATCTGCCAGGCAGAGAATGCGAACACTCCGATAAAAACCACCAACAAGAGATAGTACACTACTTTTTTCATGCGGTGCTCCTTAACCATAATATATCATTATACCCCCTTCCCCACCGGATTGCAAGCATCATACTGAAGTAAAAATCTTTATATTCCCTTGTAAGATTCCCCTTTACTTAAGACGATATTTCGGGTAAAATGAAGAAAACTTGAAAGGAGTCAAATCCCATGATTTTCTTCAACAGTGATTATTTGGAGGGCGCCCATCCTGCTATTATGCAGCGTCTGATGGAAACCAATATGGACCAGTCTGTCGGCTATGGATGTGATCCCTATTGCGATACTGCCCGCGAAAAGATTCGTGCTGCCTGCCAGGCTCCCGATGCGGATGTTCATTTCCTGGTGGGTGGTACCCAGACCAATACTACGGTAATCGCCTCCGTACTGCGTCCTTATCAGGGCGTCCTCAGCGCTGTCAGCGGTCACATCAACTGCCATGAGACCGGCGCCATTGAATCCACCGGCCACAAGGTCATCACCCTCCCCTCTGACAACGGTAAGATCACCGCACAGCAGGTGGAGGAATATGTGAAGTGGCAGAAATATGATGAGTCCTCTGAGCATATTGTTCAGCCCGGCATGGTGTATATCTCCCATCCCACGGAGGGCGGCACCCTCTATACCAAGGAAGAGCTCACCGCCATGTATGAAATCTGCCGCAAGTACGAGCTCCCCCTGTTTGTGGATGGCGCCCGTCTGGGTTACGGTCTGACCGCCGACAGTTCCGAGATGACGCTGCCCGAGCTGGCTCGCCTGTGTGATATCTTCTACATCGGCGGCACGAAGGTCGGCGCTCTGTTTGGTGAGGCAGTCGTCATCATGAATCCTGCCCTCAAGAAGGATTTCCGCTGCTTTATGAAGCAGCGCGGCGGTATGCTGGCTAAGGGCCGTCTGCTGGGCGTACAGTTCGATACCCTGTTTACCGATGATCTGTATTTCAAGATTGCCCGCCATGCCAACGAGATGGCCTATCAGATCCGTGATATCTTCGTATCTGCCGGCTATCAAATGCTCTTTGAGAGCGATACCAACCAGCAGTATCCCATTATGCCGGATGCCGAGCTGGAGATCATCGGCAAGGAGTTTGGTTACGAGTATTGGGAGCGCACGGATCCTACCCATTCCGGTGTCCGTTTCTGCGCAAGCTGGGCTACCACCCAGGAGAACGTGGATGCTCTGCGCGCAGCCGTTCATGCACTGAAAAAGTAAATCTCACGTAGGAAGGAGTATCTCTCAGATACTCCTTCCTTTTTACCGGTCCATAAAAAAGCGGTGAGATACCTGGTATCTCACCGCTTTCATTGTGATATGGGTTATGCCTTCGGGCCTGCGGCCACAACTTCGGCACTCATATGCGTATACTTTTTGAAGTTCTCCACAAAGCTCTTGGCCAGCTCCTGAGCTTTCTGCGCATAGGCAGCCTTGTCCTCCCAGGTGTTGGCAGGGATCAGCAAATCGGCAGGCACACCCTCGCAGCTGGTGGGCACAGCAACCCCGAAATAGGGATCCGTCACAAACTCAGCCTGCTCCAGTTGACCGTTCAGTGCTGCGGTGATCATGGCGCGGGTATAGCTGAGCTTCATGCGCTTACCGGTGCCATTCCAGCCGGTATTGACCAGATACACATTGGCATCGGCCTTCTCAACCTTATCTGCCAGCATGGCAGCATAGACAGAGGGATCCAGAGGCAGGAAGGGCTCACCAAAGCAGGTGGAGAAAGTGGGTACAGGCTCAGTGATGCCGATCTCCGTACCTGCCAGCTTGGAGGTAAAGCCGGAGACGAAGTAATACATAGCCTGGTTCTTATCCAGCTTGGAGATGGGGGGCAGCACACCGTAGGCGTCTGCCGTCAGGAACACCACCGTCTTGGGCACACTGCTGGACATACCGGACAACTCTGCATTGGCAATATACTCGATGGGATAGCCAACGCGGGAGTTTTCTGCCAGAGAATCGTCGTCAAAGTCAAACTCACGGGTCTCAGGATCCATGACAACATTTTCCACCAGAGCGCCAAACTTGATGGCGCGGTAGATATCAGGCTCCTTCTCCTCGGACAGGTTGATGCACTTAGCATAGCAACCGCCCTCAAAGTTAAACACGGAATCGTCCGCCCAGCCATGCTCATCGTCGCCAATCAGCATACGGTCGGGATCAGCAGACAAGGTGGTCTTACCGGTACCGGACAGGCCAAAGAATACGGCAGCATCTCCGTCCTTGCCAACGTTGGCGGAACAGTGCATGGGGAATACGCCCATCTTGGGGAGCACATAGTTCATGACAGAGAATACCGACTTTTTGATCTCACCGGCATACTGAGTGCCGCAGATCACCACCTCGCGTGCCTCGTAGTCCACCAGAATAGCAGCCTCAGAACGAGTCCCGTCAATCTCGGGGATGCACTTGAAGCCGGGGGCAGCAATGATGGTATAATCTGCCTCGAAGCTCTCCAGTTGCTCCTCCGTAGGACGGCGCAGCAACTGACGGATGAACAGATTCTGGCTGGCCAGCTCATTAACAATACGGAATCTTTGGGTGTACTTGGGATCTGCACCGGCAAAGCCATCAAAAATAAAGATTTCTTTTCCCTGCAGATAGGCAATTACCTTGGAGCGGATTGCCTCATATTTGCACTTTTCGATGGGGCGATTGACCTTACCCCAGGCAATGTCATCATGCACAGCAGGCGTATCCACGATAAACTTATCATTGGCGCTGCGGCCGGTGTATTTACCGGTTTTAACCACCAGTGCACCGGTATTAGACAGAGTTCCCTCTCCACGGCGCAGAGCATGCTCGGTCAACTGAGCGGGTGTCAGATTGCGATACACTGCAGTCATATTGATCAGCCCCAGCTTTTCCAGACCATAAGTTTTCATATCAATACCTCCTATATTCGTTTTCCATATAACTCCAAAATAAATTTTGCCTATTATACCACACGGATTTTCTCCGCACCAGCATTTTTTGTGGCCGTGATGCAAAAATTCCACCTATGATCGCATATACTTTTTGTTCAAATGATACAGGAATCCTTTCCTTCTTCTCCACTGTAACAACAAAACAGACCTGCAATAGCAGGTCTGTTTTGTTGATTTAATCGCAAATCTGCCCAATAAGATTCAGCAGTTCATTCTTTCCGGTACCCTTTTCCGCAGAGAACGGAACCAAAACTGCATTCTCATCCAATTCCAATGTATCACGGATCACCTGCAGATTGGGCTCGATCTCCCGTTTCTTCAGCTTGTCCAGCTTATTGGCCACAACGATCATCGGGCAGCCGGTCGCCTTGAACCAATCACACATGGTCACATCATCCGCAGTGGGTTTATGACGGGCATCCACAATCAGAACCCCCAGGGTGATCAATCCCGCCTCCTGAAAATAGTCCTCCATCAGGCGCCCCCAACGATCCCGCTCGTCTTTGGACACCTTTGCATAGCCGTAGCCGGGAAGATCGGTAAAATAAATCTTCCCATCAATCAAAAAATAATTGATCTGTGTGGTTTTTCCGGGTGTTGCGCCCACACGGGCAAAATTCTTTCTGCCCAACAGGCGATTGATCACAGAGGACTTGCCCACATTGGATCGACCGGCAAAGGTAACCTGTGGTTTTCCATCACGGATAAAGGTTGTACGCTTTACAGCTGAAAGGACAAAGTCTGCCTTGTTAAAATTAATCATGCTCGTCACTCCTTATACCCGCAGACCGCCGGAAAGATGATCTGTCGCATTGGCAGCAATGGTCGTCATATGCTCTACTGCTATAGATGCTTTATGATGCATCAGCGCAACATCAAACACGGCATCCACCGTCTCTACAGGCACAAAATGGAGTGCCGCACGGACAGTCTGATCAATCTCTTCCAGATCCTTTTCATTTTCCTTGGGAATCACCACCGTCTTGATCCCGCAGCGCAGGGCAGCCATAGTCTTTTCCTTCAGTCCGCCAATAGGCAGCACACGGCCACGCAGTGTGACTTCGCCGGTCATGGCTACGTCACCTCTCACCTTCTGCCCGGTCAAAGCGGAAAGCATTGCAGTAGTGATGGCGATACCGGCGGAGGGACCATCCTTCGGCACAGCCCCCTCGGGGAAATGAATGTGGATGTCCTTGGTCTTATAGAAATCCTTCTCGATTCCTAATTCCTCCACACGGCTGCGCAGGCAGCTATGGGCTGCCTTTGCCGATTCCTGCATCACCGTTCCCAGATTACCGGTCAGTTCCAGCTTGCCGGTGCCTTCCATCACATTGACCTCGACTTCCAGCAGCTCACCGCCCACCTCGGTCCAGGCAAGGCCGTTCACCACGCCAATTTTATTCTTTGTAGCATGCAGGGATTCCCGATAGCGAATCACTCCCAGCAGTTCTTTCAAATCATCGGATGTAACATCCATCCGCTTTACATCACTTGTTACCAAACGCATTGCGGTCTTGCGACAGATCTTACCAAGCTGACGCTCCAGCACACGAACGCCGGACTCACGGGTATATCCACTGATCATCAGACGGATCGCATCATCTGTAATACGAAGCTGCGATTTCTTCAAGCCATGCTCCTTCAGCTGCTTAGGCAGCAAGTGTGCCTTTGCTATCTGCAGCTTTTCCTCATCGGTATAACTGGTCAGCTGGATCACTTCCATGCGATCCAAAAGCGGACGAGGAATGGTGTCAGTCGTGTTGGCGGTGGTAATGAACATAACCCGGCTCAAATCTACCGGAAGCTCCAGAAAGTGATCCCGGAAGGCGCTGTTCTGCTCACTATCCAGCACTTCCAGCAAGGCCGAAGCGGGGTCTCCGCGCATATCATTAGCCAGCTTATCGATCTCATCCAGCACCAGAACAGGATTCATGGATTTACTATGGATCAGACCATCGATGATGCGACCGGGCATCGCACCGATATAGGTTTTCCGGTGACCGCGGATATCCGCCTCATCCCGTACGCCACCCAGACTCAGCCGGGCCAGCTTGCGATTCATTGCCTTGGCAACGGAGATTGCGATAGAGGTCTTGCCCACACCGGGAGGTCCCACCAGGCAGAGGATCTTTCCCTTTGCCTCCGGATAGATCTGGCGCACAGCAATAAACTCCAGAATGCGCTCTTTCACCTTCTCCAAGCCGAAATGGTCGCGATCCAGAATCTTTCTGGCAACCTCCACATTGGCCCGGTCGCGGGTCGTCTGATTCCAGGGCATTTCCAGGCAGGTATCTAGATAATTGCGGATCACTGAAGCCTCTGCGCTGCCAAAAGGCTGCTTTCCGAGGCGGTCCACTTCTTTGGTCAGCTTCTTCTCGACTTCTTCCGGCAGTTTGGCCTTATGGATCTTCTCCATATACTCTGCCAATTCCTCATCGCCGTCATCGCCCAGCTCATGCTGCAGGACTTTGACCTGCTCCCGCAGGATCATGTCCTTCTGCACACGGGCTACTCTGTCGCGGACCTTTTGTTCCAGCTTGACCTCAAGAGAGATCACATCCACCTCATGGGTAAGAATCTCATTGATTAACTGCAGGCGGCGGACCGGATGCAGCTGCTCCAGCACACGCTGACGATCCTGATGGCGCAGGGTAATATTCTGTGCAATGAAATCTGCCAGAAATCCGGGATCACGACAATCCAGAACCGTTGCAACGATCTCATCAGAAAGATTAGTTGCCAAACTCTGATATTCACCAAAAATCGCATAAGTCTGACGCAGGAGTGCCTCTGTCTTGGCCGTAAATCGACCGGGGAAGTCATCCTCCAGAAGCACCACATTGGCCTGCAGGAACGGCTTGGTCTGCCACAGGCGGTGGATCCTTGCACGCTGACGGCCCCGCACCATCACACGGACCGTGGTTTCAGATGTACGCACAATATGAAGAATATCACAAACCGTACCGATGGTATACAGATCTTGCTCCCGGGGATCCATCACACTGATCTCCCTCTGTGATACCAGCATAATCAAGCGATCGCCGTTCTCCATAGCGTTATCCAGTGCGAAAATGGAGATCTCCCGCTCTACATCGAAGCTCAGCGTCTGCTCCGGGAACATGGTCAACCCACGCAGGGCCAGTACGGGTACATTCAAAGTTGTCAATTCCATGGTATATGTACTCCTTTCAATCGCAGCCGGAATTCCTGCTGCGATTATGGGAAAAGAGGAGAGACGACAACTCGCCTCTCCCCTATCACGCTTTAAGAGGCCGGCTCAGAGGCAGTTTCCTCTGTCTTTCCGGTCTTCAATTTTGCCCGGCGCACTGCCTTATCGGGATTATGGGAGATCACCGGCTCTGCACCAGCGGTGACACAATCAGCAGTGATGGTCACCTGATCAATGGTAGGATCAGAGGGAATATCATACATCACCTGAGTCAGGATACCCTCCATCACAGCACGCAGACCGCGGGCGCCGATATTGCGCTCAATGGCCTGGTCAGCTACTGCCTCCAGAGCAGCATGCTCGAAATGCAGTTCCACATCGTCATACTCCAACAGCTTCTGATACTGCTTCACCAGAGCATTCTTGGGCTCCGTGAGGATCCGGACCAGATCATCCCGGGTCAGTCCGCTCAATGCTGCGATCACCGGCAGACGGCCAACCAATTCGGGGATAATGCCAAACTTCAGCAGATCGTGCGGCTGAACCTCCTTCAGCAGCTCTCCGGTTCTCCGCTCCGCCTTGCTCTCGACGATGGCATCAAAGCCGATGCCCTTGCGATTTGTGCGCTTTTCGATGATCTTTTCCAAACCATCAAATGCACCGCCGCAGATAAAGAGAATATTGCGGGTATTGATCTGGATGAACTCCTGATGGGGGTGCTTGCGGCCACCCTGAGGCGGCACATTGGCAACAGTACCCTCCAGAATCTTCAGTAGGGCCTGCTGCACACCTTCACCGGACACATCACGGGTAATGGAAGTATTCTCACTCTTGCGGGCGATCTTATCGATCTCATCCACATAGATGATGCCGTGCTCCGCCAGTTCCACATCGAAATCAGCGGCCTGCAGCAGACGCAGGAGGATATTCTCCACATCATCGCCCACATAGCCGGCTTCCGTCAGAGTAGTGGCATCGGCAATGGCAAAGGGAACCTTCAGCACACGGGCCAAAGTCTGAGCAAACAGGGTCTTACCGGAACCGGTAGGACCGATCATCAGGATGTTGCTCTTCTGCAGCTCCACATCCTCATCGCCGCCGAAATAGGTGCGCTTATAGTGGTTGTAGACCGAGACAGAAAGTGCGATCTTCGCTGCTTCCTGACCGATCACATACTGATCCAGCACTTCCTTGATTTCGCGGGGAGTGGGCAGCTGATCGGGCGCTTCGTAACCGGCCTCAGGACCGGCAACATAGCCATCATCCAAAATGGACATGCAAAGCTGCACACACTCATCACAGATCCGCACACCGGGACCCTGAATCATGCGATGCACTTGATTTTCATGCTTTCCGCAGAAAGAACAGCGCAAAGACTTCTTTTCCTCAGCCATTTGCTTACCTCTTATAGATAACCTTATCCACCAGACCGTATTCCTGAGCTTCCTCAGCGCTCAGCCAATGATCGCGCTCGGAGTCGTTCTTCACCTGCTCGGCAGTCTTGCCGGTGTTCTCAGCCAGAATCTTATTCAGACGCTGCTTGATCTTCAGGAAATGCTCCACATCGATCTCCATATCCGTTACCTTACCACGGGTACCGGCAGAGGGCTGGTGGATCATAACCTCGGCATTGGGCAGAGCAATGCGCTTGCCCTTAGCGCCGGAGGACAGAAGAAATGCGCCCATGCTGGCGGCCATACCGATGCAGATGGTGGACACATCGCACTTGATATACTGCATGGTATCATAAATGGCCATACCGGCCGTCACAGAACCGCCGGGGCTATTGATGTACATCTGGATATCCTTGTCGGGATCCTGTGCCTCAAGATACAGCAGCTGCGCCACCACCAGACTGGCGGTCGTGTCATTCACCTCTTCGCCCAGGAAGATGATGCGGTCGTTCAGCAGACGGGAGAAAATATCGTAGGAACGCTCACCCCGGTTGGTCTGCTCCACAACATAAGGAACCAAACTCATAGAAATTACCTCCTGATTCATTCGAAGACGCCGCGTTCATGTTGCGGCACTTTACCAAGTATACCCACCCAACTATGGTTTTAAGTCAAGGGGGTGTATTTCACACGCCCCCTTGACTTATATGTAACCGTATTGCGGCTTACTTCTCCTCTTCAGCCTTCTCCTCAACAACAGGAGCAACTGCAACAGCGCTGTCGGCCACGACCTTGATGACCTTCTCGCGAACGACCTGCTCCTTCACCTGATCCACGGGCAGATACTTCTTCACGGACTCCAGATCCATGCCGTACTGCTCGCTGATCTTCTTCATCTCGGCCTCGACCTCATCGTCGGAGACTTCCAGACCCTCGGCCTTGACCAGAGCTTCCATAGCCAGATCCATCTTCACCTGCTGCAGAGCGGGCTCATGGGCATCGGCCTTGAAGGACTCTTCGGTCATGCCGGTCATCTGCAGATACTGAGCAAAGGGAATGCCCTGGGAGGCCAGCTGCTGCTTAAAGCCATCCAGCATTCTGTCAGCCTGCAGATCCACCATCTCGTCGGGGATCTCGCACTCGATGCCATCAGCAACCTTCTGCATCAGAGCATCCTCAAAGGCGCGCTGAGCGGCGCTCTTGCGCTCCTCAGTCATCTTCTTCTTCAGATCTGCCTTCAGTTCCTTCAGAGTATCGAACTCGGAAACATCCTTGGCGAACTCGTCATCGATAGCGGGCAGCTCCTTGACCTTGACCTCGTTGACCTTCACATGGAACACAACGGGCTTGCCGGCCAGCTCGGGGGTATAGTTCTCGGGGAAGGTGATATCGATATCCTTCTCCTGACCGGCCTTCATGCCGATAACCTGATCCTCAAAACCGGGAACAAAGCTGCCGGAACCGATCACCAGATCGAAGTTCTCGCCCTTGCCGCCCTCGAAGGGAACGCCATTGTCAAAGCCCTCGAAATCGATCACAGCGGTGTCGCCCTTCTTCACGGCGCGCTCCACGCTGACCAGACGGCCATTGCGGGCAGCCATTTCCTTCAGACGGGCATTGACATCAGCAGCCATGACCTTCACTTCAGCCTTGGGAGCCTCCAGGCCCTTGTACTGGCCCAGCTTCACCTCGGGATATACAGCAACAACAGCCTTGAAGGTCACGCCTTCCTTGCCGCAGTTCTCCAGCTCAACCTCGGGATAGCCGACGACCTCCAGGCCCTGCTCCTTCACAGCACCCTCATAAGCATCAGGCAGAACGATATTCACGGCCTCCTCATAGAAGACCTCGACGCCGTACATGCTCTCGATCATCTTGCGGGGAGCCTTGCCGGGGCGGAAGCCGGGCATATTGATCTTGCCGCGCTGCTTCAGATAAGCCTTATTGATGGCGGCCTCAAACTCCTCCGCGCTCACTTCGATGGTCAGCGCTACCTTGCTCTTTTCCAGTTTCTCACAGGATTTTACACTCATTTTGTCTTTTCCTCCGTTCAGCATTAATTTCAATCAATGCAATTTTATATGATAGCAGAAAACTATTTCAATTTCCACACTTTTTTGCACTAATCGCAAATTTTTTTCGGAATAAATTTTAGGTAATCCGCCGCAATCAGCGAAAAATGGGTTCCGTTCCACTCCCCCTCGATGGCGCGACGGTGGGATTGCCCGTGCAAATGCCCATAAAAGCATTGCCTGACACCGTATTTTTGCAGGACGGCCAGAATCTCCGGACACTGATAGCCCTGATACAGCGGCGGGTAATGCAGGAAGCACAGCTTCTCCTTCTCCCCTGCCGCCTGCAGAGATGCCTCCAGTCGCCCTGCCTCCCGTGCCAGCATCTTTTCATTGTGGGTACCTTGATTGTCCAGTTCATAGAACCATCCCCGGGTCCCACAGATTGCCTGATCCCCATAGAAATAGCAGTTGTTGTGCAGAATTTTCAAACTGGTCAGTTCGTGCTGGGCGAAGAACTTTTCCATCTTCGTTGCCGTGTTCCACCAGTAATCATGGTTGCCCTTCAGCAGCAGTTTCGTGCCCGGCAGCTGATGAATAAACCGGAAATCCTCCAGAGACTCCTCCAGTGACATTCCCCAGGACAGATCACCGCACAACACTATGACATCCTCATCATTCAATTGTGCAAATCCTTCCCGGATCCGTTCCACATAGTCCCGCCAGCCGTCACCGAAGATATCCATCGGCTTATTAGAGGCCAGAGACAGGTGGAGATCACCTATTGCGTAAAGGGCCATATGATTCTCCTTTGTCAGAGCAGTTTCCTTAAGTTATTCCAGAAAAGGTCTTCCAGCAGATCCTGGCTATACCCTCGGTCTGCCAATGCGTAGTACAAGCGCGGCACATCCTGCAGCCCTTCCATACCACCAGCCAGCTTCTCGCAGCCATCCATATCTCCACCAAGGCAGAGAGTGTGTTCTCCCTGCAGGGCGAGGAAGTGCTCCACATGATGTACCAGAGCATCCATAGAGGGATCCTCTCCTACAAAATTCTGGTAGAAATTCAGACCTACTACACCACCGGTATCCCGGATCGCCCGGAACATGTCATCGGTCAGATTTCTTGGATGGGGACAGATCTCCCGACTATTGGAATGGGAGGCGACCATCGGTCGCTTTGCTGCCCGATAGAGATCCCAAAAACCGGTATCGGACAGGTGCGACACATCCACATAGATCGCCTGCCGTTCCATCTCGCGGATAAACTCCAGACCGTCCTGAGAAAAGCCCCTCTGCGGCTCCTCACAATTGGTACCGCAGAGTCGGTTGGCACGATTCCAAACCGGATTCATCAGGCGTACACCCCAATCGGCTGCTTCCGCCAAATGGTGCACATCACAATCCAGCAGGTCGGCCCCCTCAACGGAGAGCAGCGCCGCAGTTCTTCCCGCCGCAACCGTCTCGTCTACCTGCTCTCCGGTGCAGCAATGGGTGATCCGCTCCGGATTTTCCTCTAGTTCCTGTAGAAAACGCCGATGAAGCTGTCGGCAGATCTCCCACATCTCTCCCTGCGGGATTCCTTTGCTGTCGTAGAACAGCGCAAAAAACTGCGCATACCGGCCATACTTTCCGGCCCGCTCCAAATCGATATGTCCCTTGTTCTCCCGCAGCGTATGGCAATCTTCAAAAAAAGTATTCTGCTGCTGAGAATCCTCTCCAAATGGGATCTGTACCGTATCGCCATCCATATAACAGCGGTAGATTGTATCACAGTGGGCATCAAAATAAGAGATCAATTCCATCCTTCCCCTCAAAACGCATTTTCCAGATATTCTATGCGAAGAGAACCGGGCGTGTGTGCTTCATCCGTATAGACCTCCGCTACATCAAACCGCACCGGACAATCCAATTCCTTGGATGCCAGATAGAACGCCGCTGTTTTTCGGATCTTCTCCTGTTTCTGAGCAGTCACATATTCACGGGGTAATCCCATGGAGAGATTACTGCGGGTCTTCACCTCTACAAAACACAGTACGCTCCGTTTTTGGGCAATCAAATCCACCTCGCCAAAGCGACAGTGGTAACTATGTGCCAGCAGACGATACCCCTTTTTTCGCAGGTAGTTGGCAACTTGTGCCTCTCCCCATGTACCGGCACTGCGACTCATCTCGTTCCTTCCTTCCATTTCTTCAGAAAAGAAACCCGGTGCTCCGGACAGGGGCCGAACTGGTCCAGCATTTCATAGTGCAGCTTCGTGCCATAGCCCTTGTGCTGTGCAAATCGATACTGCGGGTATTGCCGCTCCAGTTCACGGGATACATAACGGTCCCGGCTGACCTTAGCCAGAATTGAGGCCGCTGCAATGCTGGCAGACTTTCCGTCTCCACCCACCACAGTCTTATGGGGCGTCACAATCGCTGCCGTGCGGCCCTTATCGCGGTTTCCATCGACCAAAGCCAAATCCGGTTTCTGCGTGAGTCCATCAATGGCCAGCTGCATAGCCCGCATCCGGGCACTGAGGATATCTGTCTCATCAATCTCCCTGGCGCTGACCGCAGCAACCGACCAGGCCAAAGCATGCTCCAGAATCACATCGTAGAGCAGTTCCCTTTTCTTTTCCGTCAGTTTCTTCGAATCATTCAGGCCATCAATCCGGCAATCCGGCGGCAAAATCACTGCAGCGGCATAGACAGGTCCCGCCAATGGCCCTGCACCCGCTTCATCACAGCCGCAGATACACATACCGCCTTCCCGGAATTGATCATCGAAATTCCAAATATCCTGTGTCAACTCTATCATCCTTCTACATCTTCCACCGTCTCGAGTGTAAAGCGTCCCAACTTGCCAGCGCGGAACTCGTCCAGAAGGATCCTGCTCATGCGCTCGGTATCCACTTCTGCACCGCGCATCAGGAATCCGCGCTTGCGGCCGGCCTTAATCAGCAGGTCATAACCGCTGTCACCTTCATCCGCCTGCACCTTGTAGCGCTCAAGGATCGTATCTGCATAGTGGGCACCCAAATACTCCATCAGATAGCAGGCCAGCTCCTCAATGTCCATGACATCGTCCTTGATGGCTCCGGTAAATGCCAGGCGCATACCCACATTCACATCATCGAACTTGGGCCAAAGGATACCCGGGGTATCCAGCAGCTCCAGCGTATTATCCACCGGAACCCACTGTTTGGTACGAGTCACACCGGGGCGGTCTTCCGCTTTTGCTGTTTTTCTCTTGGCAACTTTATTGATAAATGTAGACTTGCCCACATTGGGGATACCCAGCACCATCACGCGGACCATGCGGCCAACCTGCCCTTTCTCCGCATAAGCAGCTAGCTTTTCCTTCAGCAGTTCCCGCACCGCCGCGGCAAACTGAGCGGTGCCCACGCCTCCTTTGGCATTTGCCTCCAGGACTGCATAGCCCTTGCTGCGGAAATAGGCAGCCCAGCGTTTGGTCTGACCCGGATCGGCCTGATCCACGCGGTTCAGTACGATCAGCCGGGGTTTCCCTGCGGTCATCTCATCCACATCCGGATTCCGGCTGGAGATCGGGATTCTGGCATCCAGGATCTCGCACACTGCATCCATGTTGCCAATTTCCTTGACGATCATCCGCTTTGTCTTTGTCATATGGCCGGGAAACCAGCTCAAACCCTCAATCTGCATAAATGCTCACCTCATACGGTTCTTTCAAAATTAAGATAATTATATCATCTTTTGCAACAGAAAGGAATGGCAAATTGGTATTTTACCAACAAAAAAGAACCGTCCCATAGGACGGTTCTTTTCGGGATTGCCTTGCAGTAATCGCTTACAGCTTCTCCTTGACCTTGGCAGCCTTACCAACGCGGTCACGCAGGTAGTACAGCTTGGCGCGACGCACAAAACCGTGACGAACGGTCTCGATGGTCTCGATGGAGGGAGAATGCAGGGGGAACACCTTCTCCACGCCGACGCCATAGGACAGGCGGCGAACGGTGATGGTCTCCTCGATACCGCCATGCTTCTTGGCGATAACGGTGCCCTCAAAGACCTGGATACGCTCACGGGAGCCTTCCTTGACCTTGACATGGACGCGGACGGTATCGCCCACTTCCACCTGAGGCACTTCCTTCAGCTGCTTTTCGTTCAATGCTTTGATCAGATCCATGGATATTTCCTCCTAAATTATAGGTGTTCATGCCGCCATATCTGCGGTACTCTCTCCAGTTCGGAGCACCAGCGACAGAGGACTACCCTTTTCATGCCATGATAGAATATCACAGATTCTTTTGCAATGCAAGTGCTTTTTCTATATTTTTTCAAAGTTTTTCAGCGGAAATCCTTCCCGTCGGCATCCAAAATCGCCAATCTCCGGACGCGGAGAAAATCCGGGGTCAGTTCCGGCAAATGCATCTCAATGGCCTTGCCCAACAGCTGCGGATTCAGACCGGGATTCTGTGCCTGCACCCGTACCTTTCCACAAATCCGGTGGGATTCCTCGGTCAGCTCCACGGAATGGATCATCGGCGCAATATCCACATCGGCCAGTTCCTTGCGCTTTGTGCGCTTCTGAATCACCAGCTGATCCCGGCCAAAGAGTTCCTGCAGCTTTGCGCAGGCTCCGGCAGGCACACCTTGATCATACTCCAATTCCAGTGCAGCCTCCAAAGCGGCCAGCTCACGCACCGGGCGTTTGGCCTCATAGCAATCCAATACCTTCAATCCGGCAGGCATGCCGGTATTGAGCTTTTCTGCAATGCCGCTGCCATCTGTCGTCTGAGTCACCTCGAAATCCACCAGTTCGCACACACTGCTCTGGCCTACCGGCAGGGGCAGCACAATGGAAATGATGGGATGGGGATGATATCCCTGGGAATGGCGAATCTCCAGTTCTGTGCGGGGAAATGCCCGCTGAATGGTACGCAGCAGATCCAGATGGGAAATATAGGAGGCTGTCCCCTCCTTGGAAAACAACAGTCTCAGCTTAGACATCGCACTTCCCCCCTACCAGCCGATTTGCACCGCAGCCGTTGCAGTGGGTGCGGCAATCCGGTGTGGTGACTCCTGCCTGAGCATTCTCCCACTCCCGCCACAGATAGTTCTCTGTTACACCGCTGGAGATCATGCTCCAGGGCATCACTTCATCCCGCTGCCGGGTACGGTTGGCGTAGAAATGGGGATCCAAACCACATTCCGCAAAGGCTTCCATCCAGCGATCCAGGCTGAAATACTCCTCCCAGGCATCCAGCTTGGCGCCCTTGCGCCACGCCGTCTCCAGTACCTTACCCATTCTGCGGTCACCGCGGGCCAACACAGCTTCCAGGAAGCTGGTATCCGAGTCATGCCAGTTATAGGTGACCGTCTTGGTGAGGATCGCCTCACGCAGCAGCTTAACGCGCCGCTCGTATTCCTCCTTGGAGATCTGCGGTTCCCACTGGAATGCCGTATGGGGCTTGGGCACAAACCAGGAGGTAGACACCGTAATGCGCACACCGCGGTTCTTATTGCTGGCACTCTCGCGCCAGGTGTGCATCACGCGGGCAGCAATATCAGCGATCCCCAGTACATCTTCGTCCGTTTCCGTGGGTAAGCCCAGCATGAAGTACAGCTTCACTGCATTGTAGCCGCCGGCAAACGCGGTGCGGCAGGACTGGAGCAAATCCTCCAGAGTCACATTCTTATTGATCACATCACGCAGACGCTGAGTACCGGCCTCCGGCGCAAAGGTCAGACCGGTCTTGCGGCCCTTGGCCAGCCGCTGCATCAGCCCCATCGAGAAGTTATCCGCACGCAGACTGGGCAGCGACAGATTCACATGGCGCTCGTCACAGAAGTCCTCCAGCTGATCGCACAGCTCCGTCAGTGGCGGATAATCGCTGGTGGACAGGCTGGAGAGGGTGATCTCCTGATATCCGGAATCGTTGCAGGCCTCCACCGCATACTGGGCACACAAATCCTTGCTGCGGTTGCGTACCGGACGGTACACATAACCGGCCTGGCAGAAACGGCAGCCACGGATGCAGCCACGGAACAGCTCCAGTGTCACGCGGTCCTGTACGATCTCCGTGCTGGGCACAATAGTCTTGGCCGGGAAATAGGACTTGTCCATATCCCGGACAATGCGCTTGGTTACCACCTGCGGTGCGCCGTCCTTCGCCACGATAGCGGCAACCGTGCCATCCTCGTGGTAGGTAATGTCATACAGGCTGGGAACGTAGATACCGTCCAGCTGCGCGGCAGCCTTCAAAAACTCCTGTTTACTCCAGCCTTCGCGGCGTGCCTTCCGGTGCAGCTCCACCAACTCCACGGTGATCTCCTCACCCTCACCCAGACTGACCAGATCCAGAAAATCGGCCATAGGCTCTGCATTATACATGGCAGTACCTCCGGCAATGACAAGGGGCGTCAGTCCTGTGCGCTCTGCAGCTCGCATGGGAATTCCGGCCAAATCCAGCATATTGAGGATGGCGGGAAACGCCATCTCATAGCCAACAGAAAAAGCCACAATATCATGGTTGGTAATGGGCTCACCGGATTCCAGGCCAAACAAGGGAATGCCTGCCTTGCGCATTTCCTCTTCCATGTCCCCCCAGGGGGCAAACACGCGCTCACACCACACACCTGGCATCTCATTCATAATCCCGTAGAGAATCCGCATACCCAAATTGGACATACCGATCTCATAGGTATCGGGGAAACAGAATGCGATACGGGTATCCACCTCTGCCTTCTCTTTTACGACCGCATTATATTCGCCGCCCACATAACGGGCCGGCTTCTGTACCCGGGGCAGGATACGTTCCAATCTCTTATCCACAGCTTGCTCTCCTGTCTGTAGGTATTTCCTTGACAGTTTATTTTACCTTTTGTCCCTGTGTTTGACAAGCCCTTTTTGCCGCAGACTCTGCGCCATCAGTGCAATCGCCGCCACCAAAAGGAAGGGACTTCCTCCCTGCAGCCACAGCAGTGTGCCACCGCCCAGCAACAAAACTGACATAACGACGGCGCTGACCGCTGCGCATACCCGGTCTGCCGCAAACGGATCGGTGCACCAGGCCATCCATAACCACAGCAATCTTCCGCCATCCAGCGTCCGTCCGGGCAGCAGATTGAATCCTCCCAACACAAGATTTGCTCCGGCAAAGGTATAAAACACCTCGGAGAAGTTACCCAATTGCCCCAATATAATGGCTGCAAACAGATTCATCAGCGGACCGGCCAGTACGGAAAGACCCTCTGCCCCATAGGAGAGTCTGTGTTGATTCCTGATCTGCATCCTTGCTCCCGATGCCGTGATGTCAATGCAGGAAATCTCCCCACCGAAGTGATGCAATACCCCGTAGTGCCCCAACTCGTGCAGCAATGCCGCCAATAGCAGAGCGGCCAGCAATTCTGCCGGCGACAACAGCACAAAGAGTGCCAGCAGCAGCGGGACTGTGGGAGAAATGCGGATCTCGGTCCGCCCTCTCTTAGACATAATAGATTGGATTGAGATAGATGTCTCCGCGGTGCAATTCAAAATGCAGATGCGGACCGGTTGCCTGACCCGTCTGCCCCACCTCTGCGATAGGATCGCCGCATTGTACCGTCTGTCCGGAGGAGGCCGTGATCCTGCTGCAGTGGGCATAGAGGGTCACATAGCCATTGGCATGGCTGACCATAACATACTTTCCAAGGTCCGAGCTCTCGCCCACCACCGTAACAATTCCGTTTCCAAAGCTTGTGATCACCGTACCACTCTCCGCAGCCAGATCCAATCCATAGTGAAACTTATTGTCCCCGTCCACCGGATGATCCCGATAACCAAAGCAGGAGGTCAATGTGCCCGATACAGGCGCAGCGTAAGCAAACCCCAGCACTTCCTGCAGCATCACTGCATCCTCCGGGGTCGTTCCGGGGCCATATACGGCTGCCGTCTCTCCTCTTTCCTCCTGGGGCAACCCCTCAGGATCGGTCACTTCCTGACTGCCAAATACGGCCGTATAGGCATCCTCAAGAGCTTCTCCTACACCGCCTTCCCCGGAAAAGGTACGTCCCGCTGCGGAAAAGGCGGCCACAAAATCCGTATCCTTCCCGATCAGGCCCATCAGCATGCCGCCATATTCCGCCGTCAGCTGCGGCATTGTCAACTTTGCGGCAATGACCGCCACGAGCACCATTCCGCTGACGGTCAACTGCCAAATTTTCCGCTCTTTCCTGACCGGTTTCTGTTCATGACGGCCCCGGTAATGGATCCGCGCCGTAGCAGCCCGCTTCCCCTGCACGGACACTCGCTGACCGGATTCGGAATTTCTCCTGCGCTGCCGCGCGGTTGAATACCCCTGCTCTTTCATTTGTCCACCTCCCTGTAGGCACAATTTTATGCACCGGATGTCGGGGATAGACTGATCTTCTCCCGGCACTTTTCCTCTTGACAGTGCCGGAAAAACCACATATAATGGCTTGGATAACGGGGTGTGGCGAAGTTTGGTATCGCGCTTGGTTCGGGTCCAAGAGGCCTCGGGTTCGAATCCCGACACTCCGACCAAAGCTCCAGAGGCGAAAGCCTTTGGGGCTTCCTTATTGCAAAAACACTTCCTATATTTTGTCAGATTACAGTCCCTGTTGATCTGCTGGAAAATGTTGTGAGGAATTGGATATGGATATTTTCGGTTATCCCATATGGATCGTGATCTTCATCTGTCTGGGAGTGTTCTGTGCCTCCTTTATGGATGCCATCGGCGGCGGAGGAGGCATTATCTCACTCCCCTGTTACCTGCTGGCCGGCCTTCCCGTCCATTTTGCTTTGGGAACCAATAAGCTCTCTGCCTGTATCGGTACGGTAGCTTCCACGATCCGCTATGTGAAGAATGGATGCGTGGATTGGCTCCTGGCTATACCGTCTATCGGTCTGGCGCTGTTGGGTGCACATATTGGCACAAGGCTCCAGCTAACGGTGGACGAGCGGTATCTGAAATTTCTCCTTCTGCTGGTGCTGCCTGTCATCGCCGTGATCCTGCTGAAGAAGAAGGACTTACCCGAGACGAGAGAACCCATCAACGAATGGCGCCGCAGAGCCATCGTCTGGGGCACCTCTATTCTTGTCGGTACTTACGACGGTTTCTACGGTCCCGGAACCGGCACCTTTCTCCTGCTCTCCTTCTGCTATCTTGCCAAAATTGATGTGCGCACCGCCTCCGGTAATGTGAAACTGGTCAATCTCTCCTCCAACATTGGCGGGTTGGCCACCTCCCTTGCGGCTGGAAAAGTTCTTGTCCCCATCGGTCTGCTGGCCGCGGTTTTTGCCATTGCCGGTCAGTATATCGGGGCAGGTCTGGCGCTGAAAAACGGCTCCAAAATTGTGCGGCCTGTTATCTTATTTGTGCTGGTGATTCTGACCGCAAAGATGCTGCTGGAGCTCTTTGGCGTAGCCTGATCCCCACCACATATCAAACTGCAATCTCCTTCAAAGTACGATGGTTTTTCCGGCCATCGTACTTTTTTATCCGATCATTTTCCCGGTAGAATCCCATGATCATCAACCTCCCAATTATTGAAATTGATAATAATGCTTTCACTTCCATAACTCTTTGTAATTTAACATTTTATCTCGCCTATGGTACACTTAATAAAATATAAATGGGGTGATTCCATGCAACCAATCAAACTTCCGGAGGACTTTGTCACCTATCCGGAAGCCCGAAAAAACGCCTTTATGGCGCTGAAGCAGCTGAAAGAGCAGGGGCGCCGTGTTGTTGGCACCTTCTGCACCTATACCCCGCAGGAGTTGGTGGATGCCGCTGATGCTACTCCGGTCAGTCTTTGCGCCATTGGTGAGGAAAATATTCCTCCTGCGGAAAAGGAACTACCTAAAAACCTGTGTCCCCTGATCAAAGCCAGCTATGGCGGTGCCATTACGGATCGCTGCCCCTTCTTCTATTTTTCCGACATGGTACTTGCTGAAACCACCTGCGATGGAAAGAAGAAGATGTACGAGTATTTGGGAAAGCTGAAACACACTCATGTGATGCAGCTGCCCCCCGGTCAGACCGGCGCGGGTGCTTTGGCTTTTTGGAAACTGGAGATCGAGGCGCTGCGTAAAGATCTGGAGTCCTTTTATGGGATCACCATTTCCGATGAGAAACTGCGGGAGGCTATCCACCTGCGCAACCGGGAGCGCAAGGCGATCCTGGACTATTATGAGGTGGGCTGCCTGAAGCCCTCCCCTATCTCCGGCTATGAGTTGAACACCATCATCACCTCCAATGAATATGCTTTCGATATTGAAAAGAAGATCGCTTTTCTGGAGAAGCGCACTGCGGAGCTGAAGGAGAAGTATGAAACCGAATGCAAAGGCAAGCCCTCCCGTCCCCGCATCCTGATCTCCGGTTGCCCCACACACGGCGTCATCGATAAGGTGATTCGCCGGATCGAGGAACTGGGCGCAGATGTGGTAGGTTTTGAAAACTGCTGCGGTCCCCGCGAGAAAAAGGATCCGGTGGATGAGAGCAAGGACCCCATTACCGCCATTGCCGAAAAGTATCTTCGGGTCAACTGCTCCGTTATGAGTCCCAATCCCGGCCGCCTGGAGGCCCTCTCCCAGCAGATCGACGACTATCAGGTGGATGGTGTGATCGAAGTAGTGCTGATGGCCTGCCACACCTTCGCCATTGAGTCGGACAACATGAAGCAGTTTGTGACCAAGGAAAAGGGGATTCCCTTCCTCTCCATTACCACGGACTATTCCACCACCGATCAAGGTCAGATCGACACCCGTCTGGGTGCTTTTATTGAACTTTTGGGTTAACCCATACACACTAATTTTAAAGGAGAATTATCATGATCAAAGTCAATGCTATCGGCGATGCCTGCCCCATTCCTGTTGTTAAGACCCTCAATGCCATCCGTGAGTTGAAGGGGCCCGATGTGATCGAAACGATGGTGGATAATGCCATCGCCGTAGAGAACCTGACCCGTATGGCCGACAAGAAGGGCTGCGCCATCCAGACCGAGCAGCTGGGTGAGAAGGAGTATAGGGTCACCATCACTGTGGGTGAGGCCTCCCTGTCTCAGGCTACCGATATGGATGCTGAAGTGATCTGCGACCTGCCCCGCAGCGGTAAGAAGAATACGGTTGTTGTTATCTCCTCCAAGGTCATGGGCCATGGCGGTGACGAGCTGGGTACCTCTCTGATGAAGGGTTTCATCTATGCCCTGAGCCAGCAGGAGCAGCTGCCCACCACCATTCTGTTCTATAACGGCGGCGCTTCCATCCCCTGTGAGGGCTCCGTTTCTCTGGAGGATCTGCAGAATATGGCCGCTCAGGGTGTTGAAATCCTGACCTGCGGTACCTGCCTGAACTTCTACGGTCTGACCGATAAGCTGGCTGTCGGCGAGGTCACCAATATGTACGCCATCGTGGAGAAGATGACGCAGGCCGACCTGATCGTCAAGCCCTGATTCCATGAGACAGAAGAAACCCACGCTGATCATTACCTTCGCCTCCACCACGCAGGCTATGGCTGTGGAGAAATACTGCACGGAAAATGGCCTTCCCGGCAGAATCATCCCGGTCCCCCGGGAGATTACTGCCGGCTGCGGTCTCTCCTGGAAGGCCGCGCCTGAGGACCAGCAGGCCCTTACCGATGCCCTGCAGAGCAGCGGTCTCGGCTGGGAATCCATGCACATTTTGGAAATTTGAGGTTGCCTCCCATGAAGTACAACATTGGTATCGATATTGGCTCCACCTGTGCCAAGACCGTCGTGCTGGATGAAAACAAGAATATTCTGCACCGTCTGCTGCAGCCCACCGGCTGGAGCAGTGTGGATACGGCAGAGGCAATTCACACAAAACTGTCCGAGCTTGGTGTGGATTGGGAGCAGGCCGCTGTTGTAGCCACCGGGTACGGGCGGATCTCTGTCCCCTACGCCGACAAATCCGTTACTGAGATCACCTGTCATGGCCGCGGTGCCTGCCACATTTTTGGCACGCAGAATCTGACCGTGATCGATATCGGCGGGCAGGACACCAAGCTGATCTGCGTGGAGGACGGCATGGTGAAGGACTTCATTATGAATGACAAGTGCTCTGCCGGTACCGGCCGTTTCCTGGAGATCATGGCCAACACGCTTGGTGTTCGGCCGGAGGATCTGTGCAAACTGGCGGCCACCGGCGGAAACACCACCATCAGCTCCATGTGCACAGTCTTTGCCGAATCCGAGGTCATCAGTCTCATCGGCCGTGGTGAAAAACAGGAAAATATTGCTTTTGCCGTGGTGGATTCCATCTGCCAGAAGGTTTCCACACAGGCCGGCCGACTGGATCTCAAAGGCAGCACCGTTTGCCTCACCGGCGGTCTTTGTGAATTTGAGTATCTGAAGGCCCGGCTGGAGAAATCCATCGGCGCATCGGTACTGGCCTGTCCGGATGGCCGCTATGCAGGTGCCATCGGCGCTGCACTGAGCGCTGCGGCACTGCGCAAGTAAGGAGGAAGCAAATGATCTATCTTGATAATGCAGCTACCACCCTGCAAAAGCCCCCGTGTGTTGCGGATGCCGTCTTCCGTGCAATGAATTCCATGGGCAACGCATCCCGCGGCGCCCACAGCAGTTCTCTTTCTGCATCCCGTGTGGTATATGATACCCGCTGCAAGCTGGCCGCTCTTTTTGGCTGCAAGCGGGCGGATCACGTGGTATTTACCTGCAACTCCACCGAGGCGCTGAATATTGCCCTCAACGGCATCTTCCAGTCCGGTGACCATGTGATCACCACTGCTCTGGAGCACAATTCCGTTCTGCGTCCTCTGTACCGTTTGGAAAAGGAAAATATCATCTCCATGAGCATTGTCCCTGCAGATAAACAGGGCCGCCCGGATTATGATGCCTTCACCGCCCTGATCCAGCCCAATACCCGCGCCATCGTCTGCACGCATGCCTCCAACCTCACCGGCAATATGATCGATGTGGCGCAGGTCGGCTCGATTGCTCATCAGCACGGGCTCCTCTTTGTGGTAGATGCCTCCCAGACGGCCGGCGCCGTCCCCATCGACATGGAGGCTATGAACATCGATATCCTCTGTTTCACCGGCCACAAGGGCCTGATGGGACCCCAGGGCACCGGCGGACTCTGCATTCGCGAGGGTGTGGAGATTCGACCCTTTAAGGTCGGCGGCTCCGGCATCCATTCCTATGATAAGGAGCAGCCCAAACCCTACCCCACCCGGCTAGAAGCAGGCACACTGAATTCCCAC
This sequence comes from Oscillospiraceae bacterium, assembly GCA_015067765.1. GTDB lineage: Bacteria > Bacillota > Clostridia > Oscillospirales > Oscillospiraceae > Vescimonas. Next base: position 115,312 of record SVLV01000002.1, on the reverse strand, counting down.
GGTATTGCAGGGCTCTCTGCCGCACTGGATTATCTGAATGAGGTTGGCATTGAGACCATCCGCGAAAAAGAGACTGCATTGATGAAGCAGTTCTATGATGCGGTTTCCCAGATTCCCGGCATTACGGTATACGGTGATTTCACCGGTGAACGCACCGCTGTGGTGACGCTGAATCTTTACGATGAGGATTCCGCCATTGTTTCGGATACACTGTATGCCGATTACGGCATCGCTACCCGCGCCGGTGCCCACTGTGCGCCCCTGATGCACGAGGCATTGGGTACTACGGAGCAGGGCGCCGTCCGGTTCAGCTTCTCCTGGTTCAATACGGAAGAAGATGTCCATGCCGCCGTCTCCGCCATCCGGCAGTTGGCTGAATAAGCATTTTACCCTCCCGTCATTTAGGCGGGAGGGTCTTTTATTTCTCATGGCTATGACCTCGACCGTTTTATCCAAAATCCGTATTTAACTTGGAAAGTTTTTCATGCTAAGCTAATATTGCCAAATCTTAAAGGAGGTTCTTATAATGGCTGATTATGTACAGATGTGGAAAGATCTCGGTATGGATCTGGAAACCCACGACCTGCTCTGCCAGGTACTCCCCACCGCTGTCGGTGATGTCTATCTGAGCCAGGAAAACCGCCCCGCCGCTATGGATTTCTGGGATCTGGTGATCTCCGAGGTGCATGGTATCCGTCCCGCTGAGCTGATCGAGGCTCAGAAAGAGGGCCGCAAGGTCTTCGGCACCTTCTGTGTTTATGTTCCCGATGAAGTCGTGATCGCTGCCAACGGCATTGTGACCGGTCTGTGCGGCGGTTCTCAGTTCTGGGTCCCCGATGGCGAGGCCGTTCTGCCCAAGAGCACCTGCCCTCTGGTCAAGGCTTCTGTTGGCGCACGCCTGGGTAAGACCTGCCCCTTCTTCCGCATTGCTGATATGTATGTTGGTGAGACCACCTGCGATGGCAAGAAGAAGGCCTATGAGATCCTGGGCGAGGATGTTCCCATGTACATCATGGATGTCCCTCAGATGAAGCGCGAAAAGGATATCCTCAAGTGGAAGGAAGAGATCGCTGAGTTTGCCAAGACCGTCGAGGAGTTCACCGGCAACGAGATCACTTCCGAGAAGCTGGCTGAGGCCATTCATATCATCAACGAGAAGCGCAAGGCTCTGCAGCGCGTCTATGACTGCCGCAAGTCCGAGTGCCTGCCCATCTCCGGCCGCGATGCTCTGCTGATGACCCAGATCTCCTTCTTTGATGATCCCGTCCGCTGCGCTCAGATGTGCAACCGTCTGGCCGACGAACTGGAACAGCGTATCAAGGATGGCGTATCCGTGGTTCCCGCCGGCACCAAGCGCATCCTGATCACCGGTACTCCTCTGGCAGTTCCCAACTGGAAGCTGCATAACATCATTGAGACCAGCGGCGCCGCTGTTGTCTGCGAGGAGATGTGCACCGGTACCCGCTACTTCGAGAATCTGGTGGATGAGTCCAAGACCACTCTGGATGAGCAGTTCATGGCTCTGTCCGAGCGCTACATGAAGACCAACTGCGCCTGCTTCACTCCCAACACCGGCCGTATCGACGATATCCTGCCTGGCCAAGGAGTACAAGGTGGACGGTGTGATCGACTGCAGCCTGAAGTTCTGCTGCCTGTATGACACCGAGAAGTACAGCGTCAGCCGTGCACTGAAGGAAGCCGGCATCCCCGTTCTGAGCCTGGAGACCGACTACACCGACACCGATGCTGAGCAGCTGCGCACCCGTATCGGCGCTTTCGTGGAAATGCTCAATGGCTGATTCTGACATCCGGTACTACATTCTCTTTGAGACCTATGAACATGGTCTCGCCCTCCATGATCTGCTCTCCAAAAATGGGATCAAAAACCGGATTGCACCGGCCCCCAGAGCCATTCAGGGCAAGCTTAGCTGCGGTATGTCGCTGCTGATCGAGCCGGAGCATATCGAAGCAACAAGAGAATGTATTGCCCTGCACAAGCCGATGTATTACGACATCGTCCCTCTGACAGGACAGATCAAGTCCCACCGGGATAAGTACTGCTGATTTCGATTCTTCTGCATCTTCCGAGCATATCCCTTCAAACAAAATCCCCCATGGCCGATTGGTCATGGGGGATTTTCTGTTTGTCGCTTCATCGATTCAGCATCCAGACGCCCAAATTCAGATAGGCGGCAAAGGTGACCCACAGAAGATACGGAAGCTGCATCCATGCCGCCGGCGGATCCACTTTCCGGAATGTCAGAATCATCCAAATGATCAGGCCCCACAGGGCGAGCAGCCAAAAGAAGGCAAAGGAAAATGCCTGCAGATTGAAGAAAATCAGACTCCATACAAAGTTGAATGCCAGCTGCAGAAAGAAAAGCCGCAGCCCCTGCATGCGCGCCCGTGAAGGCGTCTCCGAATAGATTCGTGCCGCGCCGATCCCCATCAGTGCATACAAAATTCCCCAAACAATGGGAAACACTTCGCTGGGCGGGGACAGCGGCGGCTGCACGACCGTTGCATTGTAGATCTCCGTTCCCTCCCGCGTCAACCAACCGGAGAGGAATCCCACAGCCTCCGTCAGAAGAATCCAGACGGCATAGAGTTTCCAAGTGCGTTTTTTCATACTTTCATCACCTGCAATAGCATATGCAAAAGTCATCTGCTTTATACGGAAACGGTTGCTATTATTCTTCCCGGCCGCTATAATAATTGTGTATAAGATTCTTTCTTGCATACATTTTGCACAATTGGTGAGGCATATGATGGCACACAGTATTTCGAGCTTTTTGAAATTTTTAAAATCGGAAATTGTTCTTACGGTTGCGGTACTATTGGCTGCCGTCTCCTCCCTGATCGTTCCTCCGGACCAGGCTTACTGGGATTATATCGACTGGGATACCCTTCTGCTGCTCTTCAGTCTGATGGCCGTCATGGCAGGCCTGCAAAAGCTGGGCGTATTCAGCCGCATCGGCAACGGGTTGCTGCGGAATATCCGTGGAAAACGGGCACTGTTGTGGACGCTGATCTTCCTTCCCTTTGTGTTCAGTATGCTGATCACAAATGATGTAGGCCTGATCACTTTCGTTCCCTTCGGTTTGATCGTTCTCAGACTGGCTGGGCAGGAATCTCTGGCTGTTCCTGTTGTGGTTCTACAGACCGTTGCAGCAAACCTCGGCAGTATGCTTACGCCCATGGGCAATCCCCAAAATCTCTATCTCTATGCGCAGTGCGGCATGTCCCTTCCGGATTTTCTTCGGTTGACACTGCCCTATACCATCGTTTCTGCGGCAGTTCTTTTTGCTGCTGTGTTCCTGTTTAAAAACGGAAAGATCACCTATAGTCCGGTATCCGACTCCTCCATGAGTTCTTCTGAAAAGCGGCAGTTGATGTTGTATGCACTGCTCTTCCTTCTTTGCCTTCTCAGCGTTGCCAAGGTGCTCCCTCCCCTTCCCCTGGCTCTTGCGGTCGCTTTGGTGATCCTCCTTTTGGACCGCAGTATTCTCCTTCGTGTTGACTATGCCCTTTTGGGCACCTTTATCGGTTTCTTCGTCTTTATCGGAAACATGGGCCGGATCGAGGCCTTCCGCTCCCTCCTTTCCAGTGTTCTGGAGGGTCATGAGCAGTTAGTTGCCATACTGGCCAGCCAGGTGATCAGCAATGTCCCGGCAGCACTTCTCCTTTCCGGCTTCACTGAAAATTGGGAAGCCCTCATCATCGGCACCAATCTGGGCGGCCTTGGCACGCTGATTGCATCCATGGCCAGTTTGATCTCCTATAAGCAAATTGGACGGCTCTATCCCCAGCAGCGCGGTCGGTATCTGTTCCTCTTTACCGTTGTAAACATCGCAGTACTAATGATTCTGCTTCTGTTTGGTTTTTTTATTTCCTCCTGATCTGAGTTCAGGACCCCATTATTTCGATTCTTTCTATGTGAGGCTTCATTTATGAATGTAAAGGAAAACACCTTGCTCTTCTCTGCACCGGGCCGCACAGAGCTTTCCGGTAACCATACCGATCATCAGCGCGGCTGCGTGTTGGCTGCTGCCGTGGATTTGGAAATCACGGCACAGGTATCCTGCAATGATTCCAATGAGATCCGCATCTACTCACAGGGCTATGCCCCCTTCTCTGTATCATTATCCTCTCTTGACATGCAGGAGAATGAAAGAAACACCTCTGCTGCACTGGTGCGTGGAATGGCAAAGGCATTCACGCAACGGGGCGCTGTCCTGCAAGGCTTTGATGCGCGGGTGCAATCCAGTGTCCTTCCCGGCTCCGGACTCAGTTCCTCCGCCGCGTTTGAAGTATTGCTGGGCACCATCATGAATGAGCTGTTCTTTGATTCCCGCTGCACCCCTGTAGAAATCGCACAGATGGGCCAGTGGGCAGAGAATCATTATTTCGGAAAACCCTGTGGTTTGATGGATCAGATGGCCTCCTCCGTGGGCGGCATGGTGTTCCTTGATTTCTATCATCCCGATCAGCCCTATGTGGAATCGATTCCCTTTGATTTTGCATCCTCCGGCTACTGCCTCTGCATCATCGACAGTGGCGCCGATCATGCAGATCTGACGGATGAGTATGCTGCCATTCCCCGGGAAATGTCCGCTGTTGCCGGGTATTTTGGTAAATCGGTTCTGCGTGAAGTGGAGGAGGAACTCTTCTATCGCCATCTTCCGCAGCTGCGGAAGGAATACGGAGATCGTGCGGTGCTGCGGTGCATCCACTTCTTTGATGAAAATCGTCGCGTCCGTCTGCAGGCCCTTGCCCTGAAGAAAAACGATTTTCATGCGTTCCTGCATCTGACCAATGAATCCGGCCAATCCTCCTGGCAGCTTCTGCAAAACATCACACCCTGCGGCGCCGCTGCCCACCAAGAGTTGGCGCTGGCACTCACAGTGGCGCGCAAGCAGCTTGCCGGCCGGGGTGCGGTCCGTGTACACGGCGGCGGATTTGCCGGTACGATCCAGGCCTTTGTTCCGCAGGATCAGCTGGAAGATTTCCGTTCCACCATGGAAGCACTTTTAGGACAAGGCTGCTGCCATGTCCTCTCCATCCGTCCTCAGGGCGGCATGCAAATCTCATAAATTGATTGGAGGTATTCTATGGCATACTTAGGGGAAGAGATCAAGAAACTCGGCTTTGGGTTGATGCGACTGCCCAAGAAGGACAATGTGATCGATGTGGAACAGGTCAAGGAGATGGTCGATCGTTTCCTGGCTGCCGGTTTCACTTATTTTGATACGGCTTGGGTCTATGACGGCAGTGAGCAGGCCACCCGCGAGGCACTGGTGGATCGTTATCCCAGAGCCTCCTATCAACTGGCTACCAAGAATGCTGCCTGGGCCAACTGCAAAACCCGCGAGGATGCTGTGGCGCAGTTTGAGGAATCCCTGCAGCGGACCGGTGCCGGTTATTTCGACTTCTATCTGCTGCACAATCTGGGCGGCGAGCGCACCAAAGCCTTTGACAAATTTGATATGTGGAGCTTTGTCCGGGAGAAAAAGGCGGAAGGTCTGATCCGTCATATCGGTTTCTCCTTCCATTCCACTCCCGAGGAACTGGAGGATATTCTCAGGAAGCATCCCGAAGTGGAATTCGTGCAGCTACAGATCAATTACGCGGATTGGGAGAATCCGGCCATTCAATCCCGTGCCTGCTATGAGGTAGCCCGCGCCCACGGCTGCTCCGTTGTGATCATGGAGCCGGTCAAGGGCGGTATGCTGGCCAATCCCCCGGAATCTGTGCAGGAGATCTTCCGTGCTGCCGACAAGGATGCCTCCCTTGCCAGTTGGGCCATCCGCTATGCTGCCGATCTGGACGGGGTCATTACCGTCCTGTCCGGTATGAGCAATGTAGAGCAAATGGAGGACAACATCTCTTACATGAAGGACTTCCGCAGCCTCACGCAGAAGCAGCGGGATACCATCCAGCAGGCACAGGAAGCCATGCGCAAGATCCCCCTGATCCCCTGTACCACCTGCAACTACTGCGCCAAGGTCTGCCCGGTGGATATCGGCATTTCCGGCACATTTAATTCCATGAACCTGCTGACGCTCTATCGCAACAAGGAGTCGGCCCGGGGTGAGATGGATTGGCTGGTAACCCGGCACGGCCACAAAATGGCAGATGCCTGCATCCGGTGCGGACAGTGCGAACAGGTCTGCCCGCAGCATATCTCCATCCGCGAAGAACTTCAGCGCTGCATGGAGGCTCTCTCTTAACGAATACAAGACAGCCGCCGCCGACACGAGGTCAGCGGCGGCTCTTTTATGCGTGCACAAATCCTGCAATTACACCGTTCCCGTAACCACCAGGGTACTCACACCAGGCACTACAGACCATGCCCCCGTCACAGGATCCTGTGCATAGGTGGCGGAAGGTACCGTAATCTGTCCGGGAACCGTAGCAAAGACGCCGGTGGTGTCGGCATAGGTGTACTGCCCCGGTTCGGTCCAAACCGCTCCGTTGAAGGTAACCGTCAGCCCCTCCAGAATCGGATTGAAGGTATCCTGCAGTGCAACGGAATCCTCCGTGTCTGCGGGTGCGTTACCATAGTTCTGAATGGTGAAGGTGTAGGTCAGCTGACCGTTTTCCGTTACCGTAGCCGGAGACAGCGCCTTACTAATGGTCAAATTCGGTCCGGTAGCGGACGCAACCGTCTCGGTTGCCGTAACCGGGTTGGTCAAATCCTCACCTGCAACAGTGGCAGTATTGACGATCGTCCCCTCCAGCCCACGCGGTGCATACTGGTTGGGTGTCGCCTCATAGACCACTACTGCACTCCCATTGGCCGGGACAGTGATCCCGCTGATCTCCAACGGAGGACCAGCTACTACTGACGGAGCTGCCTGCAGCACACCGTCGGCATAATACAAAACAGAATCGGGAACATAATCCATAGGCGTCAGTGTGGTGGTCCCCGCACCAAAGGTGTAGGCACCCAGATCATCTGTGATGGTCAGCCCCGAAATACTTGCTCCGCTGGTATTGACCATACTGATCACATATACGATGTTCTCATCCAGCGCATACTCATCCCGGGTCGCAGTCTTGGTGACGGCCAGTGCTTCCACCAGTTCTCCGCTGACCACATTGGAGTTGGTGATCGTCCCGTTATAGGAAAGTGTTGCGCTATTATAAAAGGTTGCCATGATCCTACCTCCTGCAAAATTGAGAAGCGGCACACTTCTCATGAAATCCTATGCAAGCAGGCCGTATTATGTGCAGGAATGGATTCCCAACGGTCACAGAGAACAGATGTCATCTGAACAATCTATTTCACCACTATGGAATTTTAGCTGGATTTGTGATAGAATCGGTTTGTAAAATGCAAAAGAGGAGATTTCACTTTGAAACACAAAAAATTTGCACTCCATATCGGATTACGCACTCTGAAAACTGCGGTTGCCGTTGTGATCGCAATGATGATCGTGAATTCCTATGGCACCACGTCCTCTAAGCTGATTTTCGCCATGCTGGGTGCTATGGCTGCCGTTCAGCCCACCTTTAAGGACTCCCTTACTTCCTGCCTGACGCAGATCGTCGGTGTTCTCTTTGGCGGCTTGGTCGGAATTCTTCTTTTGGCCATGCCGATCCCTTCCCTGACTGCCGCAGGCATTGGCATCATTCTTGTGATCACATTATATAATGTTCTTCACATCCGCTATTCCCCGTCTCTCCCCAGCTTTATCGTGGTTCTGCTCTGCACCACCCCGGGGGTGGAGCCTGTCTCCTATGCATTGGGCCGCATCTGGGATACTGCCATTGGTCTGGGCGTAGGTATGCTGATCAATACCCTCATCTTCCCCTATGATAACCGCAATCAAATTGCCTCTACCATGGAGAGTCTGGACTCAGAGATTCTTCGCTTCATGGAAGAGACCTTCGACGGCGATGACATTCTTCCTGAAACCAAGAAACTCAGCGGCAAGGTGGATGCCATTGATCGGCAGCTGAAGATATTCGCCAATCAAAAGCTGCTGATGCGCCCCCGCCGGCAGAAGCAGCAGTTGGCCAATTATCAGGCCTATCGAAAGAACGCACGGCAGTTGGTCACCCATCTGCAGGTGCTCAGTCAAATGGATCGCCCCGGTCGGCTCAACGACCGAAACCGACAGCGCCTGATCTCCCACGGTGCCGTGATCTGCGATCCCCGCACATTGGATTCGGTCACAGAGCGGGACATCATCACCAACTATCATGTGGAACAGATTCTTACCTTGCGACAGGAATTACTGGAGCATCTGCAATCACAGAGTAAATGATCAAAACCCCATTCGACAATGTCGAATGGGGTTTTACAATGTCAAACTAAGGCCTTAGAATCCAAAATAGGACACTGCATTGCGCCAGCAGATATCCTCCACCATATTGCCCAAAGTCTCCATGTCACAGGGATATTGCCCCTGTTCCACCAGTACACCCAGCTTATCGCAAAGGATGCGGCGGAAATATTCATGGCGGACAAAGGACGTAAAGGCGCGGGAGTCCGTCAGCATACCGACAGAACCGGAAAGCAGACCGGTCTCCAGCAGCTGATCCATCTGCTCACGGATACCGCGGATATGGTCCAACAGCCACCAGGCTGCACCATACTGTACCTTGGCACCGTTGGAGGCGAAGTTGACTGCCATGGTGGAGAGCATGGCACTATCCACCGGATTGAGGTTATACAGGATCGTCTTCGGCAGCTGATCTGCACCCTCCAGATCGCCCAAAAAGGCACTCAGCAGGAATGCATCCGTGGCAGCACCAATGCTGTCACCGCCGGCATCCGCGCCAAAGGATTGGTACAGTTTCGGAGAATTGTTTCGGATGGGTCCCAGATGCAGCTGCATGGTCAGGCCGCGAGCAGTATACTCACCTGCCAGGAAGCGAAGGAGCGCACCCTGATAGGCAGACACCTCCTCCTCAGTCAGCACAGCACCTGTTAAGGCTTTTTCCATTACAGCAGTAGGATCGCCTGTGCCATAGCGGAAACGCAGGAAACCGTGGTCCGTCACACGGCAGCCGCTGTCGCAGAAGAAATCCAGGGACTTCTTCAGCGCTTCCAACAGGCTTGCCCAGTCGGTGATCGCACCATAGCGCTCACTCAACTGCTGCAGCGCAGTGGACCATGCCGGCTGATCAATGTGCAGGAAACGGTCAGGGCGGAAGGACGGCAGCGTCCGGAAGCCCACATCCTCCCCTGCCAGCTTACGATGCCACTGCAGATCATCGGCGGGATCGTCGGTGGTACAGAGGATCTGTACATGCATCTTCTGCAGAAGAGAAACAGCATCAAAGCCCTCACCCTTCAGCTGCTCAGCTGTTTTCTCCCAGATTTCCTTGGCGGTATCGGCCGTCAGAGGCGTGTGAATACCGAAGTAGCGCTGCAGTTCCAAATGCGCCCAGTGATAAACAGGGCTACCGATCAGCCGGGGCATGATGGTCGCAAACTGCTCAAACTTCTCCCAATCGGACGCATTACCGGTTACATACTCCTCTGGCACACCGCACACACGCATGCAGCGCCACTTATAGTGGTCACCCTCCAACCACAGCTGAGTCAGATTCTCATAGCGGCGACGGTTGAAAATATCCTTCGGGGACAGATGATTGTGGTAATCGATAATGGGGCAATGCTCTGCATGCTCATGGAAGAGCCGGCTGGCCGTCTCATTGGAGAGCAGAAACTCCTCATTCATAAAAGCTTTCATCAGAACTTCTCCCTATTGATCCACAAACCCAGAGCGGGGTTGGGGATATAATAAATCTCTTCGCCATCGGGCATGGTGTTATACCCGGGCTGCAGCTTTTCGGGATCATAGCGCTGCACCATCTGCTCATAGTCAGCGGCTTGGAAACCGACGCCCTCCACCTCTTCTTTGGTGATGTCCTTCACTGCATAGGTAATGGTAAAGCGTCCATCGGCAGAGCCGTGGATCAGGTGTGCTGCAGCGCCCATATTATCGCGCAGATCCTGGTTCTCCGGCTTTTCAAACTGCTCCAGCGTATACTCACGTCCGCGGTAACCATACTTGCGGATCAGCAGATCCACCGTATCGTCCTCACCGAAACGCTCTACACCGGGGGCCAGTACCAGCAGCTCGCCGCCATCGGCGATGGCCATACGAGTACGGTACACAGACTTATTGCCCAGCCAGGTGCTGTGGAATTCCTCCGGATTCAGGTAAACCACGCACTTCTTGATGCCGGTCTCCACGAAGTCGATATTCTTCTTCTGGGCCAGCTCAATGGCATTTTCCAGCACCTTGCGGGTATCGCCGATAAACAGGCCGTGGGTCTTGATGTTTCCACCGGGTGCCGTAGTCACAGTCAGTACAAACAGGATGGGGCGCTGGTTCAGGAAGTGCTCCATGCCGTAATCAAAGATCTTGCGGACGGGAGCATGGTCCTTGCCCATCACCTTCTCCATGCCATAGACAGCTCCGACCATATGGCTCTTGTTGATCATATCGCTGCCGCCCACACCCACAAAGAGGTTCTTGGCATGGTTTGCCATGCCGATCACCTCATGGGGCACCACCTGACCCACGGACAGGATCAGATCGTACTTCTCATCCATGACGAGACGATTGATCTCCACAGAAACAGGATCATGCCACAGGCCATCGGTGATCTCCTCCAGATAGGAGGCGGGCACCTCGCCCAGTTTCACCACATCGGTGCGCCAGTTGTGGGGAATGAACTTCTCATAGGGGATGTCGCCAAACATATGGGCGGCCTCCTCCTGCGTAACAGGCACATGGGTGCCCAGGGCAGGAAGGATGTCCACCTCGCACCCCATATCGGTCAGTGCGTGGTAATAAACATTGGTGATAAAACCGGAGTTGGAATGGAAACGGGTATAGTCCGGAGGAATGATCAGCACATGCTTCAGCTGACGGCCCTCCAGAGTCTGCAGCAGCGCGCCGCGGATCTCTTCAGCGGTCAACCCCTCTTCACGGGGAGAATAGAGAAACTGTTCCATCCAAAGGCCTCCTTACACGCCGCTGTAGGCGCTGAAGCCGCCATCCACGGGGATGACAATACCGGTAACGAAGGAGGACGCCTTGTCATCTGCCAGGAACATCAGGGCACCCAGCAGTTCCTCAGGAGCGCCGAAACGACCCATGGGGGTGGCAGCCAGGATCTTACCGGTACGGGCAGTGGGCGTACCATCCTCATTCCACAGCAGTTTCTTGTTCTGCTCGGTGGAGAAGAAACCGGGAGCAATTGCGTTGACGCGAATGCCCTCCTTGCTGAAGTGGACGGCCAGCCACTGCGTAAAGTTGGAGATGGCTGCCTTGGCGCCGGAATAAGCGGGGATCTTGGTCAGGGGAGTAAATGCGTTCATGGAGCTGACATTCAGAATGCTGCAGCCCTGGCGGCCCAGCATATCGCGGGCAAAGGCCTGGGTCGGCAGCAGAGTGCCGATGAAGTTCAGATTCATCACGAACTGGATGTCATCCTGGTCCAGATCAAAGAAGGTCTTGGTATCATTGTCCAGACCCTCAGCAGAGAAATACTCCTGATCGGTAGTGGCACGGGGATGGTTGCCGCCTGCGCCGTTGATGAGGATATCGCACTTGCCGTAGCGGGCCAGAACTGCCTCGTGAGCAGCCTCTACGCTCTGCTTATCGGTCACATCCACCTGCACGGCAGCAGCCTCGCCGCCCATAGCACAGATCTCGGCAGCCACTTCCTCTGCCTTGGACAGGGTGCGATTCAAAATAGCAACCTTGGCACCGCACAGGGCCAGTGCCTTGGCGAACTCGCGGCACAGAACGCCTGCGCCACCGGTGATAACAACTACCTTACCGGTCATATCCGGCTTCAGAGAAAGATTCATATCATTACCCTCTTTCGTTCATTCATCAAAAACAGATTTGATCAATTGCATATGCCACACCGTCCTCGTCACAGGACAGGGTCGTTCGATCGGCTGCCGCAAGAGCTTCCGGACAGGCGTTGGCCATTGCCACACCGATACCGGCTGTCTTCAGCATGGAGATATCGTTGAGTCCGTCACCGAAGGAGATGGTATCCTCCCTCTTCAGGCCCAGATGCGCCGCAAGAGCCAGCAACGCCTCTCCCTTATTGGCCCGGGCCTGATTGACCTCCAGGTTGCCGGGTACCGAGCTAGACACGCAGATATCCGCGAAGCGTTGGGGCAACTCCTCCAGCAACTGCAGACGCAGCTGAGGATCCTTCATAAAAAACTGCACCTTCTGGATATCCGTTTTCCGCTGTGCCAGATAAGCCTTCAGTTCAGGGACCGGCTTTCGCAGATCATGGAACATCTTGCGGTAATGGGGACTGGAGATAAACTCATCGATATACTGCTTCAGCTCCTCTGTCATAAAGGCATCGTTGTCCATATAACAGTCATAGATCACCGGCAGCGTATCCAGCAGCTGCATCAGTTCAATGCATTGCTGCCATGGCATCTCGGCCCGATAGATCACTTCCCCGGTTTTCAGATCCTCCACCTGCGCACCGTTGATGGTAATGGCATAGCGCAAAAACGGAAGCTGACGGATCACCTCCGGCATGGCACCGAAAAAGCGGCCGGTGGTGGGCACGATTACGTAGCCCACCGCCGCAGCACGCTCCAAAGCGCTTAAATTACCGGGAGTCAACTGCTTATCGGAGTTCAGCAGTGTTCCGTCCAGATCCAGGGCAATAATGCCCTTATGCATTATAGGTACCTGCAGAGGTGTTGCCACCGTGGCCGGTCCAGTTGGTATGGAAGAACTTTCCGCGGGGCTGATCGATACGCTCATAGGTATGGGCGCCGAAGTAATCACGCTGAGCCTGCAGCAGGTTAGCGGGCAGGCACTCAGTGGTGTAGCCGTCGAAATAGTTCAGTGCAGAAGAGAATGCGGGCATGGGAACGCCGATCTTCACGGCATAGGCAACCACCTCGCGCCATGCATCCACCAGAGTCTTGATGGTTTCGGCGAAGTAGTCATCCAGCAGCAGATTCTCCAGAGCGGGGTTCTTATCGTAAGCTTCCTTGATCTTGCCCAGGAACACGCTGCGGATGATGCAGCCGCCGCGCCACATGAGGGCGATGCCGCCGTAGTTCAGGTTCCAGCCATAGGTCTTGGCTGCCGTACGCATCAGGGTATAGCCCTGGGCATAGGAGATGATCTTGGAGGCATACAGAGCCTTACGGATGCACTCGATAAAGGCAGCCTTATCGCCCTCGAAAGCAGGGATACTCTTGGGGAACACCTTGGCCGCATTCACACGTTCAGACTTCATGGCGGACAGGCAGCGGGAGAAGACAGCCTCGCCGATCAGGGTCAGAGGCACACCCTCATCCAGAGCAGCAACAGCAGTCCACTTGCCGGTACCCTTCTGGCCGGCAGTATCCAGGATGTAGTTTACCGTGGTCTCACCGTTTTCATCCTTGTAGCCCAGGATGTCGCGGGTGATCTCGATCAGATAGCTGTCCAGTTCGGTCTCGTTCCAAGCAGTCAGCACCTCGTGCATCTCCTCGGGGCTCATGCCGAGACCGTCACGCATCAGCTGGTAAGCCTCGCAGATCAACTGCATATCACCATACTCAATGCCGTTATGGACCATCTTGACGAAGTGACCGGCACCATTCTCGCCAACCCAATCGCAGCAGGCAGCGCCGTCTTCCACCTTGGCGCAGACGCCCTGGAAGATGGGCTTCACGAAGGGCCAGGCAGCCACAGAACCACCGGGCATCATGGAGGGACCCTTCAGTGCACCCTCCTCACCGCCGGAGACGCCGCAGCCCACATACAGCAGACCCTTGCTCTCCACATACTCGGTGCGGCGGATGGTGTCGGGGAAATGGCTGTTGCCGCCGTCGATAAGGATGTCGCCCTCCTCCAGCAGGGGCAGCAGCTGCTCGATCAACTGGTCCACTGCCTGACCGGCCTTGACCATCATAAAGACCTTGCGGGGCTTCTCCAAATTGGAAACCAGTTCCTCGATGCTGTAGCATCCGATGATATTCTTACCGGCAGCGCGGCCTTCCACAAAGGCCTTGACCTTCTCAGTAGTACGGTTATAGACGGCCACGGTGAAGCCCTTGGACTCCATATTCATGACCAGGTTTTCACCCATGACGGCCAGACCGACCAGACCAATATCAGCTTTCTTCATGTTTCTCTTCCTCCTCTGTTATCTCTGTACGCGGGCATTGCCGGCATAGATATCCCAAACCTGCTTCTCATCGGCGGGCTGGGCATAGTCGTTGAGACTGCTGGCGGCCAGAACACCAGTGGCCCAACCGAACTGAGCGCACTTGGCGGGCTCCCAGCCCTGCAGCAGACCGTACAGCAGGCCGCCGGTAAAGCCGTCGCCGCCGCCGATACGATCCATCACCTGAATGTTGCGGGGTTCCTCCACGCACCACTCGTCGTCAGCATGGAGCAGGCAGCCCCACATGTGCTCGTTGGCACTGATGACCTGGCGCAGGGTGGTGCCATATACCTTTGCGTTGGGATACTTGGCCTTGACCTCGCGGATCATACCCTTGAAACTCTCGATCTTGCCGGACAGATCCTTGCCGCCGGCTTCAGGACCGGTAAAGCCCAGGCACAGCTGGAAGTCCTCTTCGTTGCCCACCAGAATATCGGCCACGGAAGCGATCTCGTGGAATGCAGCATGCAGTTCCTCCTCGCGGCCCTTCCAGAAAGTAGCGCGGTGATTCAGGTCAAAGGAGACGAGGGTACCGTGCTCCTTGGCAGCGCGGGCGCAAGCCAGGCAGAACTCGGTGGTGGAGCGGCTCATAGCGGCAATCAGACCGGAGATGTGCAGGATGGCAACACCCTCGGCACCAAAGATGCGCTCAAAATCAAACTCGTCAGCACTCAGCGTGGTGCCAACCTCACCGGCGCGGTCGTTCCACACGCGGGGAGCACGCATACCGAAGCCACTATCTGCAATGTTGAACTGATGGCGATAGCCCCAGGGGCCGCCCTGATCCACCTCAACCCCCTCAAAGTTGATATTGCGGGAGCGCAGATCATTCTTGATAAACTGAGCGATGGGGCTGCCCTTGACAAACTTGGTCAGCACCAGGCACTCATTGCCCAGGGAAGATGCCACATTCAGCACATTGCTCTCAGCGCTGGTGGCCTGCATGTAGAAGTGGTTGCTGGCATGGACAGCCATACGGTTGTCCGGAGTGATGCGCACACCCATGCTGGTGGGACATGCAATGGCGTAACGGCAGTTTTTGCGCAGATTCAGTTCCATAACAATACATTCCCTTCTTAAACTATTTTAAATTTAATGTATTTTACTTTTTATGCAATCATTGTACCGCAATACAATTTACAATGGAATTGCATTTTCCATCATCTGACATTGCAAAATGGCGCATTATATGCTATGGTAATTAAAAAATGACGGAGGTGAACACATGCCACATATTTTTTCCTATCGTGACGACCGCTTGTACAGTCACCACACATTGGATCCCGCTCCCCGCCAGGAAGACTATGTGATGCATGCCCATGAGTGGATGGAGATCTATTATTTTCTCTCCGGCCATGGCAGCTATCTGATAGAAGGAACCTCCTATCCCTTGCAGCCCAGGGACATTCTGATCATGCGCAGTGCAGAGACCCATACGCTGACCATCAGCCCTGATGAGCCCTACGAGCGGATCGCCATCCACTTCTCTCCCGCTCTTTTAGAGCAGCTGGCTCCGGACAGTCATCTTCTTCGTCCATTCCTGGATCGCCCCCTGGGGCAGCACAACTGCTACCCGGCTTCTGAGGACCCCGAAGGTCGCCTCCGGGCTGCTTTTTCCGGTTTTTCCTTTGCGGATATTCCCAATGTCCGCTTGAATCTGACTGCCCGACTGATGCTTTTTCTCACCACATTACAAAGTTTCTATGACAAGGATAATAGCTTCACATCATTTGAATCGCAATCACTCCATGGAAAAGTGGTCTCCTATGTGAACGAGCATCTCTTCGAGCCCCTCTCCCTGCAGTTTCTTGCGGACACCTTTTACCGCAGCAGGTCGCAGATCAGCCGGATCTTCCAGCAAACCACCGGATCCTCCTTCTGGGAATATGTGACCATCAAGCGGCTTCTGGCGGCACGCGCTATGATCCAGCGCGGGGAATCTGCAGGCAACGCCTGCATTGCCTGCGGCTTTTTGGACTACTCCTCCTTCTACCGTGCCTACCGGGCACATTTCGGCCATGCGCCCCGGGAGGATGCCCCTCATATCGAATAGGGCCTACTCCTTGCGCCGAAAATAATTTTGGGTGCTTTCCCGGAATTCTTTCGGTGTAACCAAATAGATGCGCTTAAACACTTTGGAGAAATAATTGGCATCAGAGATACCACAGTGCTGTGCAATTGTCTGAATCTGCAGGTGTGTACTGCGCAGCAAATGAGCAGCCAGTTCCATACGCTTTTCGTTGACATGTTCCGTGATGGTTTTTCCGGTTTCCCGACGAAACAGGCCGGATAAATAGCTGGCATTGATATTCTGCACCTGCGCCAAATGGCTGAGACTCAGATCGGCAGAGAGATCCGCCTCCATATAGGCGATCGTCTTCTGGATCAGCGGCGAATACTGCTGCGTCGCATGCTTGCGCACCAGACGGCAATAACTCCGCACCATCTCTCCCAGCAGTTCATGTCCCTCGGTGACCTTCATCACATTCTCCAGCCGGGAACTGAACTTGGCCGACACGGCATCCAGGTGCACCGGGTGTACCCCTCCTCGCTCGGCCGCCTTGCGCAGTAGGGTATTGGCGATGATTCCATAGTTTTTGATATTGCGCACCGGATCTGCCTGCCTCTGCTCCATCATTCCTGTGGCAATCCCGCTGATCATCACTTCTGCGCGGTGGGTCATTCCCCGGGACACGCGGTCCATCAGCTCATTTTCAAAGGCATAGCGCTGCTCCATCTGTCTCATCCGTTCCAGCATCTCTTCCGCACGATGAGGATTGTGATCCATATTCCGTTGGGAGTACTCGCCCAGTTCCCAGTTCAGATCCATAGTCTCATAGGCATTCTCTTCTCCCCACATGGTCTCGCCCAGTGTGTGTAACATTGCCAGGAGGAGATTCTCCTCCCGGATAACAGGAGTCCGCCCAAAATAGGTTTCCAGTTTTGAAATCTCTGCCGTGGGAAGCTTTATGCGCTCAGCTGCCTCAAAAAGCTGCTCTCTTGTGGGTTCACTGGTCAAATACGGCCCAATCACCAGGGCAACTCTCTCTTCTGTCTGGGGAAGCAGGATAACAAGATAGGTAGACATCAGCGCATCCGACATCTTATAGATGGTACGATCTTTTGCGCGGTGCAGCATCTCATAAAATGCCCGCTCAAAGGATGCGTCCTGCAGGGATGCCGGTTCCAGGCCGAACGAGAGATGCTGCTGTGCCGAATCGTCGATTCTGATCTGTGTGGTGTCCAAATGCAGCTTCTTCAATGCTCTGGTCAGATATGTGATCTCGGTTTGGTAAAACATCCTGCACCCTCCTTTTGGATAGTCTGCACAGATTTTCCAGCATTTATTTTTTATTATCATATAATTCGGCCTCATTTGCAAGATGTCATGTGAAATTTTTGCAGAAATGGCCAAAAATATTACTCACGTCTTTCATGTCTTTTTGGTACTATATATTTGTATATTTCTGCCATTCTGTATACAGTTGCGGCAGATTACAAAAAAAGGAAAAGAGGAAATCATTATGGCAAAGAAACCCGTACAGCTCGACGCCAAGGGTTACCGCAAGTTTGGCATGCGCGACAAGGTCGCTTATGCTGCCGGTGACTTTGGTTGTAACATGAGCTTCGCCCTGAAGGGCACCGTTCAGACCTTCTGGCTGGTCTACATGATGCTGGAAACCGGTCTGCTGTCCATCCTGCTGCTGCTGGTGCAGATCTGGGACGCTGTCAACGATCCCATCATCGGCTCCATGATCGACGCCGACAGAAGAGCTTACAAGCGTGGCAAGTTCAAGCAGTACATCTTCGTGGGTTCCTGCGGCCTGCTGTTTGCCGGCGCCGCTGTGTTCCTGCCCTTCCCCAACGCTCCCGTTGTGATCAAGGCCGTCCTGTTCATCGTTGGCTATATCATTTGGGATGCTGCTTACACGGTTGCTAACGTTCCGTACGGCTCCATGCTGTCTCTGGTCACTGAGGATCCCGGTGAGCGCGCTCAGCTGTCCACTTGGCGTTCCGTGGGCTCCATGGTCGGTGGTATGATCCCCGGCATCATCCTGCCCATGATCATTTGGCGCAAGGAAGTTGACGCTGCCGGCAACCCCATTCTGAATCCTGAGACTGGTGTTCAGGTTGAGACTCTGCTGGGTGACCGCGTGTTCCTGGCTGCTCTGCTGATGGGCGGTCTGGGCTTCATCGCCTTCCAGTTCATGCTGAAGAATATCACTATCCGCGTCGACGAGAACTCCGTCAAGGCCGGTGAGGGCGGCGAGAAGTTCAGCGTTGTTTCCGCTTTTGCCAACTTCATGAAGAACCGTCCCGCTGTCGGTGCCACTCTGGCTGCTATGGGTATGTTCCTGGGTATGCAGTCCGCTTCCACCGCCAACACCATCATGTTCGCTACCTACTTCGGTATGGCTCAGCTGTCCGGTGTTGTTATGCTGATCGGCTTCCTGCCCATGTTCCTGTTCATGCCCTTCATTAAGAAGATCGTTAACAAGTTCGGTAAGAAGGAAGCCTCTGTTGCCGGTACCATCGTTTCCATGGTCGGCGGTGTGATCATGTTGGTATTCCCCATGGTCCCCAACAAGAGCGTTGCTCTGATTCTCTACATGCTGGGTCTGGTTGTCTTCGGTGTCGGTATGGGCGTGTACACCTGCGTGTCCTGGGCTCTGATGGCCGATGCTATCGACTACAACGAGTGGAAGACCGGCAAGCGCGAAGAGGGTACCGTTTACTCCCTGCATTCCTTCTTCCGTAAGCTGGCTCAGGGCGTTGGCCCCTCCATCGTTCTGCTGATCATGGGCGCTCTGGGTTATGTGTCCGATCTGGGTACCGGCGGTCAGTCTGCTGCTACCTCCTACAACATGTGCTGGCTGGTTGCAGGCCTGTACCTGTTCTCCGCTGTTATGCAGTTCATCGGCATTGCCGTCATCTACAACCTGGACAAGAAGACCATGGCCAAGATGAACGAGGAGCTGGCTGCACGCAAGGCATCCAACTAAGCAAATCGTATAAACATTTTGCTGCTATCGTCCAATCAAAGCGGCAGGCAGGTCATATGGTCTGCCTGCCGTTTTTTCGCAATCATATTTCTAACAAGGAGGTCCCTTCCCATGAGAACTGTACTGAATCTGAACAGCAAGTGGGCATTCACCAAGCAAGCTTCCGCTGTGCCCGCTTCCATGCCCGCTGACTGGAACTGGGTCAATCTGCCCCACTCCTGGAATGCCATCGACGGCCAGGACGGCGACAACGACTATTTCCGCGGTACTGCCTACTATGCCAAGACCATCGTAAAGGCTGACCTGCCCGTGGCAGACCAGTATTATCTGGAGCTGTGCGGTGCCAACTCCTCCGCCGATGTGTATCTGGATGGCAAGCATCTGGCTCACCACGACGGCGGCTACTCCACCTGGCGTGTCAATATCACCGAGCATCTGGGTGTCTCCAGCCTGCTGGTCATCGCGGTGGACAACAGCGCCAACGAGACGGTTTATCCCCAGACTGCTGACTTCACCTTCTATGGCGGCCTGTACCGCAATGTGAACCTGATTTGTGTGGCCAATTCCCACTTTGATCTGGATTACTACGGCGGCCCTGGCCTTGCTGTTACCCCCATCGTGGAGGACAAGGATGCCCGTGTCACCATCGAGACCTGGCTCACCAACAGCAAGATGGGTCAGTCCCTGCGCTACACCATCTCCTCCGCCTGCGGCTGCGAGGTTGCCAGTGTGGAGTGCGATGACACCATGGTGGAGCTGTATATCCCTGAGGTACATCTGTGGCACGGCCGCAAAGATCCCTATCTTTATACCGCCAAGATCGAGCTGCTGGAAGATGGCAATGTGATTGACTGCGTCAGCACCCGCTTTGGCTGCCGTACCTTCAAGATTGATCCTGAGAATGGCTTCATCCTCAACGGTGAGGAGTATCCTCTGCGCGGTGTTTCCCGTCATCAGGACCGGTGGGGCATTGGTAATGCCCTGCTGCCCGAGCATCACGAGGAGGATATCGAGCTGATCTGCGAAGTGGGCTGCACCACCATCCGTCTGGCCCACTATCAGCACGACCAGTATTTCTACGATCTGTGCGATGAGAAGGGTCTGGTCATCTGGGCTGAGATCCCCTACATCTCCAAACATATGCCTACCGCACGGGAAAACACCATCTCCCAGATGAAGGAACTGGTTGTTCAGAACTACAACCACCCCTCCATCGTTGTTTGGGGTCTGTCCAACGAGATCACCATTGCCGGCTCTACCGAGGATCTGCTGGAAAATCACAACATCCTGAACGATATGTGCCATGAGATGGATAAGACCCGTCTGACCACCATCGCTTCCGTCTCCATGTGCCCCATTACCGATCCCTATATCCAGATCCCCGATGTGGTCTCCTACAACCACTACTTCGGCTGGTACGGCGGTGACACCTCCATGAACGGCCCCTGGTTCGATAAGTTCCATGCCACTTATCCCAATATTCCCATCGGCTGCTCCGAGTATGGCTGCGAGGCCCTGAACTGGCACACCTCCAAGCCCACCCAGGGTGACTACACCGAGGAATATCAGGCCTATTATCATGAGGAGCTGATCAAGCAACTGTTCACCCGTAAGTACATCTGGGCCACCCATGTGTGGAACATGTTCGACTTCGGTGCTGACGCCCGTAATGAGGGCGGCGAGAACGGCCAGAACCACAAGGGTCTGATGACCTTCGACCGCAAGTACAAGAAGGATTCCTTCTATGCCTACAAGGCATGGCTGTCTGATGATCCCTTCGTTCACCTGTGCGGCAAGCGTTACATCGACCGTGTGGAAGATGTGACCAAGGTCACCGTTTATTCCAACCTGCCTGAGGTGGAGCTGTTCGCCAATGGTGTTTCCCTGGGGAAGAAGGCCGCTGAGGATCATTTCTTCTACTTCGACGTGCCCAACACCGCTGAGGAGACCAAGCTGGTGGCCGTTGCCGGCGACTATCAGGACGAGAGTGTCATCCGCAAGGTTGCTGAGTTCAACAATGCCTACCGCCTGCAGGAGAAGGGTGCCATCCTTAACTGGTTTGACATCAATGAGGTTGAGGGCTACTTCTCCCTCAACGATAAGATCGGCGACATCATGGCTACCATGAAGGGCAAGCTGTTCTTTATGGGTATGGTTGCCAAGATGATGCCCAAGAAGGGCGAGAAGGTTGCCGGCTTCGAACTGAACGACAACATGATGCAGATGATGGGCGGTTTCACCGTTCTGCGCCTGATCTCCATGGCCGGCGGCATGATGGGCATGGAAATGACCAAGGAGCAGCTGCTGGAGATGAATGCCCAGCTGAACAAGATCAAGAAGAAGTAAGTTCTTTTCCCTGTGACAAAAGAGCGGTCAACTCCAATGGAGTTGACCGCTCTTTCCTTATGCAATTTCCTGGAACCCGGATCCTTTTAGCCTTTTACGGATGCACAGAAGAAATCCGCCGCAAAGCAGGATCTGCACCAATGTAGAGCATGGCGTTGCCAGTCCGATACGAAACAGGGATACGGGCTGCATCTTGCTGAGCAGAAAAGAGGCCGGTACACGCACCAAAAATGCTCCGCACAAACCTTGCAGCATCACAAACTTGGTCCTGCCAATTCCATTGTAGAATCCAACAAAACAGAACAAAAACGCCGTCAGCAGACAATCTATCGCATAGGCTTTCAGGTAGTCGGCCGCTGCCTCAATCACTGGGGGGTCTTTAGAGAATATGCCAGCCAGCAGATCTCCGCGGAAGAAGGAAAAGACACCCATGATCACACCGGCAATCAGCGAAAGGGTTATGGCAATGCGCAGCGTCTTGTATGCTCTGTCATACTTCTGCGCGCCGAAATTCTGGGCCACAACGGCGGAGAGCGACTGCATAAAGGCGGATGGGACCAGCATGATAAACATGCAGACCTTTTCCGCAACCCCTACACCGGCGGAAGGAATCAGTCCCAGACCGTTGACGATGGCATTGATCACCAGAAAGGATATGCCCACCAGTAAGTCCTGCAGCGCTACCGGAAAACCAAACACAATGATTTGCCGCATAAGCTTCCGATGGAACCGAATATCCTTGCGGGAGAATGTGAATGAAAGACTCTTTTTCCGGATCATCAGCAGCGACATCACCACACTGACAGCCTGTGCCGCAACCGTAGCAATCGCCGCGCCCTCCGTTCCCATTTTGAATATTGCGCAGAGCAACAGATCTCCCACAATATTGACCACACAGGCAATGGCTACGGTGATCAGCGGTGTACGGGAATCGCCGATTCCACGAAATACCGAACCAATCAGGTTGTAGAAAATGATGATCAATGCACCACCGCCACAGATGCGGATATAATTGACGGTCTTTTCAAAAGCCGCTGCCGGGGCATGCAGGGTATTGGCAAGCACCTCCGCACCCAGGACCACACCCAGGGTTACCGCGCATCCCACCAGAAAAAACAACAGAATGCTGGTACCGATGGTCTTTCCGCCTTCCTGCCCTCTCCCCTGTCCGATTTGCTGACCCAACAAAATCGTTGTACCCATGGAAAAGCTGGCGATCATGCCGGTTACGGTCGTCATCAGCTGCGAGCCGGTGGAGACGGCTGATACATCGGCAGATGTGCCGAATTGTCCCACCACCAGCAGATCTACGGCCCCATACATCGCCTGCAACACCAATGCCAGCAGGACGGGGAACGCAAATCGCAGCAGTGGTGCAAGGATCGGCCCCGTTGTAAAATTTCTGTTTTCCGGTCTGTCTGTCATAGAAATCTTCTCCCGTTTTTTCTTCCATTTGCTTTATGATGCCTTAAGTTTTTCAAACTGTCAACCGATCCTTGCTGCAAACAGTTTTTCATGCGGAGAGATTTTTTCGGGAACCCTGTTGACTTTGCCGACAAAGTTGCATATAATCATTACAATAATTTTTCTCTGGAGTATTGATATGACCAACTTCCTGTTTAACGCCTATTACTTTTACTTTACTGCATTTTCGTGGTAAGGGTAATTTGTGATGCGTTAAAGGGGCTTATCAAAGCATTCAGATGCGCCGCAGGTTATCCTGTGGCGCATTTTATTTTTACAGATACGAACAGAGGCTTAGGAGGCTGTTGTTATGATCGTTATTCTCAAACATGGTGTTAAGGAAGAAAAAAAGGAGCAGCTGATCAACTGGCTGAAGACTCTCCATCTGGGTGTTCACATCTCTGATGGTAGCTTTCAAACGGTGCTCGGTCTGATTGGCGACACCAGCCATGTGGATATCGACCTGATCGCCAGCCTGGAGATTGTTGATTCCGTAAAGCGCGTCAGCGAGCCTTTCAAGTGCTGCAACCGCAAGTTCCATCCTGAGGATACCATCGTTGAAGTCGGTGATGTAAAAATTGGTTCCGGCAATTTCTGTATGATCGCTGGCCCCTGCTCTGTCGAATCCGAGGAGCAGATCGTCTCGATTGCGAAATCTGTGAAGGAAGCCGGCGCCAATATCCTGCGCGGCGGTGCTTTCAAGCCCCGCACCTCCCCCTATGATTTCCAGGGCATGCAGGCCGACGGCATCGAGCTGCTGAAAATTGCCCGTCAGGAGACCGGTCTTCCCATCGTTACCGAGATCATGGGCATAAAGCACCTGTCTCTCTTTGAAGATGTGGATATCATCCAGGTGGGCGCCCGCAATATGCAGAACTTCGACCTGCTGAAGGAACTGGGCCGTCTACGCAAGCCCATTCTGCTTAAGCGCGGTCTGGCCAACACTCTGAAGGAATTGCTCATGAGCGCCGAATACATCATGGCCGGCGGCAATGAGCAGGTCATCCTCTGTGAGCGTGGTATCCGTACTTTTGATGACTACACCAGAAACACGCTGGATCTGGCCGCCGTTCCCATGCTGCGCGAACTGACCCACCTTCCCATCATCGTCGACCCCAGCCATGCAACCGGCATTGCTCGTCTGGTGCCCCCCATGGCCCTCTCCGGCGCCGCCTGCGGTGCAGACGGTCTGATCATTGAGGTGCACAACGATCCCATGCATGCCCTGTGCGATGGTGCCCAGTCCCTGCGTCCTGAAGAGTACGCGGTCCTTGCACACAAGGTACGGCAGATTCGCGAGGTTATCAACGCATGATCGCCGGAATCGTTGGGCTGGGCCTTATCGGCGGCTCCTTCGCCAAGGCTTACAGTGAAGCAGGACACACGGTCCTCGCCCATGATACGGACCGTTCCATCCTGCAGTTTGCCATGGTCAGCGGCACAGTATCCGGGGAACTGACGATGGAAACTGCCGCAGAATGCGATATTATCCTGATTGCCGTCAATCCCGAGCCTGCACGCAGGTATCTGCAAGAAATGGCCCCCTTCTTTGGAGCAAAACCTGTGGTAATCGATTGCTGCGGCACCAAGCGAAGCATCTGTGCTCTGGGCTTTCAGTTGGCTCAGGAACATCATTTCACCTATATCGGCGGTCATCCCATGGCAGGCATTCACCAATCCGGTTTTAAGTATGCCACGCCCACCATGTTTAAGGGTGCTCCAATGGTCATTGTGCCTCCGACATTCGATGATATCACCCTTTTGGATCGTGTAAAGACCTTGCTGGCCCCTGCCCGCTTTGGCCGGATCTCTGTAACAACTGCAGACAGTCATGATGAGATCATTGCATTCACCTCACAGATGGCCCATGTGGTCTCCAATGCTTTCATCAAGAGTCCGACTGCCAGCAAGCGGAAGGGATTCTCTGCCGGCAGTTACCGGGATCTGACCCGTGTGGCCTGGCTCAATTCCCCCATGTGGGCTCAGCTATTTTTGGAAAACAAGGACTATATGCTCTCGGAGTTGGATACCTTCATCGCCGCTCTGCAGCAGTATCGTGAGGCCATTTCTCAGGACGATCTGGAGCAGCTGACCACGCTTCTGGAGGACGGAAAAAAACGCAAGGAAGAGGTTGATGGAAGATGACGACTGTACATGTTCCTACCGCACACCCTTATGATGTCCATATTGAGTCCGGTTGCCTGGATCGGACAGGACAGCTGATCGCACAGGTCCATAAACCCTGTACCGCTGCTCTTGTAGCGGACGATCAAGTATTTTCACTTTACGGCAAACGCACAGTAGAATCATTAGAAGCAGCCGGCTTTCAGGTGGTATGCTGCACCTTCCCTGCAGGAGAATCCTCCAAGAATCTGACCACCTATGCCGATATTCTCAATTGCATGGCCACGCACCGCGTAAGCCGCGGCGATATTCTGGTGGCGCTGGGCGGCGGTGTCACCGGCGACATGGCAGGCTTTGCCGCTGCCACCTATCTGCGAGGAATCCCCTTTGTGCAGATCCCCACTACACTGCTGGCCGCTGTGGACTCCTCTGTTGGTGGAAAGACCGCCGTGGATCTGGATGCCGGAAAGAACCTGGTAGGGTGCTTCTGCCAGCCTGTACTGGTCATCTGTGATCCGCAGCTGCTCCACACCCTCCCTGCAGAAGAATTCGGGAGCGGTTGTGCGGAGGTCATCAAATACGGTATGTTGGGCAATGCAGCATTTTTCCAGCAGTTGTCTGAGCATTCTGTAAGAACACAGTTGGAGGAGGTCATCACCACCTGCGTGGAGATGAAGCGGGATATCGTATGCCGTGATGAATTCGACCATGGAGATCGCCAGCTTCTGAATTTGGGCCATTCCATCGGCCATGCCATTGAGCGCTGCAGCCAGTTTACTCTGACCCACGGATATGCTGTTTCCATTGGCATGGCAGCCATCACCCGCGCTGCAGTAAAGCGTGGTCTGTGTGATGAAGAGGTTCTCATGCAACTGATTTCCCTTTTGGAGGCTTATCACCTGCCGGTTGCCACGGAGTATCCTTTGAATGATCTGTTCCAGGCAAGTTTGTCCGATAAGAAGATTTCTGCCGGAACCATCCACCTGATCGTTCCCCGCGAAATCGGTCGATGCGATATCCTGCCCGTTCCCTCTGCAGAACTGGCAGAGTGGATCAAGGATGGGTGCTCGCTATGACAAGAACCGTACTGCCCGGCACACGCACCGGGCTGATCAGAATCCCGGCCTCCAAATCCCAGGCACACCGCCTGCTGATCTGCGCTGCGCTGGGCCATACCCCTGTCACCATCCCCTGCGACGGGCTGTCCCGGGACATTACCGCTACTATGGAATGTCTTAATGGACTGGGCGCTTCCATCCGCGAATCTTCCTCCGGTATTTTGGAGGTTACTCCCATCGCCAATAAGGATAGCCTCTGCCAGCTTTTCTGTGGGGAAAGCGGCTCTACCCTCCGTTTTCTGCTGCCGGTGATCGGTGCTTTGAACCGTGAGGTCACTTTCCACATGGAGGGTCGCCTCCCCCAGCGCCCTCTTGCCCCTTTGGATGAATTGCTGTGTCTTCACGGCATGCATATCCGTCAGGAGGCCGACCTGCTTCACGCAGGCGGAACATTGTGTGCCGGTGATTTCTCCATTCCCGGCAACATTTCCTCCCAGTATATCTCCGGACTTCTGTTGGCGCTGCCGCTTTTGAATGGCGACAGTCGTCTGACGGTAACCGGCACGGTAGAATCTCAGGCATACATTACGATGACCGAAGATGCACTGCGTATGGCCGGGATCCGATTCGAGAAATCAGAGAACACCTATCACATTCCCGGCAATCAAAGCTATCAGCTGCCGCGAAACTGCCCGGTGGAAGGGGATTATTCCAATGCTGCATTTTTTCTCTGCAGCGGCGCCCTGTCCCGGGAAGGCATTACTGTTAAGGGCTTGTCCCCCCATTCGGCTCAGGGAGATCGACAGATTCTTGAAATTCTGCAGCGCTTTGGCGCCCAGGTGATTGAGAATGAGGACGGTGTCACCGTCAAACATGGGGCACTCCACGGCATTGAGATCGATGCCGCTCCCATTCCTGATCTGATCCCTGTCCTGTCGGTGGTAGCTGCCGGCGCGGACGGAACTACCTATATCCAAAATGCCGGCCGACTTCGGCTGAAGGAGTCGGACCGCTTGGCCAGTACCACGCAAATGCTGACCACCCTTGGTGCAGAGATCCACGAATTGGCGGACGCTCTGATCATCCACGGCAAGCCTTATCTGCAGGGCGGCACCGTATCCTCCTGGAATGATCATCGCATTGCTATGTCTGCTGCCGTTGCAGCAGGATTGTGCCGGGAGCCGGTTGTCATTGAAGACAGTCAATGCACCGAAAAATCCTACCCCCGTTTCTGGGAAGATCTTGAGGGTCTGAAAGGAGAAGACAGCCTATGAATCACTACGGCAACTGTTTGAAGCTGACGATTTTCGGCCAATCCCACTCCCCCGCCATCGGCATGACACTGGAGGGAATCCCCGCCGGTTTTGCCATTGATATGGAGAAGCTGCAGCAGTTTCTTCAGCGTCGCGCACCCGGCCGAAATACCTATTCTACCCCCCGCAAGGAAGCCGATCTCCCGGAATTCCTCTCCGGTCTTGTTGGAAATGTAACCTGCGGTGCACCCATCACTGCGATCATCCGCAACACCAACACACGGTCTCAGGATTACGAATCTCTTCGCAATACTCCCCGGCCCGGACATGCGGACTATACCGCCCGTGTTAAATACGGTGACGCATTCGATGCGGCCGGCGGCGGTCAATTTTCCGGGCGACTCACAGCCCCCCTTTGCATCGCCGGAGGCATCTGCGTGCAGTTGTTGGAGCAGATGGGTGTTACCATTCTCTCCCGCATCGTTTCCATCGGCGGAATTTGCGATAACGCTCCTCTGCTGGCCTCCACTGCTGAAAAGGAGTTCCCTGTAGTAGATGATGCCATTGGTGAACAGATGCGTCTGGCCATCGCCGAGGCCAAAAGTCAGAACGACTCTTTGGGCGGCGTAATTGAGTGCATGGTGTGCAATCCCCCTCTCGGCCTGGGTGATCCTATGTTTGACGGTATGGAGAATCGAATCGCATCCATTGTATTCGGGATCCCCGCCGTTAAGGGCATTGAGTTCGGTGCAGGCTTTGCGGTAGCGCAGATGCGTGGCAGCGAAAGCAATGATGCCTTCTATCTGCAGGACGGGCAGGTAGCCACCGTCACCAACCACTGCGGCGGTATTCTGGGCGGTATCAGCAATGGCATGCCCATTGTATTCCGTACCGCTATCAAGCCCACACCCTCCATTTCGAAGGAGCAAAACACGGTGGATCTGTCTACTATGACACCCACCACCCTTACCATCGGCGGTCGGCATGATCCCTGTATTGTGCCGCGGGCGGTCCCCTGTATGGAGGCTGCTGCCGCCATTGCCCTGTATGACGCTATCCTGGAAAATATGAAAGGTTGAGGTTAACATATGGATCTGAAAGAATTGAGACTGCAGATGGATTCCATCGATCAGGAGCTGGTCAGGCTGTTCGCCCAGCGCATGGATACCGCCGTTCAAATTGCCGAGTATAAGCGGAAAAATCAGCTGCCCGTGATGGATGTTATCCGGGAACGGGAAAAGCTCCAATCCATCTATACGATGACCCCTGATGCCTACAAGGAATATGCCGTTTCCCTCTACTCACTGCTGTTTGAACTGAGCCGCAGTAACCAGCACCGCGTTTTGGGCGGCCGCACTGCAATTGCCCAGCAGATCGAGGAGGCCATTGCCCATACGCCTCCCCTGTTCCCTGTGGAGGCTACGGTGGCCTGCCAGGGTGTGGAAGGTGCTTACTCTCAGATTGCCTGCGACAAGCTGTTCCGGATGCCCAATCTCCTGTACTTCTCCTCCTTTGATGCCGTGTTCAGTGCCGTGGAAAAGGGCCTGTGCCGTTATGGTCTGATCCCGCTGGAAAACAGCACCGCCGGCTCTGTGAATATGGTGTATGACCTGATGCGCAAGCACAACTTCCGCATTGTCCGCAGTGTTCGTATCAAGATCGACCACAACCTGCTGGCTAAGCCCGGAACGGAACTGTCTCAGATCCGCGAGATCTATTCTCATGAGCAGGCCATCAGCCAGTGCACGGAATTCCTGCGCAGTATGCCCAATGTGAAGGTCACCTGCTGCGAAAATACGGCCATGGCTGCACAGATGGTGGCCGAGTCTGACCGCAAGGATGTGGCCGCCCTGTCCTCCCGCTCCTGTATTGAACTCTATGGTCTGAAGTGCCTTGCCTCCTCGGTGCAGGATCAGGGTAATAACTTCACCCGCTTCATCTGCATCTCCAAGGACCTGGAGATCTATCCCGGCGCCAACTGCACCAGCCTGATGATGATCGTCCCCCACCGTCCCGGCTCCCTGTATAAGGTGCTCTCCCGGTTCTATGCTCTGGGCATCAACCTCAACAAGTTGGAGAGCCGGCCCATTCCGGAGCGGAACTTTGAGTTTATGTTCTATTTCGATCTGGATACCTCTGTCTACTCCCCTCAGTTCATTCAGCTGATGGGTGAACTTCCTGAGTTGTCCGAAGAATTCTCCTATCTCGGCAGTTACAGTGAGGTGATCTGATGCTGCGCTGCGGTCTCTTGGGTGAAAAGCTGGGACATAGCTATTCCCCCCGCATCCATCATGAGTTGGGCAACTATGAATACCTGCTCTATGAGAAGTCCCCTGACGAACTGGGTTCGTTTCTTACCTCCCAAAGCTTCGATGGTCTGAATGTAACGATTCCCTACAAAAAGGCGGTTATCCCTTACTGCAAGGAGCTGTCTCCCACGGCTCAACGGATGGGCAGCGTCAATACCATCGTTCGCCGATCGGATGGTACTCTCTATGGAGACAACACCGATGCCATGGGCTTCACTGCCATGGTGCAGCAAAGCGGCATTGCGATCTCCGGGAAAAAGGCACTGGTGCTTGGTACCGGTGGTGCCGCTCTGACGGTCCGAACCTGTTTGCAGCAGATGGGGGCATCTGCCGTGGTGATGATCTCCCGCAGCGGCCCGGACAACTATGACTATCTGGATCGCCATGCCGATGCACAGATCATCGTCAATGCCACACCGGTGGGAATGTATCCCAATACCGGAGTTGCCCCCCTCTCCCTCTCCCTCTTCCCCCACTGCGAAGGTGTTTTGGATGTGGTCTATAACCCTGCCCGCACTGCGCTGATCCTGGAGGCAGAAGCCCTGAAGATTCCCTGCTGCAGCGGTCTGTATATGCTGGTGGCGCAGGCCGCCGGAAGCAGCGAACAGTTTACCGGCCGCATGATCCCTCCCACTGAGATTCAAAGGATCGAACGAATGCTGCGCCGCCAGATGGAAAACATCGTTCTGGTGGGAATGCCCGGCAGTGGCAAGAGCACGGTTGCCCGCAAATTGGCAGAGGTGCTCAACCGCCCGGTCTTTGACTCGGATGCGTGGGTTGAGGAGCAGGCCGGCATGTCCATTCCGGAGATCTTTCGCACACAGGGGGAAGAGGCTTTCCGTCAGTGGGAAACCAAAGCTCTGGCTCAGTTGGGCAAAGGGTCCGGCGCCATTCTTTCCACCGGCGGTGGCTGCGTGATGCGGGAGGAAAATTATCCCCTGCTCCATCAAAACGGCGTCATCATCCAAATCAAATGTGACACAAAGAAATTGGCCCGTAAGGGTCGTCCCCTGTCTCAAGGCAGTGATCTGGATCAAATGGCCGCCATTCGCGCGCCCCACTATGCCCGGTTTGCTGACTACATCGTGGACAACAACGGCAAGTTGGAGAACACGATCCAACAGATTCTGGAGGTGCTGAAATGAAACTGCTTGTCATCAATGGCCCCAACATCAATATGCTGGGCCTGCGTGAGCCCGCCATCTATGGCCACGAAAACTACGAGACTCTGCAGAAGCTGGTACGGGAAACCTGTCAGGCTGAGGGGATCGAGGTGGAGTTGTTTCAGTCCAACCACGAGGGGGTCATCGTGGACCGGATCCAGGCTGCTTACGGCTGTGTGGACGGCATCGTGATCAATCCCGCTGCTTATACCCACACCAGCATCGCCATTCTGGATGCATTGAAGGCCGTGGCTCTGCCCGCTGTGGAAGTTCATATCTCCGATGTGAAGGCCCGTGAGGCATTCCGCCAGATTTCCTATGCCGGGATGGCCTGCATCAAGACCTATATGGGACTCGGTCTTGAGGGCTATCGTCAGGCGATCCTCTACCTGAAAGAGTATCTCAGCAAATAAAGTAAAACAAAAAAACAGGCTGTTCTCAAAAGAGAACAGCCTGTTTTCTCACACTTATTTTCCGGCTTCTGCCTCACAGTAGAGGCAGCGATAGGTACGTTCCTGTTCATCTGCCAACAGGAACACCTGCTGGAGTTCCTGCTCCACCGAGGTGATGCAGCGGGGATTCTTGCAGCGGATCACATCCACCAGCCGCTCCGGCAGCTTCAGCTTCCGCTTTTCCACCCGCTGGTTTTCCCGGATGATATTCACGGTGATGTTGGGATCCACATAACCCAGAACATCCCAATCCAGATCCAGCACACTGTCGATCTTGATGATGTCCTTGCGGCCATGCTTCTTGCTGGGAACATTCTTCAGGATCGCCACCGTGCATTCCAGCTGGTCCAGACCGAGGATTTGATACAGGTCCATGGCCTTGCCCGCCGTAATATGATCGATCACAATACCGTTTTTAATGGCATCAATTACCATACTCTCGCCTCCCTTACTGAATGCCCAACAGCTTCAAAATCAAAGCCATGCGAATGAATCTTCCGTAGCGGACCTGCTTGAAGTAGCAGGCTCTGGGATCATCATCCACCGCTATCGAGATCTCGTTGACGCGGGGCAGCGGATGCAGGATGCTCAGATCCGCTTTGGCGGCCTTCAGCTTATCGGGGGTCAGGATATAGCTGTCCTTCAGACGCAGATAATCCTCTTCGTTGAAGAAACGCTCTCTCTGCACGCGGGTCATGTAGAGGATATCCAGCTGAGGCATTGCCTCTTCCAGATCGGTGGTCTCCTCATAGGGGATCTGATTTTTCAGCAGCGCTTCCTTCTTCACATAGTCGGGCAGTTTCAGTTCCTCTGGGGAGATCAGCACCACACGAATTCCGGCATAGCGGCTCAGGGCGTTGATGAGGGAGTGGACCGTACGGCCAAACTTCAGATCGCCGCAGAAGCCGACCGTCAAATTCTCAAAACGGCCTTTCTCATGGTGGATGGTCAGCAAATCCGCCAGCGTCTGGGTGGGATGATTGTGACCGCCGTCACCGGCATTGATGATGGGCACGCCGGACTTCATGGATGCCACCAGCGGAGCACCCTCCTTGGGATGGCGCATAGCAATGATGTCACTGTAGCAGCTGACCGTGCGCACCGTATCGGCAACACTCTCGCCCTTAGCGGCAGAACTGCTGTTGGCCTCGGAAAAGCCCAGGGTCTGTCCGCCCAGACTCAGCATGGCAGACTCAAAGCTGAGGCGGGTACGGGTGGAGGGCTCAAAAAACAGGGTTGCCAGGATCTTGCCATCGCACTTATGGGCGTAGGCGGAGGGGTTGGCGATGATATCGGTAGCAACGGCTACCAGTTCATCGATCTCCTGCGTGGACAGATCCAGAATGTCGATCAGGCATCTCATTTTACTTGCCTCCAATCCAGCTCTCATCAGAAGGATTGTTTCGGAAGGCGATCAGGCGGGCGATGTCCTCAGTCTTGATGTAATTCTCATCAGCCGCCACCTGAGCGATGATGTCAAAATTGGTGAGGCTGATATTCTTCACCTCTGCCTCAGCCAGACGCTCCAGGCCCTTCTTCATGCCATAGGTGAAGATGCTCACAACACCAAGCACCTCGGCGCCTGCAGCGCGCAGCACATTGACGACCTCAATGACACTACCGCCGGTGGAGATCAGGTCCTCCACCACCACGACCTTCTGCCCTTTCTCCAGTTTACCCTCGATCTGGTTCTGACGGCCGTGGTCCTTGCTGCCGGAGCGCACATAACCCATGGGCAGGCCCATGATGTGGCCGACGATTGCAGCATGGGCAATACCGGCAGTGGAAGTACCCATCAGCACCTCCACATCAGGGTACTCGCGGCGGATGGTTTCTGCCAGAGCATTCTCCACATCGTCGCGTACTTTGGGAGCTGTCAAGGTCAAACGGTTGTCACAGTATACAGGGCTTTTGATGCCGCTGGCCCAGGTGAAAGGTTCTTCCGGACGGAAGAAAACAGCACGGATAGACAACAGATCTTTTGCGATCAGGGTCTGCATCTCTTTCATAACTCGATCTCCTTTATGTTGAAATTTCTGTTCAGGACAGAAGGATTGCACACAGTTCTTCCGGATCCTGGGCCAAGGTCATGGCACCGGCTTCCAGCAGCTCTTCCCGGCTGCCATAGCCGTAGAGGACTCCAATGGTCTCAAGGCCCGCCTTTTGGCCACCAATCACATCGTGACTCCGGTCTCCCACCATCACCGCACGGCTCAGATCCGCAACACCGCTCTCTCGCAGTGCGCGGGCAACGATCAGATCCTTTCGGGCACCGGTGTGCTCTGCAAGAGGCGCACCGCAGACCAGAGAAAAATACTGCAGCAAGTCAAGATACTCCAAAATCCGGATGGCATAGACCTCCGGTTTGGAGGTGGCGATCAGCAGGGTCTTTCCCGCCGCCTGCAGCCGCTTCAGCACCTGGGCAATCCCGGCATAGGGCACATCCTTTTGCCAGCCTTCCCGGTTGAAATATTCCCGAAACTTACCGATCGCCTCAATGGCCTGCTGGGCAGAAAAGCCATAACGGGTCATAAAACTATCCTGCAATGGCGGTCCGATAAAATCCTTCAGGGTGGAAGTGTCCTCCACATGGATGCCATAACAGCTGAGGGCATAGGCAGTAGATTCGGTAATACTTCTGTGGGAATCCGTCAGCGTGCCATCCAGGTCAAACAGTATGGTATCCCAGCCCATGGTTTAGCCGACAAACTCTGCCACGCAGCGGCGATAGGCAGCCACGGGATCCTCGCTGGCAGTAATGGGACGACCTACCACGATGTAGTCAGAGCCGATCTCCTTAGCCTTTTCGGGGGTAGTGATACGAACCTGATCCCCCACATCGCCGCCGGCAAAGCGGACACCGGGGGTCACGGTCACAAAGCTGCTGCCACAAGTCTCATGGACCTTTCCTGCCTCCAGCGGGGAGCAGACAACACCGTCCAGACCGGCATCGGCAGCGCACTTGGCATAGTGCATGACCACCTGATCCAGCGGCTCGCGGATCAGCAGATCCTCCTGCATCCGTTCCTGGCTGGTGGAGGTCAGCTGCGTAACGGCAATCAGCATGGGACGGGTGCCGTCGGGACGGGTCAGCCCCTCCAGTGCGGCCTCCATCATGGCTTTGGTGCCGGCAGCATGGAGATTGCACATATCAATATCCAGGCCGGACAGAACAGCCATGGACTTCTTCACCGTATTGGGAATATCGTGCAGCTTCAGATCCAAGAAGATCTTGTGGCCCCGGGCCTTGATCTCCCGCACGATTGCGGGTCCCTCTGCATAGTACAGTTCCATGCCGATCTTCACAAAGGGCTTCTCCTCGGTGAAACGGTCCAGGAAAGAGAGCGTCTTCTCTCTGTTTTCAAAATCCAGTGCGATGATAACATCCTTACCCATGATGTACTCCTCCTATGATCTCGTTGATATCGCAGATTCCGTAGTGTTCCATCACAACAGGAAGATCCTCCAAAATCTTCTTGCAGGCATAGGGCTCCACCAGATTGGCAGCACCCACCTCTACAGCCGTAGCACCGGCCATCATCAGTTCCAGCACATCCTCTGCGCTGGAAACGCCGCCCATACCCACCACAGGGATCTTCACTGCACTGGAAACCTGGTAGACCATACGAACTGCCAGCGGGAAGATGCCGGGACCGGACATACCGCCGGTAGTATTGTGCAGCAGGGGTGCACGGCGCCTTAGATCAATGCGCATGCCCATCACCGTATTGATCAGGCTGACGGCATCGGCGCCGGCATCCTCACAGGCTTTGGCGATAGTGACGATATCCGTCACATTGGGGGACAGCTTCAGAATCAGCGGTTTGGTGGTCACGGCACGCACTGCCTTGGTCACCTCAGCCGCAGCCTTGGGGTCCGTACCAAAACTCATGCCGCCGCCATGGACATTGGGGCAGGAGATATTGACCTCCAGCCAACCCACCTGCTGGCAGGCATCCAGCTTGCGGCAGACCTCCACATATTCCTCCACGGAGAATCCGCTGATATTGGCCATCACCGGCTTATGAAAGCACTTTGCCAGCTTGGGCAGTTCCTCTGCTATTACGGCATCCACGCCGGGATTCTGCAGACCAACCGCGTTCAGCAGGCCGCCTGCATACTCAGCAATACGGGGCGTGGGATTTCCATAACGGGGCTGGGCCGTGGTCCCCTTGAAGGAGAAAGTACCCAGGCAATTGATATCATAGAGTTCCGCAAACTCATAACCGTAGCCAAATGTACCGCTGGCAGGGATCACCGGATTATCCAGCTGGATCCCGCAGAGATTGACCTTGGTATTTACCATACGATCTCCTCCTTCTCCAGCACAGGGCCATCCTTACAGATGCGCTTATTGCCATACTTGGTCTTGCAGGTGCAGCCCATACAGGCGCCAAAACCGCAGCCCATGCGTTCTTCAAAGCTGAACTGGCCGGAGGTGCGGCAATGGGCATACACCGCCTTCAGCATAGGCTCCGGACCACAGGTATACAGATGGGTATACTCCTCCACCTGCTCCATACCGTCGGTTACCAGTCCCTTTGCGCCGGCAGTGCCGTCCGCCGTCAGCACATGGACGGACACGCCCAACTCCTCAAACTTCTCTACATAGAACCGTTCACTGGCCGTATTGTAGCCCAATACGGCAGTGACAGTCTTTCCCTCTCCACGCAGGCGGCGGGCCAGACCGTACAGCGGAGGAATTCCCACACCGCCGCCTACCAGCAGGGGTGCATCCCCGCTCTTCTCCGGATCGTAGCCGTTGCCGAGACCTGTGAGAATATCCAGCTTCTGGCCGGGAGTCATATGGGTCATTGCCTCAGTGCCATGACCCAGAATCTTATACAGGATGGTGACGGTCTCCCCGTTCCAGTCACAGACGGAGATGGGTCTGCGCAGATAATAGCCCTCCAGCTTGATGTTGATAAACTGACCGGGATGGGTGATGGCGGAGGTATCGCCCCGAAGCACCATCTCCCAGGTAGTTTCCGTGAGCGGACGGTTCACGCAGATCTCAAAAATGCTCTGCTGCATAACTGCTCCTTTACTCTGCATCGATGGTGGAGACCTTGTTGGTGATCTCCTCCAGCACGTCCAGTACGATACGGACCGTATCCAGAGAGGTAAACGTGGTCACTGCATTTTCCACAGCGCAGCGGCGGATTGCAGCACCGTCTGCCAGATGGTTGCCGGCGAAGATGCCGCGGGTATTGATCACATAGCTGACATAGCCGGCACGGATGGACTCCAGAATCTCCTCGCTGCCTTCGGAGATCTTGCCGCGCACGCGGGTACGGATACCGTTCTCCTTCAGGAAGGCGGCAGTACCGGCAGTGGCCTCAATATTAAAGCCCATGTCATAGAAACGACGGACCAGAGGCAGGGCCTCCTTCTTATCTTCATCTGCCAGAGTCACCAGCACAGTACCGTAGTTCTGCAGGTGCATACCGGCCGCATCCAGTGCCTTGTACATGGCGCGGTGCAGCTTCTTATCATAACCGATGGCCTCACCGGTGGACTTCATCTCGGGGGACAGATAGGTATCCAGACCGCGGATCTTGGCGAAGGAGAACACGGGGGTCTTTACATACCAACGCTTCTTCTCCTCCGGATACAGATCGAAGATACCCTGCTCCTTCAGGCTTCTGCCCAGGATCACTTCCGTGGCAATATCCGCCAAAGAGTAGCCGGTGACCTTGGACAGGAAGGGTACGGTACGGGAAGAACGGGGGTTCACCTCGATGATATAGACATCATCATTGGCGTCCACGATGAACTGAATGTTATACAGGCCCACGATGCCAATGCCCAGACCCAGCTTCTTGGCATAGGTCAGGATGGTGCCCTTCACCTTGTCGGAGATGCTGAAGGAGGGATAGACACTGATGGAGTCACCGGAGTGGACACCGGTACGCTCGACCAGCTCCATGATACCGGGCACGAAGACATTGCTGCCATCGCAGATGGCATCCACCTCCACCTCGCGGCCGGAGATGTACTTATCCACCAGCACGGGCTTATCGGCATCGATCTCTACAGCATTCTTCAGATAGTGGCGCAGCATATCCTCGTTGGACACGATCTCCATAGCGCGGCCACCCAGCACGAAGCTGGGACGCACCAGCACAGGATAACCGATCTGCTCAGCGGCCTTCAGGCCATCTTCCAGAGTGGTCACGGCAGTGCCCTTGGGCTGGGGAATATTCAGAGAGCTCAGCAGCTTCTCAAAGGCATCGCGGTTCTCGGCGCGGTCAATGGCGGCCACATCAGTACCGATGATCTTGGCACCGCGATTCATCAGCGGTGCTGCCAAATTGATGGCCGTCTGGCCGCCCAGAGAGGCGATCACCTCATCGCACTGCTCAAACCACAGCACGTTGCTGACATCCTCGGGAGTCAGAGGCTCAAAGTACAGCTTATCGGCGGTGGTGTAGTCGGTAGAAACGGTCTCGGGATTGTTGTTGATGATGATGGACTCATAGCCGGCCTTCTTGATGGTCTGCACGGCATGGACGGTGGAGTAGTCGAACTCCACACCCTGACCGATACGGATGGGACCTGCGCCCAGCACCACCTTCTTCTCCTTCTCGGTGCGGATGGACTGATTCTCACCGCTGTAGCTGGAGTAGAAGTAAGGGATATAGGCACCGGTATGGCAGGTATCCACCATGCAGAAGGCGGGGAACAGCTGATTCTCCTTACGCATACCGTAGACCATTGCCTCGGTAGTGTTCCAGAGCTTGGCAATGAAGGGATCAGAGAAGCCCATCTTCTTGGCCTCACGCAGCGTCTCCAGATCGCCGGGATTGGCACGGACCACATCCTCAAAGCGGATGATCTTCTGGATGGACTCCAGGAAGAATGGGGTGATGGCGGTGATCTTATGCAGTTCCTCCACAGAAACGCCCATGCGCATCAGCTGGGCCACTGCATAGATGGTATCGTCGCGGAACTGGGAGATATACTCCATCAGTTCCTCCTTGGTCTTCTGATCAAACTTGGGCATATGGAAATGGCACACACCGATTTCCAGGGAGCGCACTGCCTTCAGCAGGCACTCCTCCAGCGTATTACCGATGCCCATGACCTCGCCGGTGGCCTTCATCTGGGTACCCAGCAGGTTGCTGGCGGCAGCGAACTTATCAAAGGGGAAGCGGGGCAGCTTGGCCACCACATAGTCCAGGCGGGGCTCAAAGGCGGCATTGGTATTGGCAATAGAGATCTCCTCCAGGCTCATACCAACGGCGATCTTGGCCGTCACACGGGCGATGGGATAGCCGGATGCCTTGGAAGCCAGTGCGGAGGAGCGGGAGACGCGGGGATTGACCTCAATAAGGAAGTACTCGGAGGTGGTGGGATTGAGTGCAAACTGCACGTTACAGCCGCCCTCGATCTTCAGGGCACGGATGATCTTGATGGCGCTGTCGTTGAGCATCTTCAGATCGTGCTCATTGAGGGTCATGATGGGGGCCACCACAATGGAGTCGCCGGTGTGGACACCCACAGGATCGATATTTTCCATGCCGCAGATGGTGATGGCATGGTCGTTGCCGTCGCGCATCACCTCGAACTCGATCTCCTTATAGCCCTTCACGCTCTTTTCGATCAGCACCTGATGCACGGGAGACAGACGGAAGGCATTGGTACCGACCTCGATCAGTTCCTCACGGTTGTAAGCAAAGCCACCGCCGGTACCGCCCAGCGTAAAGGCCGGGCGCAGCACCACGGGATAGCCGATCTCCTCAGCAGCACGGATGGCCTCGTCCAGATTATAGGTGATCTCGGAGGGGATGACCGGCTCACCGATCTCCTGGCACAGTTCTTTGAACAGCTCACGGTCCTCAGCGCGCTCAATGCTGGCGCTGGGGGTACCCAGCAGCTCCACGCGGCACTCCTTCAAAACACCCTTAGCCTCCAGCTGCATGGCCAGGTTCAGACCGGTCTGGCCGCCGATGCCGGGAATGATGGCGTCGGGACGCTCGTGGCGCAGGATACGGGCCACATACTCCAGCGTCAGAGGCTCCATATAGACCTTGTCCGCAATGCTGGTATCGGTCATGATGGTGGCGGGGTTGGAGTTCACCAGAACCACCTCATAGCCCTCTTCCTTCAGTGCCAGGCAGGCCTGGGTGCCTGCATAGTCGAACTCCGCAGCCTGACCGATAACGATGGGGCCGGAGCCGATGATCATGATCTTTTTGATGTCAGTTCTCTTTGCCATAATGCATACTCCCTTTTCGCGATATATCTAAAAATTTAATTTACTTCCTTCTCATACAGGCTGCAGTTCGCCGCTGTCCCACACGACCTTGCCCTGCGACACAGTCAACAGGCATCTTCCGCTCACATCCCAACCTGTAAAGGGGGTCGCCTTGCCAGCAGACAAGAATTCTGCCGGATCGATCTTATAGGTTTTCTCCAGATCAAATACCGTAAAATTGCCGTGCTTCATGCTGTTCTCGATCCCGAACCGGCGGCAGGGATTGACATACATCAGCTCCATCAATTTTTCCATGGTGATCACGCCGGGTTTGACCAGATAGGTGTACAGCAGCGGGAACGCAGTCTCCAGGCCCACGATACCCATGGCGCTCTTCTCCAGACCTCTCCCCTTCTCATCGGCACTATGGGGTGCGTGGTCGGTGGCGATCATATCGATGGTGCCGTCGCAGATGCCGGCCAGCAG
Source organism: Oscillospiraceae bacterium (assembly GCA_015067765.1). Classification (GTDB taxonomy): domain Bacteria; phylum Bacillota; class Clostridia; order Oscillospirales; family Oscillospiraceae; genus Vescimonas. The sequence goes on along the minus strand of SVLV01000002.1, from coordinate 75,279 downwards.
TGCCTCACGATCTGCCCTGTCACGCAAAGGGGGGTTCATCTTAAAGCGGCCATCCTCCTGCAGCATACTGTCATCCATCAGCAGGTAGTGGGGCCCGGTCTCACAGGTGACATCCAATCCTTCACGTTTTGCCTGACGGATCAGCTCCACACTCTCCTTGGTGGAGATGTGGCAGACATGATATCCGCATCCGGTACGGCGCACCAGCTCAATATCCCGCTGGATCTGCCGCCACTCGGACTCTGAGCAGATCCCGCGATGTCCGTGGGCCGCTGCATAGGCACCGTCATGAATATAGCCGCCCCGCAGCAGGGAATTGTCCTCGCAGTGGGCTACGATCAGCTTACCCAGTTCCTTCGCCTTTCTCATGGCTGCGCACATCATTTCATCGCTCTGCACGCCGCGTCCGTCATCGGAAAAACCCACCACATAGGGAGCCATCGCCTCCATGTCAGCCAGTTCCTTCCCGTGCTCACCGCGGGTAATGGCACCATAGGGGATCACACGCACCAGTGCCCCCTGCCGGATCAGGTCCAGTTGGGGCTGCAGCGTGGACATTTCGTCCGGAACAGGATTCAGGTTCGGCATGGCACAAACCACCGTATATCCGCCTCTGGCTGCCGCTTTTGTACCGGATGTGATGGTCTCTTTATAAGAAAAGCCCGGCTCCCGCAGATGCACATGAACATCCACGAAACCGGGTAATATCACACAGGTAGAGGCATCATACACAGGGGTGGAGAAAATAGTATCCCCTGCACAATCCAAGATACCGGAAACAACAGCCATATCACGCGTTTCAAACGCACCATTTTCTGCCACATAAACAGATGCATGCTTGAACAGGCCTTCCATAGTTCCTTCCTCTCTCCCCATCTATATCTTGTATCGATACGCATAATTTTTAACAGGATAACACAATTAGAAGGAATAAGTCAAGAATAACCAACCTTCTTTTTCGACAGTTTTTCCTCTCTTTCCGAACTTGTTTTTAGTGACATTAGCAACCTTAATGTCCGCTATCGATTTTCCCGGTTTTTGTTGTATATTCCTAACAAATTCCAAGTGGTTCCTTTTGACAGGTTTTCCGCTTTTTTGTCTTTGCAAAAAGGATTCTGTATGCTATACTAATTGCAGTTATATTCTTTGTAACAAGCGGAGCAGCGGAGTACCAAAATGGATCAAAGAGAGGGCGTCTGATTATATCTGATGCCGACCATTTAGGCGTTCCACCATCCGTTTGATGTTGGAGCGCCTATTTTATATCTTGAGGAGGGTTCTTTCATGAGCAAAGTTGGTATCGTCATGGGAAGCAAATCCGATCTGCCCATTGTCGAAAAAGCCATCACCGTGCTGCAGGAGTATGGTGTGTCTATTGAAGTGCGCGTTTTATCCGCTCACCGTTGTCCGGACCAGGCAAGAGAGTTTGCTGCTACGGCGCGGGAGAGCGGCTTTTCTGTTCTCATTGCTGCTGCAGGCATGGCCGCACATCTGGCTGGCGCCCTGGCTGCCAACACCACTTTGCCCGTGATCGGCATCCCCTGTTCCTCCAGCAATCTGGATGGAACGGATGCCCTCCTTTCTACCGTTATGATGCCTCCCGGTATCCCTGTGGCCACTGTCGGTATCAACGGCGCCAAGAACGCCGCTCTGCTTGCCATTCAAATCATGGCTGTTACCGATGCCGCACTGGCCGAGAAGCTGGCTCAGGGCCGTGCCAAGGATACCGCTGCCGTTTTGGAGGCCGATGCTGAGCTGCGTGCACGCTATCAGTAAGTTCACAAACCATTTTTATAAATCAATTAATTTGACATGGAGGATATCACAATGAAACCTGTTTACACTGGCAAAACCAAGGACGTCTTTGCACTGGATAACGGCAACTATCTGCTGAAGTTTAAGGATGACTGCACCGGCAAGGACGGCGTGTTTGATCCCGGCGAAAACTCTGTCGGCCTGACCATCGAGGGTGTGGGCGATGTGAATTTGCGTATGTCCATCTATTTCTTCGAGAAAATCAATGCCGCCGGCATCAAGACCCACTATGTCACTGCCGATCTGGCCAATACCACCATGGAAGTTCTTCCTGCCAAGGTGTTCGGTAAGGGCCTGGAGGTCATCTGCCGCACCCGCGCTGTGGGTTCCTTCATTCGCCGCTACGGTGCTCTGATTGAGTCCGGCTCCCCTCTGCCCTACTATGTGGAGACCACCCTGAAGGACGACGAGAAGGGTGATCCCCTGATCACCAAGGATGCTCTGGTTGCCATCGGCGTGATGACCGAGCAGCAGTATGAGGATCTGAAGGCTATGACCCAGCAGATCACCAAAATCGTGGCTGACGATCTGGCCGAAAAGGGTCTGGAACTGTATGACATCAAGTTTGAGTTCGGCTATGCTCCCGATGGAAGCGTCATGCTGATCGATGAAGTGGCCTCCGGCAATATGCGTGTATATAAGGACGGTCAGTATATCGATCCCATGACCCTGAACGGTCTGTTCTTTGCATAATGGGCGGTTTCTTCGGCGCGGTATCCAGCCGCGACATCACTCTGGATGTATTTTTTGGTACTGACTATCATTCCCACCTCGGCACCCGCCGAGGTGGAATGGTACTTCACGATACCAATCGGGGGTTCCAGCGGGAGATTCATAACATTGAAAACACTCCCTTCCGCACCAAATTTGAGGATTCTTTGTCTGAGGTCTGCGGCTGCAGTGGTATCGGCTGCATCAGTGACAGTGATCCCCAGCCTCTGCTGGTCCGTTCCCATCTGGGCCTGTATGCCATCACCACTGTCGGCATCATCAACAATGCCGAGGAACTGGTGGAGCGTTACTACTCCGACCACGGCCATCAGTTTATGGCTATGAGTTCCGGCAAGGTCAATTCCACGGAACTGACCGCCGCGCTGATCAACCAGAAGGATGATTTGGTTTCCGGCATCCTGCACGCGCAGGATGTGATCGACGGTTCTATGACCATCCTGTTGCTGACGGCCAATGACGAGATCATTGCCGCCCGCGATAAGATGGGCCGCCTGCCTGTTCTTATCGGCAAGCGGGAGGATGCCTATTGCGTTTCCTTCGAGTCCTTCGCCTATCACAAGCTGGACTACGATGATGCCTATGAGTTGGGTCCCCGTGAAATCGTGCGCATCTCCCGTGACGGCTATGAGACCATCTCCCCGGCCGGCAAGGATATGAAGATCTGCGGTTTCCTGTGGACCTATTACGGCTACCCTAACTCCAACTATGAGGGCGTTAATGTGGAAGTGATGCGTTATCGCAACGGTCACATTATGGCCCGGAATGAGCGGGAGCGGGGTACCATGCCCGATGTGGACTATGTGGCCGGCGTCCCCGATTCCGGCGTTCCCCACGCCATCGGCTATGCCAATGAATGTGACAAAGACTTTGCACGCCCCTTTGTCAAGTATACCCCTACCTGGCCCCGTTCTTTCACACCCGCCAATCAGCAGGTGCGCAATCAGGTGGCTAAAATGAAGCAGATCCCTGTTCCCGAACTGATCCAGGGCAAAAAGCTGCTGTTTGTGGATGACTCTATCGTCCGTGGTACGCAGCTGCAGGAGACGGTGGAATTCCTCTATGAATCCGGTGCCAAGGAAGTGCATATGCGTTCTGCCTGCCCGCCCATCATGTATAGCTGCAAGTACCTGAATTTCTCCCGCGGTAATTCCGATATGGATCTTCTGGCACGGCGCACCATTCAGGAGTTGGAGGGTGACGAAGGGCAAAAGCATATTGAGGAATATGCCGACAGTTCTACCGAGCGCGGCCAGTGCCTGCTCAAGAGCATCTGCAAAAAACTGGGCTTCGACTCTCTGGGCTATCAGTCTCTGGAGGGACTTCTGGAGTCCATTGGTATCGATCGTGATAAGGTCTGCACCTACTGCTGGACCGGAAAGGAATAATTTATTATGAATAATTCGCATTCCGCTGCCTACGCAGCTGCAGGTGTCAATATCGAGGCCGGCTATGAGGGCGTCAAGCTGATGAAGAAGCATGTGGCCCGTACCATGATCCCCGGTGTTGTCTCCGATCTGGGCGGTTTCGGCGGCCTGTTTGCCCCCGATCTGACCGGTATGAAGGAGCCTGTGCTGATCTCCGGCACCGATGGTGTCGGCACCAAGCAGCGCATCGCCCAGCTGATGGATCGCCATGACACAGTGGGTATCGACTGTGTAGCCATGTGTGTTAACGACATCGTCTGCTGCGGTGCAAAGCCCCTGTTTTTCCTGGACTATATTGCCATTGGCAAGAATGAGCCCGAGAAAGTGGCTACGCTGGTCTCCGGTGTCGCAGAAGGCTGCGTGCAGGCCGGCTGCGCTCTGATCGGCGGTGAGACTGCAGAGCATCCCGGCACCATGACTGCCGAGGACTATGATCTGGCCGGTTTCTCTGTGGGTATTGTGGACAAGTCCAAGATCATCGACCAGAATCAGATGAAGGCCGGTGATGTGGTGTTGGCCCTGCCCTCCTCCGGTTTCCATTCCAACGGATATTCTCTGGTCCGCAAGGTCTTCGATGTGGAGAACTGCGATCTCAACGAGTTCTATCCCCAGCTGGGCAAAACTCTGGGCGAGGCTCTGCTGACTCCCACCATTATCTATGTCAAGCCTGTGCTGGCTGCTCTGGAGGTCTCCGAGATCCACGGCATCAGCCACATTACCGGCGGCGGCTTCTATGAGAATGTGCCCCGCGTGATGCCCGACGGCCTCTGTGCCAAAATCAAGAAGGACAACATCCGTATTCCTGCCATCTTCAAGCTGCTGCAGGAAAAAGGCGGCATCTCCGAGCGTGATATGTTCAACACCTATAACATGGGTGTGGGCATGGCCGTCGTGGTCAGCGCCGAGACGGCTGAGAAGGCCATCGCCTCCTTCCAGGCCAATGGCTGTGATGCCTATGTGATCGGTGAGATCGTTGAAGGCAGCGAGAAGATCGAGTTGTATTGATCCTGATGGAAACAGGAGGATCGTACATGAACTGTGTCAATATCGCTGTGTTTGTCTCTGGCGGCGGCACCAATCTGCAGGCCCTGCTGGATGCTCAGGCCGCAGGAAAGCTCACCAGCGGCAAGATCTCCCTGGTCATCTCTTCCCAGCCCGGTGCCTATGCACTGCAGCGGGCCGCCAATGCCGGCGTCCCCGGCCATGTGGTCTCCCGGAAAGAAACCGGTTCTCAAACCGCCTTTGAGGCCGGGATCCAGGCCCTGCTGGAGGAGTATCACATTGATTTGATCATTCTGGCCGGCTTTATGAGTATCCTCAGTGAGGGCTTTACCTCCCGTTGGCCGGAGCGGATCCTCAATGTGCACCCCTCTTTGATCCCCTCCTTCTGTGGAAAAGGCATGTATGGTCTGAAAGTCCATGAGGCCGCACTGGAAAAGGGTGTCAAAGTCACCGGTGCTACGGTACATTTTGTCAACGAGATCCCCGATGGCGGTCGGATCCTGCTGCAGAAGGCAGTGGAGATCCAGCCCGATGATACGCCCGAAACGCTGCAGCTGCGTGTCATGCAGCAAGCCGAATGGCTGCTGCTCCCTCAGGCCGCACAGCAGGTCAGCGCCAATATTCTGAAGGAAAAGGAGCAAAACCATGACTGATCTTCTGACTCTTCTGAAAAATACTTCCTATCCCGGCCGCGGCATCGTGGTGGGCAAGGACCGTGTTTATTATTTCATTATGGGCCGCAGCGAGAACAGCCGCAACCGCGTGTTCGTTCCCACGGAAGACGGTATCCGTACCGAGGCCCATGACCCCGCCAAGCTGCAGGACCCCTCCCTGATCATCTATCATCCCGTCCGCAAGATGGGGGATGATCTGATCGTTACCAACGGCGACCAGACCGATACCATCCGCGATCACGGCGATTTCCGGGCCGCATTGATGACCCGTGCCTACGAGCCGGACGAGCCCAACTGGACGCCCCGCATCTCCGCCCTCATTCATTCCGATGGCAGCTTTGAGATGTCCATCCTGAAGCATAAGGACGGCCGCTGCCTGCGTGAGTTCTTCTGCTATGAGGGCTGCGATGAGGGAATGGGTTATTTCATCAGCACCTATCAGGGTGATGGAACTCCTCTGCCCACCTTCGCTGGTGAGCCGGTAGCCGTCAGCATGCCCGAGCCCGATGAGGTCTGGGCCGCTTTGAACGGTGACAACAAGGTCTCCCTGTACGCCAATGTACAGGGTCAGGTAACGCTGTTTAACAAGAATTTGGGAGATTGATAATATGACACATTTGGAATTGAAATACGGCTGTAATCCCAACCAGAAGCCTGCCAGTGTCTACTGCAAGGACGGTTCCGATCTGCCCTTTGAGGTGCTCAATGGCCGGCCCGGTTATATCAATCTGCTGGACGCCTTCAACTCCTGGCAGCTGGTCAAGGAGCTGAAGGAGGCCACCGGCCTGCCCGCCGCCGCCAGCTTCAAGCATGTCTCTCCCGCAGGTGCCGCAGTGGGCCTGCCCCTGAGTGAGACGGACAAGAAGATCTACTTTGTGGATCAGGAGAAGGAACTCTCCCCCATCGCCTGCGCCTATATCCGCGCACGCGGTGCAGACCGTCTGTGCTCCTACGGTGACTGGGCCGCTCTGTCCGACATCTGTGATGGTGACACTGCCCGTTATCTGAAGGATGAGGTGTCTGACGGTATCATTGCCCCCGGCTATACCGATGAAGCCCTGGAAATTCTGAAGAGCAAGAAAAAGGGCGGTTACAATGTGATCAAGATCGATCCCTGCTATGAAGCTCCTGCACAGGAGTGCAAGGATGTGTTTGGTATCACCTTTGAGCAGGGTCATAACGATTTCAAAATCGACGAGTCCCTGCTGAGCAACATTGTGACCCAGGAGAAAGAGCTGCCTCAGCAGGCCAAGATCGATATGATCGTGGCTCTCATTACCCTGAAGTATACCCAGTCCAACTCCGTCTGCTATGTGAAGGACGGTCAGGCCATCGGTGTTGGCGCCGGGCAGCAGAGCCGCATCCACTGCACCCGTCTGGCCGGTCAGAAGGCCGACAACTGGTATCTGCGTCAGCATCCCAAAGTACTGGGTCTGCAGTTCGTAGACAATATCCGCCGCGCCGATCGCGACAATGCCATCGACATCTATACCTCCGATGAGTATGAGGATGTGCTGGCAGAAGGCGTATGGCAGAACACCTTTAAGGTCAAGCCCGAAGTGCTGACCGCCGAAGAAAAGAAAGCATGGATCGCCACCCAGTCCGGTGTGGTGGTTGGTTCTGATGCCTTCTTCCCCTTCGGTGACAATGTAGAACGCGCCCGCAAGTCCGGCGTGCAGTATATCGCCGAGCCCGGCGGATCCATCCGCGATGATCATGTCATCTCCACTGCCGATAAGTATGGCATGGTGATGTGCTTCACCGGTATGCGGTTGTTCCACCACTAAAAAACTGAAGAGGGACTCTGTCCCTCTTCTTTTGGTACATAAATATATAGGAGATCTGCTATGAACCTTCTTGTAATTGGCGGCGGAGGCCGCGAGCACGCCATCATCAAGGCGCTGCGCAAGCATCATCCCGATGCACAGATCTATGCTTTGCCCGGCAATGGCGGCATTGCTGCCGATGCCGTCTGTGTGCCCTCTATCGGTGCCAAGGACATTTCCGCACAGGTGGAATTTGCACTGGCCCATCAGGTGGATTATGCTATCGTCGCTCCCGACGATCCTCTGGCTCTGGGCGCTGTCGATGCGCTGACTGCAGCCGGTATCCCCTGTTTCGGTCCGGACGCCAAGGCTGCTGTCATCGAAAGCAGCAAGGCCTTCTCCAAGGACCTGATGAAGAAGTATAACATCCCTACCGCCCGTTATGAGACCTTTACGGAGCTGGAGAAGGCACACGCCTATCTGGATACCTGCTCCATCCCTGTGGTGGTGAAGGCCGATGGTCTTGCTCTGGGTAAGGGTGTGATCATTGCCCAGACGCTGGAAGAAGCCAAGGAGGCTGTCCGCTCCATGATGGAGGATAAGATCTTCGGTGATTCCGGTAATTGCGTGGTCATTGAGGAGTTTCTCACCGGCCCCGAGGTCTCTGTGCTCAGCTTCACCGACGGCAAGACGGTGGTTCCTATGGTATCCTCCATGGACCACAAGCGCGTAGGCAGCGGTGATGTGGGCCCCAATACCGGCGGTATGGGCACCATCGCTCCCAACCCCTACTACACGGATGAGATCGCTCAGATCTGTATGGACACTATCTTCCGTCCCACCATCGATGCCATGGCGCAGGAGGGTCGTCCCTTCCGCGGCTGCCTCTATTTCGGCCTGATGCTGACGCCTGATGGCCCCAAGGTCATTGAGTATAACTGCCGCTTCGGCGATCCGGAGACGCAGGTGGTCCTGCCGCTTCTCAAGAGCGATCTGCTGCAGATCATGCAGGCCACCACCAACGGCACCCTGGCCGAGACTCCTGTGGAATTCTCCGACGATTCCGCCTGCTGTGTGGTGCTGGCCTCCAATGGCTATCCCCTCTCCTATGAGAAGGGCTATCCCATCACCATGAGTGAAGCGGCCGCTGCCTGCACCTATGTGGCCGGTGCCGTCAGCAAGGATGGTCAGCTGCTGACCTCCGGCGGCCGCGTGCTGGGTGTTACCGCCACCGCAGCAACTCTGCCGGATGCGATCCGCGAGGCTTATGCGCTGGCGGAACAGGTTCATTTTGATAACAAATATTGTCGTGACGATATTGGTAAAAAGGCGCTTGCCGCTCTGGAGGGAAAGAAATAATGGTTTATCGGGTATATGTAACGAAAAAGCCGGGACTTGCTCCCGAAGCCGCCAGCCTGCTGGCGGACTGCCGCTCCTTCCTCGGTCTGCAGCAGCTGGAGGATATTCGCCTCTGGAATCGCTACGATGCCGAGGGCATTGATGCCGCTCTCTTTGACTATGCCAAGGGCACGGTGTTCTCCGAGCCCCAGATTGATCTGGTCAGCGATGAGATCGATGCAGAGGGTGCTGCTGCTGTATTTGCCGTGGAACCCCTGCCCGGTCAGTTTGATCAGCGCGCCGACTCCGCCGCCCAGTGCATCCAGATGCTGAGCCAGGGTGAGCGTCCCCTGATCTGCTCCGCTAAGGTCTATGCTCTGTACGGTACTCTGTCCGAGGAGGACATTGCCGCCATCAAGCATCATGTAATCAACCCCGTGGAGAGCCGTGAGGCTGCACTGGAACTGCCCGAGACTCTGGTGATCCCCTATCACCAGCCGGATTCCGTGCAGACAGTGGAGGGCTTCATCGGCTTGGACGAGGCCGGTCTGGCCGATCTGCTGGATCAGCTGGGTCTGGCCATGGACCTGGATGATCTGAAGTTCCTGCAGGCCTATTTCCGCGATGAAGAGAAGCGCGACCCCACCATCACCGAGGTCCGTGTGGTGGATACTTACTGGTCTGACCATTGCCGTCACACCACCTTCTCCACCCATATCGATTCCACTGACATCCAGTCCGCTCAGGTGGCTGAGGCCTACCAGCGTTATCTGGCTGCCCGCGTGGAGGTCTACGGTGAGGAGAAGGCTGCCAAGCGGCCTCAGACTCTAATGGACATCGCCACCATCGGCACCAAGGTGCTGAAAAAGCGCGGTATGCTGCCTGAGCTGGATGAGTCCGAGGAAATCAATGCCTGCTCCATCCATGTGACCGCCGAAGTCAATGACGAGGCACAGGACTGGCTGCTGATGTTCAAGAACGAGACCCACAACCATCCCACGGAGATCGAGCCTTTCGGCGGAGCTGCCACCTGTATCGGCGGCTGCATCCGCGATCCTCTGTCCGGCCGCGCCTATGTTCATCAGGCCATGCGCGTCACCGGCGGCGGCGATCCCCGCAAGGCTCTGGCAGATACCCTGCCCGGCAAGCTGCCTCAGCGTAAGCTGGCACAGACCGCCGCTGCAGGTTACTCCTCCTACGGCAACCAGATCGGTCTGGCCACCGGTCATGTGGCCGAGGTCTACCACGAGGGCTACATCGCCAAGCGCCTGGAGTGCGGCGCAGTTGTGGCTGCCGCTCCTGCTGCCAATGTGCGCCGTGAGCGTCCGGCACCCGGCGATGTGGTGATCCTGCTGGGCGGCCGCACCGGCCGTGACGGTATCGGTGGTGCCACCGGCTCCTCCAAGAGCCACAACCTCAAGTCCTTGACCACCATGGCCAGTGAGGTGCAGAAGGGTAACGCTCCCGAGGAGCGCAAGCTGCAGCGCCTGTTCCGCAACGGCGATGTGACCCGTCTCATCAAGCGCTGCAACGACTTCGGTGCCGGTGGTGTTTCCGTTGCCATCGGTGAGTTGGCTGCCGGTCTGGAGATCGAGTTGGACGCCGTACGCAAGAAGTACGAGGGTCTGGACGGCACGGAGCTGGCCATCTCCGAATCTCAGGAGCGCATGGCCGTTGTAGTTGCTGCTGAGGATGAAGCCGCCTTCATCTCCGCTGCGCAGGCCGAAAACCTGGAGGCCTACCGTGTGGCCGTGGTCACCGAGTCTCCCCGCATGGTGATGCACTGGAAGGGCCAGACCATCACCAACCTCTCCCGCGCATTCCTGGATACCAACGGTGCTGCCAAGCATGCTACCGTTGCCGTTCCCGAAAATAAGAAGGAACTTCCCACCCGCCCCGCCTCTCTGCGCGAGATGGCCGGTAATCTGGCCAGCGCCAGCCGCCGCGGTCTGGTGGAACGTTTCGACGGTTCCATCGGTGCCGGCAGTCTGCTGATGCCTTTCGGCGGCCGCACCCAGACCACCCCCGCTCAGGCAATGGCCGCTCTGCTCCCGGTTCTGCCCGGTCAGGCCACGCAGCAGGGCAGCATCATGGCTTGGGGTTTCGATCCCGAGCAGATGTCCGCCGATCCCTATACCGGCGCACATAGCTCCATCTACACCTCTGTGGCCAAGATCGTGGCTGCCGGTGCAGATTATAAGAAGGCATACCTGTCTCTGCAGGAGTTCTTTGAGAAGCTGCGCAACGAGTCCCTGCGCTGGGGCAAGCCCTTCGCCGCTCTGCTGGGTGCACTGGATGCACAGCTGGAGCTGGGCGCCGCTGCCATCGGTGGTAAAGACTCCATGTCTGGCTCCTTCCTGGATAAGGATGTCCCCCCCACCCTCATCTCCTTCGCCGTGGCTCCCGCACTGGCCAGCGATGTGCTGACCTGTGAATTCAAGCAGGCCGATCATCCCGTTTGCCTGTTCTACGGTGAGACGCCTGAGGCACAGAAGGCCGCCTGGGAACAGTTCCACGCACTGGCACAGCAGGGCAAGGTTGCCGCTGCCTGGGCTGTGGAGCAGGGGCTGGCCGAGGCCGTCATGAAGATGTCCTTCGGTAATGAGATCGGCTTCTCCGCTGCCGAGAATGCTTTCGACTGGTACTCCCCCATGCCCGGTGCTCTGGTGGCCGAACTGACCGAGTCTGTGGCCGGTCTGCCCGTACTGGGTACCACCACCGCAGAGCCCGTTATCGCTCTGGGCGAGGACAAGGTCTGCCTGCTGGAGCTGCGCGATATCAACGATGCCGTTCTGGAGGATATCTATCCCACCAAGGCCGTGGCTCCCACCAAGGATGCCCCCGCATTCGCTTACACCGCAGAGTTCACTCCCGCAGCACCTGCCGTGAAGGTGGCCCGTCCCAAGGCGCTGATCCCTGTCTTCCCCGGCACCAACTGCGAGTACGATACCCAGCGCGCCCTGATGCTGGCCGGTGCCGATGCTGAAATCAAGGTGATCCGCAACCTGACTGCTGACGATGTATCCCGCAGCGTAGAAGATTTTGCCAAGGCACTGGAGACCGCGCAGATGGTGGTCATCCCCGGCGGTTTCTCCGGCGGTGACGAGCCCGATGGCTCTGCCAAGTTTATCACCGCATTCTTCCGCAATCCCTCCGTGAAGGAGCAGGTCACCGCTCTGCTGGAGCAGCGCGACGGCCTGATGCTGGGTATCTGCAACGGTTTCCAGGCGCTGATCAAGCTGGGCCTGGTTCCCTACGGCAAGATTCTGGATATGGACGATACCTGCCCCACTCTGACTTATAACACCATCGGCCGCCACCAGTCCAAGCTGGTACGCACCCGGATCTGCTCCACCAAGTCCCCCTGGCTCTCCGGCGTGGAGGTTGGTCAGATCTATACCGTGCCGATCTCCCATGGTGAGGGACGCTTCCTGGCCTCCCCTGAACTGGTGGAGCAGCTGGCCAAGAACGGTCAGATCGCTACCCAGTATGTGGACCTGGCCGGTCAGCCCTCCATGGATACTGCTTACAACCCCAACGGCTCCATCTGCGCCATTGAAGGCATTCTCTCCCCCGATGGCCGCGTGCTGGGCAAGATGGGTCATAGTGAGCGCATCGGCCCCGCTCTGTATCGCAATGTACCCGATCAGTACGATATGCATCTGTTCACTTCCGCTGTTAAGTATTTTAAGTAAGGAGGAATCATCCTATGGCTTTCTATTATTCCGAGCCCTCTCACACTTTTAGTGAGTACCTGCTGGTCCCCGGTTACACCAGCGAGCACTGCATTCCCGATGCCGTGTCTCTTAAAACTCCTCTGGTAAAATTTCGCAAGGGTCAGGAAGAGTGTCCCATCAGCCTGAATATCCCCATGGTCTCCGCTATCATGCAGTCCGTCTCCAATGATACGCTGGCCATTGCACTGGCCAAGGAGGGTGGTCTCTCCTTCATCTACGGTTCTCAGTCTATCGAGGATGAGGCCGCCATGGTCCGTCGCGTTAAGAGTCACAAGGCCGGTTTCGTGGTCAGTGCTTCCAACCTGACTCCCGATAACACTCTGGCCGATATTCTGGCGCTGAAGGAAAAGAACGGCTTCTCCACCGTGGCCATCACTGAAGATGCCAGCCCCAACGGCAAACTGCTGGGCATTGTCACCAGCCGTGACTATCGTGTTAGCCGCATGGAGCTGTCCACTCCCGTCCGCGAGTTCATGACTCCTTTGGAGAAGCTGGTGACCGCACCTGCCTCCACCACCCTGAAGGAAGCCAACAACATCATCTGGGACAACAAACTGAATACCCTGCCCATCGTGGACGACAACGGCTGCCTGATGTATTTCGTGTTCCGCAAGGACTATGCCGATCGCAAAGAACATCCTCTGGCTCTGCAGGACGCCGAGAAGCGTTATTTGGTGGGTGCCGGCATCAACTCCCGTGACTACGCCCAGCGTGTTCCCGCTCTGATCGAGGCCGGTGCCGATGTGCTGTGCATCGACTCCTCTGAAGGTTATTCCTACTGGCAGAAGGCCACCATTGATTTCATCCGAGAGAAGTACGGCGATTCCGTTAAGGTTGGCGCCGGTAACGTGGTGGACCGCGAAGGCTTCCGTTTCCTGGCCGAGTCCGGCGCCGACTTCATCAAGGTCGGTATCGGCGGCGGCTCCATCTGCATCACCCGTGAGACCAAGGGCATTGGCCGTGGTCAGGCTACCGCTCTGATTGAAGTTTCTGCCGCCCGTGATGAGTACTTCCGCGAGACCGGCATCTATGTTCCCATCTGCTCCGATGGCGGTATCGTCCATGACTATCACATGACCTTGGCTCTGGCTATGGGTGCTGACTTTATGATGCTGGGCCGCTACTTTGCCCGCTTCGATGAATCCCCCACGCCCAAGCTGTTGGTCAACGGCATCTATGTCAAGGAGTACTGGGGCGAAGGCTCCAACCGCGCCAGAAACTGGCAGCGCTATGACTTGGGCGGCAAGAACTCCCTGGCTTTCGAGGAAGGTGTTGACTCCTATGTCACCTACGCCGGTTCCCTGCAGGACAATGTGGCCCGCAGCCTGTATAAGGTCAAGTCCACCATGTGCAACTGCGGCTCCCTGAATATTCCCGATTTCCAGAGAGATGCTAAGCTCACTCTGGTGTCTGCCACCAGTATTGTGGAGGGCGGCTACCACGATGTGACCCTGCGCAGCACCAGCGGCAGCAACACCTAAATAATTTTTTCAATCAGTGAGAATTTTTTCTCATTTAGTGGTTGACTTTCTCACTCCGAGCAGTTATAGTTCTATATGAGATTGCGTGGTGTCCGACATGCCATGTCGGACACCACAACAAACTATAACGATTCCATATAACAAATGAGGAGGATGATTCCAATGGCTTTTCTGACTGATATCGAAATTGCACAGCAGTGCACCATGAAGCCCATCACCGAAATCGCCAAGGTGGCCGGTGTGGAGGAGCAGTATCTGGAACTGTACGGCAATCACAAGGCAAAAGTGGATTATCGTCTGCTGCGTGAGAACACCCGTCCCGATGGTAAGCTGATCCTGGTAACCGCTATCAACCCCACCGCTGCCGGTGAGGGCAAGACTACCACTACTGTTGGTCTGGCCGATGGTCTGCGCAAGGTTGGCAAGAGCTCTGTTGTGGCACTGCGCGAGCCCAGCCTGGGCCCCGTCTTTGGTGTGAAGGGCGGCGCTGCCGGCGGCGGCTATGCTCAGGTGGTTCCTATGGAGGATATCAATCTGCACTTCACCGGTGACTTCCATGCCATTGGTGCTGCCAATAACCTGATGGCCGCTATGCTGGATAACCACATTCAGCAGGGCAATGCTCTGAATATTGATATTAAGCGCATCGTCTGGAAGCGCTGCGTGGATATGAATGACCGCCAGCTGCGCAACATCATCAACGGTCTGGGCGGCCGTATGCAGGGCGTGCCCCGCGAGGATGGCTTTGACATCACCGTTGCCAGCGAGATCATGGCTGTTCTGTGCCTGTCTTCCGATATTCCCGATCTGAAGGCCCGTCTGGGCCGCATGGTGGTCGCCTACACCTTTGATGGCAAGCCCGTCACCGCTCACGATCTGAAGGCTGAGGGCGCTATGGCTGCCCTGCTGAAGGATGCGCTGAAGCCCAACCTGGTTCAGACTCTGGAAGGCACTCCTGCCTTCATCCATGGTGGCCCCTTCGCCAACATTGCACACGGCTGCAACAGCGTCATGGCTACCCGCATGGCTCTGCGTCTGGGCGAGTACGCCGTGACCGAGGCCGGTTTCGGTGCTGACCTGGGTGCCGAGAAGTTCCTGGATATTAAGTGCCGTCTGGCCGGTCTGAAGCCCTCTGCCGTTGTCGTGGTGGCCACTGTCCGCGCACTGAAGAACCATGGCGGCGTCGCCAAGGCTGACCTGAACAAGGAGAATCTGGAAGCTCTGGAGAAGGGTCTGCCCAACCTGCTGCAGCACGTGGAGAACATCACCACCGTGTTTAAGCTGCCCTGCGTGGTTGCCATCAATGCCTTCCCCACCGATACCGCTGCCGAGCTGAAGCTGGTGGAAGATAAGTGCCGTGAGCTGGGCGTCAACGTTGCTCTGTCCGAGGTTTGGGCAAAGGGCGGCGAGGGCGGCAAGGCTCTGGCTGAGGAAGTCCTGCGCCTGTGCGAGCAGCCCAACAACTTCTCCTATGCCTACGACGTGGAGGACAGCATTGAGACCAAGCTCAACAAGATCGCCAAGAACATCTACCGCGCTGACGGTGTTGCTCTGACCGCCAATGCCCGCAAGCAGCTGGCCGAGCTGGAGGCTCTGGGCTTTGATAAGCTGCCCATCTGCATGGCCAAGACGCAGTACAGTTTCTCCGATGATCAGACCCTGCTGGGCGCTCCCCGCAACTTCACCATCACCGTCCGCAACCTGAAGGTCTCTGCCGGTGCCGGTTTCCTGGTTGCTCTGACCGGCGACATCATGACCATGCCCGGTCTGCCCAAGGTCCCCTCTGCCGAGAAGATCGATGTGGACGAGAACGGCAAGATCACCGGTCTGTTCTAATCTGTAAAGCAATTTCCCTTTTCATCATTAAAAAAGAGTAGCCGAAGCAAATTGCTTCGGCTACTCTTTTTTGTATCATATTTCCCGGGAAAATCAGATTTCCTCCCGCAAGCCGGGACGGTAGTCCTCTCCCAGCACCGTCAGGTGCATACTGCCGGCAGACAGTTCCGTCAAACGAAGCTGCAAAGCCTCTGCCTGACCATCCGGCAATGACACCAGCAGTTGGATATCCGCACCGTAGGTCACATCATCCAGAATGCCGCCCAGTGCGGCAATCTCCAGCTTCATCCGCTCCAGCAGCGGATAGCTGCAGGGGACCTGCACCTGTGTCCAAAGGCCCATGGTGGCCACACCGGCAACGGCCAGCGTATCCCGTGCGCTCTTGGAATAGGCACGAGTCAATCCACCGGCACCCAGCAGGATCCCGCCAAAATATCGGGTCACCACGCAGCAGACATTGGTCACATTCTCCCGCTGAAACACATTCAGCATGGGCTGACCTGCCGTTCCCTGCGGCTCACCGTCGTCGGAATAGCGCAGCACATTCTGCCCCAACAGATAGCACCAGCAGTTATGCCTGGCATCATGATACTGCTTTTTTACCTGCCGGATATGGGCCTGCGCCTCCTCCTCGGATTCGATGGGCCATAGATGCCCGATAAAACGGGAACGTTTCTCCACGAATTCACTGTCTGCAGCCTGAAAAGGAACGCGAAATTCGCTCATTCCCACTCCTCCTTCGGCTCCTGCCAGTTTTCCACATATCCCTTCAGCTGACCCAACACGCGCGGAGTACAGATCGCCACCACATCGATGGTGGCATCGTATTCTACACTTTCTACTTTTGCCTCACGGTACAAGCTATCCAGCAGACCAGCCTTGTCATAGGGCAGGTGAATGGTAACGCGGCGGGTCCCCTTGTCCAACTTGCGATTGATGGCCTCCAGCAGCGCCGGCAGCCCCTCCCCTGTCTTGGCGGAAATGGCCACCGTATCCTCCTGCTTGGGCCACTGACCCACAAAAGCCAGATCGGACTTATTGTAGACCCGGATGCAGGGGATGTGATCGGCCTGCAGTTCACGGATCAGATTCTCCACGATCTGCGCCTGCTGCTCCCATTGGGGATGGGATGCGTCGATCACATGCAGCAAGAGATCTGCATACTCCAGTTCCTCCAAAGTGGCCTTGAAGGCCTCCACCAGTTGGTGGGGGAGCTTACGGATAAAACCAACCGTGTCGGAGATCACCACATCCAGCGTATCGCTGACCGTCAGCAGACGGGTGGTGGTATCCAGCGTATCAAACAGGCGGTTATTGGCCGGGATTCCCGCACCGGTCAATCCGTTGAGCAGGGTGGATTTTCCGGCATTGGTATAGCCTACAATGGCCACCACCGGGATTTCATTTTTCATGCGGCGCTGGCGCTGAGTCCCGCGGACACGGCGGACCTCCTCCAGTTCCTCTTTCAGCTTATCGATCTTCCGGCGGATGTGACGACGGTCCGTCTCCAGCTGGGTCTCACCGGGACCCTTGGTGCCGATGGGAGAACCACCGGTACCGCCCTGGCGCTCCAAATGGCTCCACATACCGATCAGGCGGGGCAGCAGATACTGGTACTGGGCCAGTTCCACCTGCAGGCAGCCCTCCCGGGTCTTAGCGCGCTGGGCAAAAATATCCAGGATCAGACCGCTGCGGTCTAAAACCTGCACACCGGTCAGTTCTGTCAGCACACGGATCTGCGAGGGAGACAGGTCATTGTCGAAGATAACCATGGTGGCCTCTTCCGCCTGCACCATGCGGCAGACCTCTTCCACCTTGCCCTCACCAATGAAACTGTGAGGATCCGGTTTCTCACGGTTCTGCAGCAGCATGCCTACCACTTCGCCGCCGGCAGTATCCACCAGCGCAGCCAGTTCCTGCAGACTCTCCTCATCGGCGCTGTCCTCGCGCAGCACAGGAGAGCGCAAACCGACCAGAACCGCATAATCCCGCTTCTTTTCCACTTGTTCCTTCAGTTCCATACACACCTCGAACCATTTAGATTACTGTTCCTCCACAGTATATCCTATCTTCCGGCAAAAGTAAAACAAAACCCGTATCCAAAGATACGGGTTTTGTAAAAAAGTGTCTTTACTTGTCCAGACCAAAGCGCTTGTTGAACTTGGCGACACGACCGCCGGTATCCACCAGCTTCTGCTTGCCGGTGAAGAAGGGGTGACACTTAGAGCAGACTTCTACGCGAATATCCTTCTTCGTAGAACCTGTCTCAATTACATTACCGCAGGCGCATCTAATAGTAGTCTGCTGATAATTGGGATGGATTCCTTCCTTCATTGCTCTTGTTCACCCCTTTCTGGTGCATGAGTCCTTTTCACAAAGGCTATGTTATAATACAACATTTTACAGAGAATTGCAAGCACTTTTTCTGTTTATTCCAAAGAAATTTCTTGTCCTGTGGCGAAGAAATACAAAATCTTCTCTGCCACCGGCTTCTCCAGAACACGGCTCAGCGCATCGCTGTAGGCCTCCAGCTGCGGACGATAATGCTCCGCCCGCTCCTGCACCTGATGGGGAGCAATGCGGTCTGTCTTAAAGTCCACAATGACCAGACCCTGTTCCGTTTCAAAGCAGCAGTCCACCACACCCTGCAGAAGCATCTGCTCTCCCCGGATCTGCGGCAGATACTTTTCTGCATCCAGCAACAGTGCAAACCGATATTCCCGCAGCACACGAGCTGCATTCCGCAGACGCTGTGCCAGCGGTGATATCAGAAATGCTGCCAATTTCCCGCAGTCCACACATTCTGCCTGCTGCCCCGTCAACAGATGACGGCCGACAAGTCCGGCGACTACTTCCTGCAATGCCTCTTGTGTGGGTTCTGTATCAAAGGGCAAATACTGCATCACCAGATGCATGGCGGTACCCCGCTGGGCCGCATCCAATGCACGATCCTTCTGCAAAAATTTCGGCTTTTCGAAGGGCTGATCCCGGAAATCTACCTTGTGTTCTTCCAGTTCCTGATCCAGTGCCCTTCCCTTCAGCTGTGTCGCCGTCAGTTTTGAGGGCGCGCTGCTGGCCTGTCCATAGGGATAGACATATTCCAGCTGCTGCGGATCAAAGGGGATCTCCCGGCTCGCAGAGGACTCTTCCCGTTTTACCTGTCCAGCCTCATGCGACTTCTCTTCCTGACCGGTGGGGTTAGTCCAAAGGCGGAGTTTCCAGCCCGGGGCAGCTTCCGGTTCTGCATATTCCAAATCGGCCCACATGCGGATCTGCGCCGCTTCATCGGTACATAGCAACGGAAGCAGCAGCCAGTCACCCAGGCAGCGGGAGCTGCTCACTGCCTCAGGCGGGACCGGCAGGTCCGTAATGGCCGCCAGATCCTGCACATGCTTTCTGGCATGGCTCATGCAGTTCACCGCAATCAACTTTTCTCTGGCGCGGGTCATGGCCACATAGAGGATACGCATCTCCTCCGCCTTGGCCTCCCGTTCCAGTTCCATGGAAATAGCGGTCTTACTGATGCTGTTATAACGGATCTGTCTCTCCAGATCCACACGCTCTGTACCCAGTCCCATCTTGGGGTGTACCAATACCGGCGGAACCATATCCTGACTATTGAAGCTCTTCTGAAGATCTGCAAGGATCACCACAGGGAATTCCAGACCCTTCGACTTATGAATGCTCATAATCTGAACACCGCCGCCAACCTGTGCAGAGGCCATCGCAGGCTGCCGGTCGTTCTCCAGCAGGTTCCGCAGATGGGTGACCAGTCCGAAGATTCCCGGCTCACCGCTCCAGTTGGCCGCATAGGTATACAGGGCCATCAGATGCTCCTTGCGCTGCGCCCCATCCTCCATGGCACCAAAAATCCCCAGCACATGACACTGCTGGTACAGTTCCCAAATCAGCTCTGCAGCCGGCATCTCGCGGGATGCCTCCCGCAAATTCTGCAGTACTTCCCGGAAATGGGTGATATCCTCCCCCTCTGTGCTGCAGAGCGCATCATAGAAATCACTGTCCGTACGGGCAGCGCGGATCTGTGCCAGCCGGTCCGGCGTAAAGGCAAACAGAGGCGATCGCAGCACCGCGATCAGCGGCACATCCTGCCGCGGATTATCAATGATCTGCAGGAAGGAGAAGATCACCGCGATCTCCATGGTATCAAAGAAAGCGTCCTCCTCCCGGCTGCTGCAGGGGATATTTTCCCGCTGCAGCGCCGCGGTAAATGCCGCCAGACGGCTGCGGGGCGCGCGCATCAGTATGACGATATCCTCCGGCCGGACGGGCCGCATGGTGCCATCTGCCTCCTGCACCGGGTAGTTCTGATCCAATAGCTTCCGGATCTGA
Source organism: Oscillospiraceae bacterium (assembly GCA_015067765.1). GTDB lineage: Bacteria > Bacillota > Clostridia > Oscillospirales > Oscillospiraceae > Vescimonas. The sequence goes on along the minus strand of SVLV01000002.1, from coordinate 55,124 downwards.
CCTGCAACAAAGCGAGCCTCCACCTGCAGGCGGTCAAAACTCTCCTCCTCGGTATCCTCCACACTGATCAGATGCAGCTCCGCATCCACATCCTTGCGGGGCAGATAATAGGTCGCACCGAAATTCAGCTGCTCCTCTTCACCATATACCATTTCACCCATCTCCTGAGACATGATATTGGTGAAGATAAAGTTCGCTGCCGACAGGATCTGGCTGCGGGAACGGAAATTCCGGCTCAGCAGCACCCGGCGGGGCTGATCCTCCTGCGCGGTATCATAATCGCAGTAGCTGAGATACTTCTCCAGGAAAATCGTGGGATCTGCCAAACGGAAGCGATAGATGCTCTGCTTCACATCGCCCACCGCGAACAGATTCTTTTCTCCATGGGAGACTGCCCGGAAAATGCAGTTTTGCACCTCGTTGCTGTCCTGATACTCATCCACCATCACCTCACGATACCGGGAGGCGACCTGTTCGGCGAGTTCCGTGGGGTTTCCCGCCCCATCCATCAGGATCTCAATGGCATAGTGCTCCTGATCGGAAAAATCCACCACATTGCGGCGCAGTTTCTCTTTCTGATAAGCCTCTGTGAAATCCTTTGTCAGCTGGATCAGGGCCAGCATGGCCGGTGCCATGGCATACAGATCCTCCAGATGCTCCCCTTCCGACACATCGTAGATGGCATTGATCTTCTTCAGCGCTGCCTTGCAGCGCTCCAGAACGCGCCGGGCCTGCTCCTTCCGGCTGTCATCGCCCCGCACGGCACCCATGCGGCGGAAAGTGGGACGCACTGTTCCCATAGTCTCCCAGCCGATCCGTGAGGCATCCCGATACTGACGCAGCTGGCCGGCCGTCTCCAGGAATCGGTCACCATAGGCCTGCAGCAGCTCCGGATAGCCCTCCATCTCCCTCACGGTACGTTCCAGGCAGTCCGCCCAAAACTCCGCCTTGCGCACAGTATCGGCCATCACAGCGCGTCCATATACGGAATCAGACAGTTTCAGCGGCAGATTTTCCCAGCTTCCGGCCACCTGATCCAACCACTGCAGCGGATAGGGATGGCTCTGAATCTTCTGGTGCAAATCCAGCACCAGGGCGGCCAGCGCCCGGTCATCCCGGCCAGCACCCAATGTCTCTGCCAACAGTTCTGCCTGCCGATCCTCTTCCTCCTCCATGCGGGTATAGAAGGTCTCCAGCGTCCTGTCCAGTACGCGCTGCCGCAGAAGCAGTGCCTCCTGCTCATCCAGCACACGGAAATCCGGGGTCAGACTGAATTCCGCCCGTTCATCAAACAGCAGATGAATATTCTCCCGCAGAAGGCCTCCACAGAAGGCATCTACTGTCTTGATCTCCGCCTGATAGACACGGAACAGCTGCTTGCGCAAATGGCTGTTTTCCGGTTCCTCCGCCACACGGGCAGACAATTCCGCCGCAATTCTTCCCCGCAGTTCCGCTGCCGCGGCACGGGTATAGGTGATGATCAGAAAATCATCCACATGGCAGCGCTCCTGCTCCATATAGGAAAACAGGCGCTCCACGAGCACTTTGGTCTTTCCGGAACCGGCTGCGGCGGACACCAGCAGACTTCCGCCACGGTTGAAAACCGCTGCCTGCTGCTCTTCGGTCAGCTGAAGCTTACTCATGGTGTCCCTCCTCTCCAACCTGATCCTTGATGAAGTCCCAGAACTGCTCCTGCTCCACTTTTCTCAATACTCTCATGCGATCATCACCACGATGATCCTGGAAATAGCAGGCGGAGGCAAAATCACAGTAGTCACAGACGCTCTGCTGCAGATTCCGACTGCAGGGATCTGCATTGATATTTCCCTGCCGGATCTCTCCCGCGATCTCATGCAGCAGTTTCTCCACATATTTTCCCAGCATGCCCAGCTGCGCTGCGGAGGCGAGGCTGCCTGTGATCCCGCCGGATTTATTCACTTTCATGGGCAAATAACAGGGCGCTTCCAGTGCACTGTGCTCCATAGCCCGCAGCACCTCCGGGTCTGCCAGTACCATGCCGCTGCGCTGCATCTCACGCCGAAGCATATTCTGCAGCTGCTCCTGCGTGGTGCCGCGGTCTGCCCGCAGCAGCACATTGCGGGCCGGCATATACAGCACACCGGCGGGCTCCACCGGATAACCGAAATAGGACTCGCCCTCCCGGCTCAGGGCAAACAGATACAAAAGCATCTGAATCCCAAGGCCATAGCGCAGTTCCGTCAAGTCAAAGGCCTTCTTTCCGGTCTTATAATCCACCACACGCAGATAGAGTTTCCCGTCTTTCAGCCAGCCGTCCACACGGTCCACCTTGCCGTTGACAGACAAAACCGTGTCCTCTTCATGGATCGTAATGGCAGGAAGCTCCTCCCGCCCGCCAAAACCCAGCTCAAATGCGATGGGCTTAAAGTCCGACTCAGCCAATTCGCCGGCAATATTCTCTACGATGCGGAATGCCGTATTGCGCAGACGGGAGAACAGGTAGCGGAACCGAGCACTCTTCTCCCCGTATCCGTCAATTTCCTCCTCCGCATAGCGCTTCACATAGTGATCCACCAGCTTACGCAGTGTCTCCCTCTCTACCGCGCCATATCCGCCCCGCGCCTCCACATCTCGGGTCACATTTTCCAGCAGATAATGGATGAAGGTACCGATCTCCGGAGCTTCAAAGCCCGCCGGTTTTCTCTCCTTCGCCCGCAGACCGTACTGCATGAAATAGGCAAAGTGGCAGCTTTTCAGCTGGTTCATCCGGGAGGCCGACATATGGATCTTCTCCCCATAAAGGGCGCGGACGGCCGACGGCGAAAGTTTCCCCCGCCGCATCTTCCGGGCCTTTTCCATGGTCTGCAGGACATTCTGCTCCTGCTGACCGGAAAAATATTGCCACAAGGCACCGCCCGGACACTCACCTGCCGCTTCCAGTGCCAGTTGCCGGATCTGGCCCACATGTTCTCCCGTCTCCCGTCCACGTATCACCTGTGGGAACAGACGGGCAATGCGTTCCACCACAAAGGAGGGACGCAGCACACTGCCGCTCTGATCGCCTACCGGATAGCTGATATGCAAGTAGTCAGTGGGCTGTGCCAGTGCGGCATAAATATTCTGCAGTTCATCATCCAGCCGGTCAAAAGTCGCATTGGACAGACGGATCTCCTTCTGGAAGAGCAACTCCCGGTCCGCCTCGTCCAGAATACCCGCCCGGTTCTCCATCATAGGCAGTACATGATCATTTGCTCCCAACAGGAAGAGACACTTGACCTGATGGCGGTCATTGCGGGTGATCTCGCTGACCCGCACCTGATCCAGGGTGGCCGGGATTGTACCCACACTGTACTGGGTCAGTACCAATCGCAGCAGCTTGGCAAATTCCACACCATCAATCGACCGGTCACCCAAAATCTCCACAAACTGGTCCAATACATTGCAGAAAATCTCCCACAGCTGTCTGGTCTCATCCGCCTGCTGCACCATACCACGGCCCATCAGCTCTTTCGCCTGTTCGTAAAGGGTCTCCGGCACACCGGCACGCTCCGCAAATCTGTAAAGGATTTCTGCTTTCTCCCGCGCTGTATCACTGTTCTTTAGCCCGTCGTGCAGCTCAGAGAATCGCTCTGTCACCTTGTGTCGAATGCGGTTGATCTCCGCCAGTTTCTCCTTGCGGGAGTCATTGAGATCCACGCCATATCCATCGGGATTGGCGATCCAATCCTTGTCCCGCACCCACATGGTGCCACGGATCCCCCAAAGGATCACATAGTTTTCCAGCAGATCGCACTCCTCTGCCGTGATCCCGGCCAAACCGGTCTTCAGGCTGCGGAACACATCTTCGTATTCAAATCCGCCGGTCACCGCATCCACTGCGCCCAGCAGCATGGTAAGGATCGGCTTTTCCAAAATATCCCGACGCTCATCCTGATAGACGGGGATCTGCGCCTTCCGGAACACACTTTCCAGAATCGGTCCATAGTCTGCCATATTGCGGGAGGTGACCACAATGTCACGGTAACGATATTTCCCGCTGCGGACCAGCTTCAGAATTTGAGCCGCCACATATTCTGCCTCGGACAGGGCAGTTCCTGCCTCGTAAAGGGCAATCTGATCGGTTTCCTCCTGCCAAATCTCATCCGTGCCAAAGAAGTACCGTTCCAGATGGCCTAAAGCGGAGCTGTCTGTGCCGGTAAAATAGGTCACATCACACTCTCTGCCCACTTCCCGTGCCATACGCACAAGCCGCTCCCGTTGACGCAGGGCGTTGACGAACAGGTCCTTATTGTTCTTCTCTCCCAGCAGCGAAACCGTCACATGGTTCGCCTGCCGCAGGATCTCTGTCAGAATGGTCTCTTCCAACTGGTTGAAATAGGAGAACCCCTCCAGATAGACATCCTTTCCCTTCAAATAGCTGGACTGGCCCAAATGATCCCGCAATTTCTCCAAACGGGAACGGGCATCCCGCCCCTCGCCATGAAGTTTTCGGTCATATATGGACAAAATCTGCGCCACAGAGCGCAGTTTATCGCCTGCTGCACCGGGCACATCCGCAACGCGCTCGTACACCTGCTCCGGGGAGACCTCATAGGCATGGAATTCCTCCGCCAGGTCCACCAGCTGCTTCAAAAAGGCCACACGCTGAGAGGGCTTGTGATATACCTTCAGTTGGTCCGCTTCCTGCAGCGCCAAGCGCATGGTCAGCAGTTTTCCGCCGTTATCCAACGTCACATCCGTCAGACCGCCGGTCTGGCTCAGCACGCGGGTGGCGAGATTGCTGAAGCTCAGCACCTCCGCATTGCGGCTGGCGGTAGCGCCGCAGGTCCGGCACAGATCCAGCTCCGCAAGATGGGTCGTATGCTCCGGTACGATCAAAACCTGATCCCGGTCTGCTCTGCGCTCTGCAATTGTCTGCAGGATCTTATTGGATTTTCCCGAGCCTGCACGGCCCACCCAGATGGACAGCATGGTATGCCCTCCTTTACCCAGTCTTCTACGATGTCCCTATTATACGACATTTCCTCATAAAGCACAAGAAGAGGCGGCAGGAGAATCCCGCCGCCTCATAGACTTCCTATTTACTTACTCAACCACTGGCGCAGCTGTTCCCACAGTTCCAGGGAGCGGAACTTCACCACATATCCGGTATTCTTCTGCTTCATCAGTTCCACCTGCTCCCGATCCATTCCGCAGGTAATGGCCGTCTCTTCCATATCGGTCGCCGCCGTCATGCACAGAGGCGGATAGACCACACACCACCAGTTCTCTCCTGCGCCTTCGCCGATCACCACACGCAAGGCCAGATATTCCCCGGAGGGTAAAGAGAAAGACTCGTAGTCCTTATGGGGAAATTCGGTCTGCTCCAACCGAACGGACACCGGATAGTCATATCCCGCGGCGGCGATCTCTTCTGCAGCAGTCTTCTCCAGCTGGGAAAGGGTCTGCCGGATGGTCTCCTGTGCTATCTCTCGATCCCCTGCTTGCTGCAGAGTCTGCCGCGCCTCCTCCAGTACAGCATCCCGCACCTGCAGCTTCAGTTGCTGATCGGCGGGCGCATCGGAGTGCGCGATCACATGGAGGCGAATCAGCTGGCCGGCCAATCGGTCCTGACTTTGCAAAGACCATGTCCCCCACAGCAAGGTGAATGCCAGCGCCACCAAAACAGCAATCTCAACCAATTCCACTTTTACTCGTCTCATAAAAACACCGTCCACTATGTAGATTTTCTGCATTGTGGACGGTGTTTTAAAATTTTATACAGGCTGGGTCAAAAAAGTATCCGGATAGCTCTTCTTCAGTTCCTCTGCTGCCAGTCGGGCAGCGGCCTCATCAGCAAAGATGCCAAATATCGCAGAGCCGGATCCGCTCAAGGTGGCACATTTTGCACCCATCTTCATCAGGATGCTTTCGATCTCAAAGGTACCACACTCTCTTGGCACCGCATAAAAGAACTGATTGCCCACATGCGTGCAGATGCGGTCCAGATCCTGCCAAATCAGGCCGAGGATCACCTCATCCGTATCCACCATCAGGCGGAACTGCATCTCATCCAGTTTCTGATACATCTGCCCGGTAGAGCAGGAGGCCTCCGGCTTGCACACCACCACCCAGCAGGACGGAAGCGGAGCCAGGGGCTGCAGCTTCTCTCCCCGTCCGCAGGCAAGCATCGCGCCGCCGCGCACACAGAAGGGCACATCACTGCCCACCTGAGCGCCCATCTCCTCCAGCTGTCGGTCGGTCAATTCCGGGCAGTACAGCTGCCGCAGACCACGCAGGGTCGCTGCTGCATCACTGCTGCCGCCGCCCAAACCTGCCTGAGAGGGAATGCACTTTTCCAGCTGAATGGTCAGACCATCGCAGGCAATCCCGGTCTCGCGGAAGAATACCTCCGCCGCTCGCCAGACCAGATTGGTGCTGTCGCAGGGAATCCCCGGCGCATCACAGAGCAGCCGGATTCCCTCCCCCGTGCCGCGCTCCAAAGTCAGCGTATCCTGTAGGCCGATGGTCTGCATAATCGTGCTAATCTCGTGATATCCGTCGGCGCGCTTTGCACCCACGTCCAAAGTGAGATTGATCTTTGCCGAAGCCAGTTCCGTAACTTTCATAGCAACCTCTTATTTCACAATCTTCCGTGCTTCCACATAGTAGCGCTTGTCCTGCGCATGACCCATGGAAAAGGTCTTGCGGGGCAGCACACCGTCTGCCATTACCGTCTTGAACAGCTGCTCCTTCCCCATAGCAGGCAGCAGGAAACCCATATTCCCCGGCTGGCTGCCCAGCTGACGGGTCACCTCATCGCCGTGGATATAGTCCACTTCCCCGCCGCAGCTTTTCACATAGTCATCCACCACTGCCTGCAGCGTCCCAACGGCCAGCTGCGCCTGGGGATCCGGCACCGTATAGAAGGTGTCCTTGCCTTCCCAGACAAACTCGATCACATGGCCTTCGCCCTTCCCCTCATAGCAGTTGGGGTAGTACTGACAAAACAGGTCCATAAACTTCTGCCGGTCTGCATCAAAGAGCACGCGGTGAATGGGTTCAAACTGCAGGGCATCATCGTGATTGTTGACCACCTCCACCAGCGCATAGCGGCAAGGCAATTCACGGGCGACCGCTTCGCCCAGCTGCTGCTTTTTCTCCTCGTAACAGGCCTTTGCCGTGGCCAAGGAGTGATTGCCGTCACCCACCGCAAACAGCAGCGGAGCGGCATCGCCCATACCGTATTTCTTCTCCATGGCGGCAGGAGCGGTCAGTGCCCGAAGCTGATCTGCCGTCTGAGCCATCTGTTCCTCTGTCAGCCGGAAACCACGGATGTGGCCGCCCTGCTGCATCAGCTGGAAATCGTAAACCTGCTCCATCGTCTCTGCAGCAGCTGTCAGCGGCTCGATTACCGTTTTGTCCGGGTCATCGATCAGCAGCATCACATGGGGCAGTTCGATAGGGGCATTTCTGCGCACCTTGGCACGGGGCGGAATACGATCCAGCACCGTGCCCTCCGTGGCGCGAATCAGGGCACCGGAGCCAGGGGTAAAATCATAGTCCTCCAGATCCACCATACCCACCAGACCGTGGCGCACCTTCCCATCGGACTGGGTGCGTTCCACATAGATCATGCTCTGTGCCAATTCTGCAAATACATCGCTCTCCAGATACTGCTCCATGGCACCATTGATGGCAACGATCCGCCGGTCCACCTCAGGATCCTTCAGCATGGCCTCCGGAAGGATCAGGCGCAGAGTTGAGGGAGCCTCTCCCACCTGCTGCTCCACCGCCTGCCAGTATTCCGGCTCGGAAGTAAACTGATCGCAGGCCACCACGGCCCACTTACTCATATCACAACTCTTGGGCAGCAGAATATCTGCCGGATAAAAGCCCAAGCCCTGAAACTTTTCCAACATGTTACACCTCCGGTTTTCTCTCTTTCGGTCGTTTCATTATACAATGCATGCACAGAATTGGCAAGCAGCCCCACACTTTTTCTTACTCTCTTGTATAGCGGCGCGCTCTTCGGGAGATACTTGCATTGTAATGCCCTGTTATAAGGAGGTTTTTCATGAAGATCATTGATCGTCTGGCGCTGATCCTCACGATCGTCGGTGCACTGAACTGGGGCAGCATCGGTCTGTTCGGTTTTGACTGTGTGGCTTTTCTCTGCGGCGGACAGATGGCTATGCTGAGCCGCGTGATCTATGCGCTGGTCGGTGTAACAGGATTGTGGTGCATCACCCTGCTCTTTCGCGAAGATCCGTCTGTTTGAGGCAGACATCCGATCCCGGGTCATTGGACCCGGGATTTATTTTTCCTATTGCAAAAACGCCAAAAAATTAATAGACTCTCTACTTGTCACAAGTACATCTTTTTGGTATACTACGAATGTTATAAACAATGGGTTCATTGTACCTGTATATTACAAACACAGAAAGGAATGGAAAACTATGCAGCCCTGGAAAACTGACAAATGGTTTACCAGCCCCTGGAACTTTGATCCGGAGGCAACCGCCAATCTCAACTTTGCTGACAAGATTCTCCTGCACGATGTGACTCTGCGCGACGGCGAGCAGCAGGCCGGTATCGTGTTTACGAAGGACGATAAGATCGCTATCGCTGAGCAGCTGGCCGAGCTGGGCGTTCACCGCATCGAGGCCGGTATGCCCGCAGTCTCCGATCAGGACCGTCAGGCTGTTTACGAGATCGCCAAGAGAAATCTGGGCCCCGAGATCTACTCCTTTGCCCGCTGCACCAAGGGCGATGTGGATCTGGCTCTGGATTGTGGCTGCAAGGGCATCGTTTGCGAGATCCCCTGCAGTGAGCACTCCATCATCAATGCCTATCGCTGGCCGGTGGAGAAGGCCATCCAGCAGTCCATTGACGTCACCAACTATGCCCACGAGAAGGGCCTGCGCGTCGTGTTCTTCACCATCGACTGCACCCGTGCCGATCCCGTCTGGTTCATCAATACCGTCAAGCGCATCGGCGCTGAGGGCCACATGGATGCTCTGACTCTGGCCGATACCGTCGGCGGTCTGAACCCCCATGGTGCCTACACTCTGGTTAAGACCATGAAGAAGCATGTGGATGTTCCCATCGAGGTCCACTTCCATGACGACTTCGGCATGGGCGCTGCCAACACCGTCTTCGGTCTGGCTGCCGGTGCTGAGGTGGCTCACACCTGCATCACCGGTATCGGCGAGCGCGCCGGTAACACCCCCTATGAGGATCTGGTCATGACCCTGCTGTGCACCTACAACATCGACCTGGGCCTTAACACCAACAAGATGCGCGAGACTGCCAAGCTGATGCAGAAGCTGTCCGGCCTGACCGAGCGCTGCAACCGTCCCATCATCGGCGATTCCATCTTCCACGTGGAGAGCGGTATCGTTGCCTCCTGGGTGAAGAATCTGAAGTCCTCCATGCTGGGTTCCTACGGTCCCGAGCTGGTCGGCCATGATCCCATCAGCATCCGCATGGGTAAGAAGGCCGGTGCTCCCAACATCGAGATGTGGCTGGAGCGCATGGGCAGACCCATGCCCGATAAGGACACCGTCAAGCTGATCCTCAACGATGTGAAGGATTACGCTTTCGAGGTTGGCCGCGAGCTGACCGAGGACGAGTTCGTCGCTATCGTGGAGAAGTATTAATCTCCTACATATTCCCTGTATTCAAAGAGGGCTGAGATCATTTGATCTCAGCCCTCTTTTTGCTTGTATGCATTACTTATCCTTCTTATGATAGCGCAGAGCGCAGATATCGTCACCCTTTGCGATGCACTTGGGCAGATCCAGCACACTGCCGTAGGTCTCACCGATTCCGTGGTCGCCGCACATGGCAATATCGCAGAGCATTGCAATCTCCTCATCGCTGCAGCCGGCCTTCTGCCAAGCCTTCACCAGCGGGCAGTAATGGAAATCGATGTTCAGGGTGTCATCGGTGACTTCCTTCACTTCCATCTCAAACACCAGCTGCGCAGGCTTAGTGAACAGGGTCTTTTTCAGGCCCTTCAGGCTGTCGGTACCACCCTTGGCCACCAGATCGGCACCCTGAGACAGGCCGCAGCGCTTCACGGCTGCACTGCCGAAATCCATGGGATCCAGCCCACGCTTCTTTGCCTCATCGCAGAGCAGATACAGCCAAAAGGCACGGTGCTCCAACTGGGCACGGATCGCCTGCAGCAGACCGTTCTTGTACTTGGGTTCATTCTTAACGATGCTCATCATTCCATCCTCCATATCCCTATTTTTTAGAATCTATGGCTATTTCACAGCCAGTGCCTTAATCAGAGCCTCATCCGGATCCACCAGCATGGTCTGATAGGTGGTATAGACCACCATACCGGGCTTGCTGCCTGCCGGCTTCTTGACAAATTTCACCGGCGTATAGTCCACCGGCACTTTACTGCCCTCGCGGCCCTGGGAATACCAGGCCGCCAGCATGGCTGCCTCATAGAGACTCTGCTCATCCGGCTCCATCCCCTCCGTAAAGAGGATCACATGGGAACCGTGAATCTTCTGCGTATGCAGCCAAATATCACTCTTCCAAGCTTCTTTTCCGGTCAGGCGGTCATTCTGGCGGTTGTTGCGACCCACCAAAATCCGAAGTCCGGCACTGGAACGGAATTCTCTTGGCCGGGAGGCCCGCTGAAATCCGCCTTTCTTGCTGCTCCGCTGTTGGCGCAGATAACCACCGTCTGTCAGTTCCGCGCGGATATCATTGAAATCCTGTTCACTTTCCGCCAACTGCAGTTCCTGCAGGACACTCTCCAAATAGGTCAGTTCCACCCTGCCTTTCTCCAGTTGCTCCGTCAGGATTTTTTCCGCCGTCTTGGCCTTGGTGTACTGCTTGAAGTAGCGGGCTGCGTTCTGCTGCGGTGTCAGACGGGGGTCCAGCGGGATCTCCACAGTGGGACACCCCTCTTCATAGTAGTTCTCTGCCGTCAGCTTCCGCTCCCCTCGCTCCATGCGGTAGAGATTGGCCGTAATCAATTCTCCATGGATCCTGTGTTGCTCCCGGTTCTGTGTCTGCAGATACTCCTTTTCCTGCATGGTCAGCTTTCGGCGCAGCCGATCCCGGGCACTGGTCGCCGTTTTCAGCAGATCCTGCCCCTTTTGGCGTACCCGCTCCGCCTGCTCGCGACCCTCATAGAAGTCATCCAGCAACGCGGAGAAGCTCTCTGCTGTTTCGTTGACCACATACTCCTCATACTGGAAAATAGGGCTATATGTGAAATCAGAATATTTCCCATCCCGTTTCAATGCAACTGGGATAAAGTTGTTTTCCTTTACGGCATTTTGCCAAAGGAAGAAGGTGTCCCACAATGGTTCCATCGTCTCTTCTGTCCATCTGGCATCGGTACTGCCGCAGGCGCGATAGACAAGTTCCCGGGCCATCAGAGGCGGCAACGCGGTAAAGGTATCCAGCAACCACCGATCCAGCGTGCGCTCCCCGCAATCCTGCAGCAGACGGAGAAACTCCTCCCGCTCCACCGCCAGAGGAGACAACTTTTCCTGCTGGGGAGGCAGACGATAAAAGAGGCCCGGAAGCACTTGTCGCTGTTGGGACATCTCCATATCCACCCGGCGCATGCAATCGATGATATGCCCCTCTTTTCCGCAGAGGATCAGATTGGAATGGCGGCCCATGGCCTCCAGAATCAGACGGAAGCTGCTCTGCTCTCCCAGTTCATCCAGCGCCTGGATTTCCAGCTCCACCACGCGCTCCAGTTCGGTTTGGCGCACGGCCGCAATCCGGCCACCGGCCAGATGCTTGCGCAGCAGCATGCAGAACATGGGCGGCTGGCTGGGATTGTCCCGCGTCAGGCCGGTCAGATGCAACCGCGGCTGGTTGGCCGAAGCACTCAGCAGCAGGCGCTTTCCACCCCGCAGAAGCAGGACCACCTGATCCCGGGTGGGCTGATGGATTTTTTCGATCCGTGCCCCCAATAGCTGAGGGGTGATCTCTTGTACAACTGCCTGCAGGCAGATGGCATCCAGTGGCATGGGTCAATCCTCCATCATGATGGTAAACAGTTCCTGAATCCGGTCTTTTCTGTCGTGCAGATACAGCCAGCCAAACAATGCCTCCAGTGCCGTCGCCTGCTGGTATTCTGCACGGCTGGCATTGTGGGGAATTGCATTGACATTGGCGTTGCGCCCTCTCTTGAAGACCGCCTGCTCCTCCTCGGTCAACAGCGGCAGGATCTTCTGGGACAGCTGTGCCTGCACCGGAGCGCGCACCAATTCCACCGTGGCACGGTGCAGACCCTTGCCGGTGGCCTTACCCTCTGCACACAGCTTGGCGCGCACCAACAGCTCATACACACCATCTCCCAAATGGGCCAGGCCGATGCTGCTGATATTGCGGATCTCATCCTCCGTCAGCCGAAGGGAAAAATAATCTGTCATGGAATCTGCTCCTCAGTATCTAAAATACCTTTTTACTGTAGCACAAAATGGTGCATCCCGCAACGAGCACCTTATTTTTGCTGCAGTTTTGCGCTGCCGACCTGATAATTGGCAGACAGCATCTGCCGGATCTCCTCATGGGCGGACATGACCTCTTCTTCAAATTCCCGGGCGGAGACCCGCAGCAGGCCGGAACGCAGCACAGAAAGCTGAATCAGACTGTCAGAGGACACCACCCGCACCTGATCGTTCTTGCCGATTTCTGTAACCAGTCGCTCCATATACATATCCGCTGTTTCCTTTTCCTTGGTAAACACCACGCGGATACCGCGGCTCTCATATTTTTCGCCCAAGCCGCCCGTCACCTTATAGCCATCAAAAACAAGCACCGTCTCGTTGTGGGTAAAGGCCGCCCAGTTGCCCAACACATGGATCAGCCGCTCTCTGGCGGCATCCAGATCTACCTGTGCCAGTTCCTTCAGTTCCGGCCAGGCGAAGATCACATTGTAGCCGTCCACCAGCACATAGCGCTTGCGCGGCGCTGCAATGGGTTGTGACGCAGCAGTATAAGTAGTGGGTTTGGAATACTGGGGGCGGCTGATGGGTCCGAATTCCCGCTCCATGATGGCCTCCAGTTCCTTTTCATCTAAATGCAGATTGCGGTGGATGACCTTCGGCGCATAGACAGGTTCTTCCCGCTTCAGGCAGCTGCCCAGATGCATATACTCCGGGACCTTGTCCCATTTTACGGTGAATCCTGCGCCATGGGCACAGAACACGGAGTCCGGTGTATTCTCCATATCCCGCTCCGCCTCATACCCGATTTCTGCAATGACTTCCTCCGGATTGTGGCACAGATCGTATCCGGTCACCTCACAGAACAGACGGCCACGGCCTCCCGTATAGGCAGCCAGCTCCGCTGCATATCCGTTCAGAGCCGTTACCGGGGCACGTCCCCGCAGATGGGACATGGTCCCCATACTCTCCGGGGCATCGAATGTACCGTGACGGGCCCGCAGATCATTGATGGCGCGACCCAGCTGCTCTACCGGGATCTCCAACCGGAAACTGTAGTAGGGCTCCAGCAGTACACTCTCGGCCTGCATCAGACCCTGACGCACTGCGCGATAAGTGGCCTGCCGGAAATCACCGCCCTCTGTGTGTTTCAGGTGAGCGCGTCCTGCGGCAAGGGTAATCCGCAGATCGGTAGCGGGCGAGCCGGTCAGCACGCCCAAATGGGGTTTTTCCATCAAATGAGTCAGGATCAGGCGCTGCCAATTGCGGTCCAGCAAGTCCTCACTGCAGCGGGAGACAAACTCCAAACCGCTTCCCAGCGGCAGTGGCTCCAGCAGCAGATGGACCTCCGCATAGTGGCGCAGCGGCTCATAGTGGCCCACACCCTCCACCACATCGGTGATGGTCTCCTTGTAAAGCACCCGCCCGCTATCGATCTCCACCTCCACGCCGAAGCGCTGGCTGACGAGACTGCGCAGGATCTCGATCTGTACCTGACCCATCAAGCTGACATGGATCTCCTGCAGGCTCTCCTTCCAGCTGATGTGCAGCTGAGGATCTTCCTCCTCCAGCAGCCGCAGCTTAGGCAGCATCGTCCGGGCATCACAGCCCTCCGGCAGCAGGATGCGGTAATTCATTACGGGCTCCAGCAGCGGCTCACCAGCGGCTGACTCCCAGCCCAATCCCTGTCCTCCATGGGTATCATTCAGGCCAAGAACGGCACATACCTGACCGGCCACCACTTCCTCCGCAGCAGAGAATTTTGCGCCGCTGTACAGACGAAGCTGGCTGACCTTCTCCTCCCGCTCCCCGGTTTTCACACTATCGCGGACCCGCAGTTTTCCGCCTGTCACTTTCAGGTGGGTCAGTCGGTTGCCCTGTCCGTCATGGCTGATCTTAAAGACTCTTGCACCAAACTCTTCCGGGTAACGGTTGGCGCGACTCCAACGCTCCAGTTCCTGAAGGAATTCGTCCACGCCTTCCAGTTTCAGACCCGAGCCGAAATAGCAGGGAAACACCTGGCGGGCTGCGATCAAATCCGCAACATCTCCGTCCGCCACCATTCCCGTTTCCAAATAGGTTTCCAGCAGGTCCTCCCGGCACATGGCCAACAGTTCCATGCGGTCTTCCTCTGTCCCGGGACTGAAGTCCATACACCCATCGCCCAGTTCCCGGCGCAGTTCGGCCATCAATTCCTCCCGGCTATGACGGGCAAAGTCCATCTTGGTGACAAACACAAAGGTAGGGACCTGATACTCCTGCAGCAGACGCCAAAGGGTCACCGTATGGGCCTGCACGCCCTCCGTGCCGCTGATCACCAGCACGGCATAATCCAGTACCCGGAGGGTACGCTCCGTCTCCGCGGAAAAGTCCACATGACCGGGGGTATCCAACAAGGTAACAGACAGCTCCCCTACAGTAAAGCCTGCCTGGCTGGCAAAGATTGTAATGCCCCGCTCCCGCTCCAGCTGGTGAGTATCCATAGCGGTATCGCCATGGTCCACGCGGCCCAACTGACGCAGCTGACCGGCGCGGTACAGCATTGCTTCTGCCAGTGTCGTCTTGCCCGCGTCCACATGGGCCAGTATGCCAATAACTGCTCGTTTCATGGTGGTATCTCCCTATCAAAACTGGCCGTGTGCCAAGATTTCACACACAGCCAGCTCCATTTCTATTCTTTTACAGTATACCATATCTGCCTACCGCGCGCAATTGGTAATAGGAAAATCCCGAGCGTTCCCTCAGACCCAAAGAAAAAACTGCCCCCTCACAGGAGGGGGCAGTTTGCAATAATACCGTTTTTTCTTATGGATTACTCCAGGCAGATCCAGTTATCCACGGGCTCAGTGACATAGCCGATGATTCTGGCCTGCGGGATCTTCTCCTGCATACGGGCCAGGCACTCCTCCGCCTGCTCAGCGGGCAGAGCGATCAGCAAGCCACCACTGGTCTGGGGATCATACAGCAGATCCTGCATAGCGCGGGGGATATCACCCTTCACGGTAACACCGGCCTGGGCATACTCGCGGTTGCGGTAAGCACCGGCGGGGATGAAGCCCATCTCGGACAGT
This sequence comes from Oscillospiraceae bacterium, assembly GCA_015067765.1. Lineage (GTDB taxonomy): Bacteria > Bacillota > Clostridia > Oscillospirales > Oscillospiraceae > Vescimonas. The sequence goes on along the minus strand of SVLV01000002.1, from coordinate 39,658 downwards.
TCGTAGGCCTCCTTGTGATAGGGGATCTTCTCCACCTCAATGTGAATGGTGCAATTGCTGCCCTGTGCCATCTCGAAGGAGTGGCCCAGCAGAGCAAAGCCGGTCACATCCGTGCAGCTGTGCACATCGTACTCCACCATAATATCACGGGCAGTCTTATTCAGGGTGGCCATCTGTGCATAGATACGATCCATCACAGACTTATCCACCATACCTGCCTTGGCAGAGGTAGTCAGCACGCCGACACCCAGAGGCTTGGTGAGGATCAGCACATCGCCGGGACGGGCGCCGCTGTTGGTCAGCACCTTCTGGGGATGCACAAAACCGGACACTGCCAGACCGTAGATGGGCTCAGCACCATTGATGGTGTGACCGCCGGTAATGATTACGCCGGCCTCATAGGCCTTGTCATAACCGCCACGCAGAATTTCCTGCACGGTCTTCTTGTCCATCTGATCGGACACGCACATCAGGTTCAGGGCCAGCTTGGGCTCACCGCCCATAGCATACACATCGCTGATGGCATTGGTTGCTGCGATCTGACCAAACAGATAGGGGTCATCCACGATGGGCGGGAAAAAGTCCGTGGTCTGCACCAGAGCGGTATTGTCATCCAGCAGATAGACGCTGGCATCATCGCTCTTGTCAAAGCCCACGATCAGACGGGGATCCGTGTGGCTCTTGAATCCTTCCAGCAGTTTCACCAGAGTTCCTGCGCCCACTTTGGCACCGCAACCTGCACAACTGGCCAGTTTTGTCAGTTTGACTTCAGTTTCCATGAGTTCCTCCTTGCGCCAAGGGGACCGGTTTACACCGGTCCCTCAGCAATGATAATCAACTTTCTTCCGCCCGATAGATCAGCCGGTAGCCACCCTGTTCCAGGGCCTCCACCAACTGCTCCATCTCCTCCTTCGCCACACCGTCCGGCATAACGGGTTCGCCAACACCGCGGACACAGGTTCCGCAGCTGCTGCTCAGATCGCGGGGTACCGGCATGGTCTCTGCCTGAACACCCGCCTTTTGGCACATCTTTTTATAGCGAATGGCACCGAAATGGGAATAAAAGGTTGCAACGAAGGTCATAGCAAAATTCTCTCTTTACTTGGTGATATCCAGAGTGTACTCGCCGTCAGCCTCGCTGATAGCGACCTTGTAACCCTGATGCTCAGCATAACGGGTCACATTCTCCTTGGAGGCATTGTTATCCACCAGGACCTGATAAGCGTCTTCCTTGCTGGCCATAGCCTGGCTGGTCAGAACAACGGGTTCGGGGCAGGACAGACCTCTTGCATCGATCACTTTCATGTTTCCGTTCCTCCTTATGCTTTCTTCTTGCCGAAGGTGTTGACGCAGCCGATGATGGCCACCACAACGATACCGATGATGACGGCGATCTTACCATTAGCGGTAGGACCAGCGCCGCTGGAAGCCAGGCCGAAGTTGTGAGCAAAAGCAGCACCGACCATCAGGCCAACCACGGTGATAGCGCTGTCGCCATTGCCTTCGCCGGCCAGGATCAGCTGACGCAGGGGGCAGCCGCCCAGCAGGACGCAGCCGAAGCCAACCAGCAGCATGCCCAGCAGGTTCCACAGGCCATCCACATGAGCAACAGCCTGCTCAGCAAAGCCCAGCTTGAAGAAGCCACCCTGAGTGGCATTGAGGATCAGGTTGCAGACCAGAGCGCTGACCAGAATGGCAACGAAGCCCAGCAGCAGCTTGGTCTCCTTGAACAGGACCAGGTCACGGATACCGCCAACCATGCACAGACGGGTACGCTGAGCCAGAGCACCAACGACCAGACCGGCAACCAGGCTGATGATAATGGAAGCGTGCAGAGCGCCGGGGCCGGCACCAGCCTCGGAGAACTTGATGAATGCAGGAGCAACAACCAGCAGGACCAGCAGAACCACCATGATGATGGGCAGCCAGGTACCCTCAACGGCGGGCAGCTTGTAGGTACGCTTCAGGGTGTAGCCCTTCTTCAGGAAGAACACGCCCACCAGGATACCCAGAACGAAACCCACCAGACCCAGAATAGCATTCAGGTCGCCGCCGGCCAGACGCAGGATCATACGGAAGGGGCAGCCCAGGAACATCAGGCAGCCGATCATCACGAAGAATGCCAGAACAAAGCGGGTCATGGGAGCGCTGCCGCCCTTAGCGGAGAACTCCTTCTTGCCCATGGCCATCAGGAAGCTACCCAGGACCAGGCCGATGATCTCGGGACGGATGTACTGAACAGCGCCGGCACCATGCAGGCCAACTGCGCCAGACATATCACGCAGGAAGCAAGCGATGCAGAAGCCCATGTTCTTGGGGTTGCCGAACACCACCAGCATGGCAGCAATGATACCAATGATGATGCCAGCCACCACGATCAGTGACTTTTCTCTCTTTTGTGTCATGATAACACTCTCCTTTGTTAAGTATACTTTAAATTATAGACTTGTCCATCAAATTGTCCAATAAAAAGTATCAATTAAACAAATAAATTGATTTGAAATAATAATATTTATGTGGTATACTATCGAAAAATGACTATTGGGGGCACATTGTATGAAAAATATTTATCTGGACAACGCCAGTACCACCTTCCCCAAACCGGAACCTGTTGCAAAGGCCGTCTATCATTACATGACCGAGATCGGCAGCAACATCAATCGTGGTTGCTATGCCGGTGCCTATACCGTGGAGGATCTGATTTTTGATACCCGTCAGGCCCTGACGGATCTCTTCCATGGTCCGGACTGCAAAAATGTTGTGTTCACCAAGAATATAACAGAAAGCCTCAACATTCTGCTCAAGGGTTTCCTGAAACCCGGCGACCATGTTCTGGTCTCCTCCATGGAGCACAATGCTGTTATGCGCCCTCTGGTCCAGCTGGAAAAGGCCGGTGTGATCTCCTTCACCCGTGTCCCCTGCCGACAGGATGGCACGCTGATCGTGGAGGAACTGAAAAACTGCCTGCAGTCCAATACCCGTATGGTGGTCATGACCCACGGCAGCAATGTGTGCGGCACCATGCTGCCTCTGGAGCAGGTCGGTCAGTTCTGCGCAGAGCACGGCTTGAAGTTCTTTGTGGACTCCGCACAGACCGCCGGTGTATGGCCTGTCGATATGGTGGCCATGCACATTGATGCACTGGCCTTTACCGGTCACAAGGGTCTGTTGGGACCTCAGGGAACCGGCGGTTTCCTGCTGCAGGAGGAGATGATCGCCCAGATCGAACCTCTGCTCTCCGGCGGCACCGGCAGCCTCAGCCATACGGAAGACATCCCCTCCTTTATGCCCGACCGCTTTGAATGCGGCACGATGAACCTGCCCGGAATTGTGGGACTGCACGCAAGCCTCAACTGGCTGCAGGAAAAGGGCATCGATCAGATCCGCAATCATGAGCTGGCTCTTACCGAGCGGTTCATCCAGCAAATCAGGGAATTCGACCCTCAAGAGCAGTACATTCGCCTGATCGGCCGCATGGATACCCAGCAGCGCACCGGCGTGGTTTCTCTGCAGGCTGTGCAGCAGGATCAGGCTGATCTGGCCCACCGTTTGGACGCCGAGTATGGGATTCAGACCCGTGTCGGTCTGCACTGCGCTCCCTCTGCCCATAAAACACTGAATACGTATCCCACCGGCACGGTCCGTTTCTCCTTTGGGTGGAATAATACTCCCGAAGAGATCGATACTGCTGTCCAAGCACTGATCCGCCTGACCCGAGGAGTGTGATTCACATGGAATTCAAGCAACTGCAATCTTTTGTCGCTGTGGTGCATTACGACAGCTTCACGAAAGCTGCTGAAAAACTCTATCTGTCCCAGCCCACCATCAGCACCCACATCCGTCTGCTGGAGGAGGAGCTGCATACCCAGCTGATCATCCGCTCCACCAAGAGCATCGAGGTAACGCCCAAGGGCCGTGAACTGTATGAGTGCGCCTGCAACATCCTCAAGCAGCGGGATAATCTGATTACCAATTGGGAGGAAGAGGATCGGAAGATCATCTACGTGGGCACCTCCACCATCCCCTCTGCCTATATTCTGCCGGAAGTTCTGCCCCAGTTCCGCCGCAACCATCCGGATGTTCAATTCTCCATCCGACAGGGTGATAGTGAGGATATCATCAATGGATTGCTCAACTGTGACTTTACGATTGGTCTGGTGGGCATGGAAATCCAGCATGAGGCCATCGTCTGCCAGCCCTTCTACCGGGACCGCATGGTGCTCATCACTCCCCCCACCGAGCCGTTCCTGCAGATGCAGAACGATGGCGCCTGCAGCAAGGAGATCTTCTTCCAACACCCCGTCCTGCTGCGCGAGGTGGGCAGCGGCAGCCAGCACCGGATCAATACCTATTTTGAGCAGGTGAATATCTCCGATTCGCAGCTGCAGATCATCGCCCGGCTTAATGATCAGGAGTCCATCAAGAATCTGGTCTCCGGTGGCCTGGGTATCGCGTTCATCTCCGAAAAAGCGGTACAGGATTACCGGGATGAGGGGAAGCTGCTGGTCTTTGATCTGCCCGAGGCCTCTGCCCAGCGCAATCTTTGTCTGGTTTATCGCAAGAAGGACATTCTCAAATCCCATGTCCTGCAGTTTATTGATGCCGTCACGCAGACTTACCGCCACACTTTGACCAATTGATTTGTTTATCAAAAGAACCGTTGGAGGAAGTTCCTCCAACGGTTCTTTTTTCACTCCTATTTTGGGAAAAACGGACACCGGGTGCCAATGCACTGAGCATTCTGTCCCCTGTGTCTGCAGCGAATCTCCGAGAGCTCCATCTCCACACCCAAATGCTCTTTCACAAAAGGTACCGCCCGTTTCAGAGAGAGATAGCTGTTGCGCTTGCAGCAGCGAGGACCTCCCACTGCACCAATATCTGCCAGCACCGCAGAGGTCAGCTGATTACAAAGTCCCCACTCCCTGCCGGACAAGGGAGTTGCCCCCAGCACAATGGACAGAAAAATGCCGCTGCTGATCGCCGCTCCGCAGCTGCCCCAAAAACCGCAGATGCCGCCCGGCACCTGTCTGCCGCGCTCCTGCATCTCGTACAGGGCTTTTTCCAGATCCAGCTTTCCTCCTGCATTATGGTAGGCAGTCAGCAGGCTGGATCCCACCATGATATGATGTTCCGGGCCGTGCATATGACAAAAAGGAAGATCCATCAGGCGGGAGAGGATCGTATAGGGATTCTTCCTCTGTTCCTGCAGGCAGATTCCCACAATACTGTCCACACCAGCGGTATGGCAGCTGTCACACACATAGTGTCCCTTCATACAACGAGCACGGGAGATTTCCTTCTTGTGGCACATGGCACATTCCATCTCCGTTCCCTGCTCCAAATACTCCAGCGGAGCTCCGCACAGCAAGCATTCCTCTTTCATGGCTGCCTCCTTGTCTGTTATGGGTTCATCATAGCATATACCCAACATTCGGGCAACAAAAAACGCCCCTAGGGGCGAGAAAACATCTCATTCAATGGAATAACCCCTGACTCCCGTTCACGAGTCAGGGGTTATCCCTCATAATTCTTGATATCTAGCATCCTTGATTAACCTCTCTTTCTACAGATTTGCCAAAGTCGACTTGCTTCTTGCTTCCAATTCTCACTAACTTCTCACTTGGATTCCCACGATTTATGTCATCGGGAGTTTCACCAGAAAGCCCGTCGTTTCTTTCATCTCGCTTTTCAGGGAGATCCTTATCTGTTCACTGGGTTCACACCTCCTTCTTTCTGCCTTCATGATAGCTTATTTCACTTCATTTGGCAAGACGGAATACTTCCTAAAATTCCTTTCGAAAAATAGTGCAAACCGCAGAAATTGTTTTCACCATCCAAACTTTCATTGACGTGCAGTTTTTGTTGTGTTAACATTAAGATGTTGGGGCTTTCTTTGGAATGCTCCAATTCTCTTTTACCCCAAAAATAACGAAAAAACAAAAACGCTCCCAGCCGGAGCACAAGTCATAGGTTTCCCAAACATGGAATGACCCCTCGCCTTTCAGTTCTCCGAAAAGCGGGGGTCATTCCTCAAAATTCTTGATATCTAGCATCCTTGATTAACCTCTCTTTCTACAGACTGCACTGCCTGAACTTTCTGCCTCCACTCAATCTCCTGATCTCTTTAATATCCCATTACTTGAATCTTCAATCTATATCATCGGGAGCTTTACCAGAAAGCCAGCTGTGTTTGATCTCGCTTTTCAGGGAGATCTTCTTAGTAGGTCATCGGACTCACCTCTTCTTTTGTTGGTCTTATCATACCGCTTTTTCTTCCATCTTACAAGATGGAATACTCCCTAAACTTTCTCTCATCACTTTGTTTGTTTCTACAATTTAATTTCCATTTTCTATATTTTCATTGACAGATTACACAAATTTTGATATCATAATGTTGTTGGGGCGCTGGAACAGGCGCCCTTTATTCTATCTGCTGCCCAGTTGACAGATGCTGTAAATCGTACTATGCTGATGCAGACAAGGAGGTGACTTCGTGGAGATTCAGAATTTTTTTCCCGTATGGAATAAACTGAGCCATCCCCAGCAGGAATTGCTTCGGCAGCACACCACCGCCCGCAGCGCCAGCAAGGGCACAATTTTATACAGTGGCAGCACCGAATGTACCGGTCTGATTCTGATCAAATCCGGTCAGCTGCGGGCATATATCCTCTCCCCCGAGGGCCGCGAGATCACCGTCTACCGACTCTTTGAGCGGGATATTTGCCTACTCTCCGCCTCCTGCATCATGCGCTCACTTCAGTTTGAGATCACCATCGAGGCGGAGAAGGACACCGATTTCCTGCTGATCCTGCCGGATGCCTACCGCCAGATCATGGAGGAGTCCGCCCCTCTGGCCAACTTCACCAACGAGGTCATGGCCAGTAGATTTTCGGATGTTATGTGGCTGATAGAGCAGGTCATGTGGAAAAGCTTCGATAAGCGGCTGGCTAAATTCCTTCTGGAGGAATCTGTCATTGAGAATTCTGACCAGCTGAAGATCACCCACGAGGCCATCGGAAACCACCTGGGCAGCCCCCGGGAGGTGGTTACCCGGATGCTCCGCTATTTTCAGAACGAAGGCATGGTCAAACTCTCCCGCGGAAGGGTAATTCTGATCGACCGGGATCAGCTGAATGCTCTGCAGGATACTTAATACAAAAGCCCATCGCACATGCCGTGCGATGGGCTTTCTCTTATGCGTCCATTCCGCAGGCAGTTGCCTGCTCAATCAGTTTCTGTTCATTCTTTACCGCATCATAGAATCGGAATCCTCCGGCAAAGTTATAGCAGTCAAACCCATTGCCCATCAGGATCCGGGCTGCAATGTAGCTGCGCAAACCACTTTGGCAAATCACATAGACCGGCTTCCCTCTCTCCAGCTCCTGCAGCCGCTCCCGCAGTGCATCCACGGGAATATTCACAAAGCCTTCCACATGCCCCATGGCATATTCCGCCTCCGTACGGGTATCCAACAGGGTTACACTGCCATCCTGTGGCAGCGTGTCGGCTTCCTCCAGATACCACTGTTTCACCACACCTCGCTGAATGTTCTCTACCATAAATCCGGCCATATTTACCGGATCCTTGGCGGAGGAATAGGGCGGCGCATAGGCCAAATCCAGATCCTTCAGCGCCACAGCGGACATACCGCAGCGGATCGCCGTGGCCAACACATCAATGCGCTTATCCACACCGTCATACCCGACAATCTGTGCACCCAGAAGACGGAAGGTTTCCTTTTCGAATACAACCTTCATGGTCATCGTCTTTCCGCCGGGATAGTAGCCGGCGTGGCTCATGGGGGAAAGGATCACCTTGTCCACCTGGAGTCCTGCCTGTCTGGCAGCTGCCTCATTGAGTCCGGTGGCGGCCGCCGTCATAGAAAACACCTGCAGTATCGAGCTGCCCTGGCTACCCTGATAGCGGCTGTTTCCGCCGCAGATATTATCCGCCGCAATACGCCCCTGTTTATTGGCGGGTCCGGCCAGCGGGATCACCACATCGGTGCCGGATACAAAGTGTTTCACCTGCACCGCATCACCCACGGCATAAATATCGGGGACAGATGTCTCCATCCGGTCATTTACTGCGATACTCCCCTTCACACCCAGAGCCAATCCCGCTGATTTCGCCAGGTCACTTTCCGGGGTAACGCCAATGGCCAGCACCACCATATCTGTGTGGAGCCGCGGCGCATCCTTCAACAACACATCGATCCCATCATCCCGCTCCACAAAACCTTCCACCGTGTGTCCCAGCATCAGCTTCACGCCATGACGGCGCACCTCAGCATGAATCAGCGCAGCCATATCAGCATCGAAAGGATTCATCAGCTGTCTGGGTCTCTGCACAATGGTCACATCCAGCCCCAGCTTCCGCAGGTTCTCCGCCATTTCCAGGCTGATAAAACCACCCCCGGCCAACACTACCGAAGCGGGATGTTTCCTTTCTACATATTCCTTGATGCGGAAGGTATCCTCCACAGTTCGCAGGGAAAACACACGCGCCAATCCAACACCGGGCACCTTCGGCTGGGCAGGCTTTGCGCCGGGTGCCAGCAGCAGCTTATCGTAGCTTTCCTCCCACTGTTCCCCAGTCTCCAGATTGGTCACGGAGACACATTTCCGATCCGGATGGATCGCCGTCACCTCATGGTGCACCCGCATATCCACGCGGAAACGGGCATCGAAGCTCTCCGGTGTCTGCAAGGTAAGGGCAGCCGGATTCTGGATCGCTCCGCCAATATAGTAGGGCAAGCCGCAGTTGGCATAGGAGATATAGCCGGACCGCTCAAATACCACGATCTCTGCCTGTTCATCCAACCTGCGGATCCGGGCTGCCGCCGTAGCACCACCGGCCACGCCGCCAACAATGACTACCTTCATCCTATTCTCCCACCTTTCCGCGATACCGGGAAATACCGCCAATGTTTTTCACGCGGGTATATCCCAAGCTTTCCAGATAGGCTGTCGCCTGCTGGCTGCGGGCACCGCTGAGACAGTAGACAAAAACAGGCGTATCTCTATCCTTTACTACCTCTACCACCTTGCCAAGACGATCCAGCGGAAGATTTCGACTACCGGGAATCGCTCCTTTTTCATACTCAGCCACAGTGCGGACATCCAGAAGCACCGCACCGGGCGTTGCCGCATACTCCGTCACGCCCTCATTGATATCCGGGCCGCGGAAAAAATCCAAAATACCCATTCTCCTACCTCCCCGCTTACAGCATGGACAGAAGCTCTTCCTTGGATCGTGCCCCGACTACCTTATTCACGACCTTGCCATCCTTCATCACAACAATCGTCGGAACACTCAGCACACCAAACTGCATAGCCAGCTTTTGTTCCCCGTCCACATTGATCTTTCCCACTTTCACATCTTCACGTTCTGCCGCAATCTCGTCCAGAATGGGACCTACCATACGGCAGGGACCACACCAAGGGGCCCAGAAGTCCAACAAAACAGGCTTTTCAGACAGGATCACTTCCTCTTGAAAATTGTTTCTATTGATATCGATAACAGTCATTTGTATTTCCTCCTGTTGTTTATTTTGTATGCTTAGTATAACAACTTTCCTCCAAATGTTCCGTGACAAAATCACGCAAACACAAACACCCGCCTCCTTCTGCGCAGAGACGGGTGTCTGTTCATTCAAATAAGTTTGACTCTCTGCAGCAGCATAACGATGGGCGGAATCAGCAGAATGTGCAGTACGATTCCGGGCGCAGCCTGAATAAATGCACCTGTCAGGAACACCTGCATGCCAAAATCCAACCCAGCAACGGCATAGATGACCGCGGCAGCCAGCCCCCACACCAATCGGCCGCCCAGCATCGCCAGCACCAGCGACAGATAGATGCTGCCGGTTATTCGCGGCATTTTGCGATACAGCATACCGCTGAAAAGTCCGTAAGCCGCCAACTCGAAGCACATGCACAGCCCTGTAGGGAATATGGGCGGCATGCCAAAGAGCAGAAAGCGCAGCACCGGCGCAATCGCTCCCACCAGCATCCCCCACCAGCCACCGCACAGATAACCTGCCAGCAAAACAGGAATGTGCATGGGACTCAGCATTCCTCCCACCTGCGGGATCTGTCCCGTCAGAAATGGGAGCACCATGCACAGTGCCAGGCACATCGCCGCGCCTGCCAGCCATTTCAAGGTGTTCGAATGAGTTGGTACCGATATCGGTTCCGTTGTCTTGTTTCTCATGTCTGTTTACTCCCTTATGTTGTTGCCGTCTTGAACGGGAGTATGGTGCCTGGGGCACCGTTTTATCGATGCGCTCTTTATTCAATCGGCTTGGCCGATCTGTTTCTCATTTTCCAGCAGCCATTGGACCGCCTTTTCCGCAACCTCGGAAAAACTCATGTCCGGCACACCCACCACCACATTCTGGCACCGGTGGTTAACCGGCAGCAGCAGCCGCACCGCGTCACTCTGACCCACAGCTTTTGCCATGGCAGGCGTAACCTCGCCGCAGAGGGCATCGGCTGTCAAAATGGCGATAGGCCCGACGATCACATCCGCCTTCCGGCAGGCCACCAACACCGGATTTTCTCCGGTCGCTCCCACATCGGCACCGGCCTTCAGCATGGCAGAGGTAGCGATGGCATTGGTCCCCACCGCTGTGATATGACAGGAGAAGTTGCTCTCCCGCAGTTTTGCAATGAACAGCTGGCCGGCCCGGCCGCCCTGCCCATCGATGACTACAACCTTCATACGCTCTCCTCCACAAGGAATCGGCAGCGCTCAGCCGCCCTGGTTTCCGCGAAATATACATTCTCCAGAGGGATCCAGCGATCCTGAAAAATCTTCGCCCACTCTTCCCCGTCCCGCCGCAGGATGCGTGCATACTGTTCTTCCGGGGACACCTGCAAAAACACAGACAGATCATAATATCGCTCCAGCTGCGGATGCATACTGTAGGAGCCCTCCACGATAATCAGATGTGCCCGCCGCAGGTGCACCGGATTTCGCAGAGACATGGTGTGGCAGTCAAAGGGCCGATAGCAGATCTCCTCCTGACCGCTCAGCAGCGGCATAAGCACTTCCGCCTCCAACCGCTCCCGGTCCATATTCCCGCCGGGCTGCGCATAGCGCTCCGGCGTACGCTGCTCCGGCCGAAGAAAGAAGTCGTCCACAGGAACGATCTCGCCGCCGTAAAGCTCCTGCAGCAGAGCTGCCAGGCTGCTCTTTCCGCTGCCGGCACATCCTTCAATGGCCAACAGGACACAGCGCTTCTGCTGCATACAGTTCTCCAGTTCGGCAAGCAGGGGCAACAACCTTACATATTCTTTTGCAAGGACCCGATAGGCCGGATGATACGCCTCCCGATATGCCGCCGAATGCCGCCGGGCGGGATAACCAGCCTCTTTCCATTGGGCAAACTGTTTCTGTGCCTCCTCTGTCGAAAACGGGATCTTCCCCTCCCGGCAAAGTGCAAGAACAGTATCCAGCTGCTGCTCCAGTTCCTGGATGCTCCCATCTGTCCGCTGGGCGGAACGGCAGAACAGCTTTGCCAGCGCAGCCGGGGATAACCCCGTTTGCTGCAGGTATCCCAAATGGACGCGCGCATATGCTCCCGGCAGGGGCTGCAGCAGTTCCGTATCCTGCAGTTCCTGAAGTTCCTCCCGGATCCCGGCCTCCACGCGTTGACATTGCAGCATGAGGTGCCGGCCACCGAAGGTGCCCTGGTACAGCAGTTTTTCGATATCCTGTAAGGTCAATTCCGGGTGGGCCGCACAGTAGGCGGGCAGGAAGTCCTCCCAATTCATGAGTTCTGTCTTTTTCATACGATCGATCCCGCCTGATTAGAATTCAGTTACAGTATACCAAAGTTTTTCCCTGATGGGAACAACAAGTTTGTCGTAATATACGCCAATTCTCCTCCTGATTCAAGAAGCAAAAACAAAACAGATGCCGCTTAGCTCGGCATCTGTTTTGTTTTTTCTTCTCTGTTACACCAGTCCGTATTTCTGTTTTACCCGCTCCAGCTTCTCCAGCATGGGCCGGGCAGCCAAAATCAAAAAGACGGAGGTAGATACGGCATGAACCAGGTCCATGGGAAGGCCCGACATGTAGTAGGCCAGCAGGATCTCCGGCGTCAGATTCTGGGCATTCCAGGTGATCGCCGAAGAAAAGTTCATGATCCCTCCGTAAAGTATAATCACTATACAGCACCCAAATACACCCAGTGTCCCGGCATTGCAACGCAACCTTCCCTTCCGGAACAGGATGCCGGCCACAAAGCCGATGATGCCCATACTGAACATCTGCCAGGGCGTCCACGGGCCTTGGGAAAACAGCATATTGGAGGTCAGCATGGTCACGGCGCCCACCAAAAAACCGGTCTCACCACCGAAGGCAATGCCGGAAATAATGGTCAGTGCCGTTACCGGCTTGATCTGCGGCAGCATGAATAACAGGCCTCGTCCTGCCACACCGATGGCACACAGCACGGCAATGATCACCAGTTCTCTTGCCTGAGGTCTCCTCCCCTCAAATACCAGCAAAAAGGGGATCATACATTCCAACAGCACCAAAAGTGCAATCATATTATAATGCTTTCCGTCCAGCCAGTACACGCCGGCCAGAATAGTCAGCGGCACACACAAAAGAAGCAGTGCCGCCGCGACTCCTGTGCGTTTGGTAAGCTTTCCCTTGGCGACCGGCAACGACTCCATGGCCGTTCCACGGCGGTGGGTCACCAGCAAAAAGAGCACACAGGCCACGGTCAGCAGCACATACAGTCCCAGCTGCACCTTTCCCTCTGCGGTTACGATGCCGCCCTCCACAAACCCGGCCTGATCGGTAAACCATGTGGAGTAAACAAAGATCCCCAAAGCCGCCAAAACCGAGAGTCCTGCAACGATTTTGCGCCACAAAGAAAGCGTTTTTCCCTGTGCACCCTCCTGCTCCGGCGGCGGAGGCAGGGGATCCTCATCCTGTTCCGGCAGTTCTTCCTGCTCCACCGATCCGCCACAGGCGACGATCACATCCTCCACCGTCACGGCCTCCGGTAACAGATGCCGCGCCATCCGGTTGGCCGGCGTGGTATAAAAACTGTTGCCGGAAAAGAAGGTGCGGGGTCTGCCCTGCGCAACAACATTGCCGTCAAAAAACAGTCCGCAGCGATGCGCATACCGGGCGCAGAAGGCAACATCGTGGCTCACCATCAGAATGGTGACCCCCTGCGCCGTCAATCTCTTCAGGATGGCAGCAAAGGTCACTTTAAACTGCGCATCAAAGCCCTTCGTGGGCTCATCCAACAGCAGGATCTCCGGCTCTGTCAGCAACACTTTTGCCAGCGCGGCCCGCTGCTGCTCGCCGCCGGACACATCATAGGGATGGTGATCCAGGATCTCCTCCAAACCGCACAGATGCACTACCCGGGCGATCTTCCGTTCCTGCCGCTCCTGCGGCATCTCACTTCCTTGAAACACCTCATACAGATCCTCCCGGATCGTCTTTCTGACAAAAAGCATCTGTGGATTCTGAGGCAGGTAACCCAGCTTTCCCGTCAGCTTCACCTGTCCCCGATAGGGCTTTTGAATCCCGGCCACCAGCTTCAATGCGGTGGTCTTTCCGGCACCGTTGCCACCAAGCAAAGCAAAGAATTCCCCCCGCATCACTGTAAGGTTTAATCCCTTTACAATGTCTGGAGCATCTTTCTCGTAGCGGAACCAAGCCTCTTTCACTGTGACCGCAGGCTCACCCTTCTCGACCGGCAGCACCTCTTCCGGAAGGGGATGCAGAGGATGTTCCTGTGCCCACGCTGTCAGGAAGTTGCTGCCGTCGCGCACTGTAGTGGGACAATCCAGTTTTGTGTCTAAAGCCGCCCAAACACGCATGGCAGTGGGCATGGCCAAGAACATCTGATTCCCCCGCTCCCGCAGACGGTGGCCCACCTGCTCCGGTGTGTCATCACAGAGGATCTGCCCCTCCTGCAAAACGATAATACGGGTGGCGAAGGGGAACACCTCTTCCAACCGGTGCTCTGTCAAAATAATGGTGGTACCCAGTTCCCGGTTGATCTTCCCCAGCAGTGCCAAAAATTCCGAGGCCGCAATGGGATCCAGCTGAGACGTAGGCTCGTCCAGCACCAATACACTGGGCTGCATCGCCATGATGGCAGCCAAGGCCAGCGTCTGTTTCTGTCCACCGGACAGCTGGCTGATCTCCCGGTGGAACCAACCTTCAATGCCAAAGAAGGCGGCAATCTCCGCCACACGGCGACGGATGGTGGGCGTGTCGTAGCCCAGGCTCTCCAATCCAAAAGCAAGCTCGTGCCACACCTGATCGGTGACCACCTGATTCTCCGGGGATTGCAGCACAAAGCCGATTTTCTGCGCCTGATCCTTTTGGGATACCTCACCCAGTACCGTTCCTTCAAAGAACACCTGCCCCTCCATAGTACCATGGGGCGCAAGACAGGTCTTCAAATGCCGCAGCAGGGTGGATTTTCCGCAGCCGGAGGGCCCGCACAGGAGAAGAAACTCCCCGCGGGACACCGTAAAATTCAGATCGCACAGTACCCGGTGCGTTCCCTTCGGATATGTAAAACTTACATGTTGGAAACGATAGCTTTCCATTTTCGTTCCTCCAGAATGTTCAGGAAAATGGGTGTGCCGCACAGCAGCAACAGGATCAGATAAGAGGCCATCATCATTGGGTGCATCTCCGTTCCCTGCAGATAGGGGAAATAGGTGAACCCAAAGGTGGAGCCCGTACTGCCCAAAATCAGGCACAGACCACAAAGGAGCAGCCATACCAGTACGATCTTATCCCGGACATCAAAGCGGTAAATGGAAAACGCACTGCGGTTCGGCAGGCCGTAGCCCCGGCTTTTCATACTGTCCGCCGTCTCAATGGCGTTTTCCAAACACCATGTGATCATCACAGAAAAGATCACAACCGCCGTCCGCATCCGCTGCCACAAGCTGCCGGTGCGCAGGTCTCTGCCCATACTGCGCTGGATCTCTGTGACCGCATGCATCTGGGTTTGAAATTTGGGCACAAAGCGCAGCGTCATGCTCAGCACGAGGCTCAATGCCGGAATGACCCGGCCGAAGAGATAGATAAACTTGTCCGCCGTCATCACTCGGTTGAAGCAGGCAAACCACATCAGCACGGTCACCAGCATACATCCGGCAGAAAGACCATACAGCAGGCTCTCCAAGGTCAGCGGCACGCCGGAGGGCAGGTAGTATAAAACCGTAACGCCTTCGTGGCTGAAGAAGAAGTTCACCAGTGCTGTCATCAGCAGCATAGGGATGCTGAGTTTCAGATGGGAAAGAACCAATTTTCTTCCCCCGCACTGGGCCGCATACCACAGGGCGCAAAGAAGGGAGATCCCCTGCGCCAGCGGGTGATTCAGGGTCATTGCCAACACCAGCACCAGTGCAAAATACAGAAAATTCACCAGCGGATGATAGTCCTTAAATCGGTCTGTCACACGTCTCCCTCCCTTCCCGGTTTTGATCGCAAATAAAAACTGCAGCACCCAAAAGGTGCTGCAGCCGATTTCCCGCAACAAACCCGCACACTGTACTGGCAGTCTGCGGATGACCCAGATTTCAGCAGTTCTCCTGACTTGCGCCTCAACAGTTCCGCATGGCCTTCTCAGAGTTTCCTCCAATGACCGGCTTTCGCCTGAATGCAGAACCTCCACGCTTACAGTGGCGGTACCGTTCGGGAATCACACCCGATTCTCTATTCTCCCCCTGCGCTGTTACCACGCTTCAGGGGCACTGAAACACTTATTTACTTCATTATGAAGCATAGCACCGCCACCGGTTTTTGTCAATAATCTCTCCTCCCAAATTCTGTCCCCTGCAGTTGAATTGCCGACGTATTTTAGATATAATTAATAATTAGAGAGCAATATGCGTACCCATCCCACTGCTTCGGGATGCATACCAAGAGAGAAAATTTCATCAAAACGGAGGAATGCCCCATGGAGCAAAAAATGACCCTTGCCCAGAAGCTGCACAGTCGCAAGCTGCATCAGCCCCCAACCTTCCTGTACATTCTGCTGGCCAACATCTGGCGTCTGCTGTTCATCAAGCGGCTGGGTGTCACCCACGAATACCGCGCAGATCCCCGCAAGGAGACCGGTCCCTATATCGTCGTCAGCAACCACGCCTCCCGTGTGGACTATCTCTACACCGGCATCCCCTTCCTGCCCCACCGTCTCAATTATGTAGCAGGCTATAACGAGTTTTTCCGTTCCCACCTGGCGCTGGTATTCCGTCTGCTGCAGGTGATCCCCAAGAAGAACTTCGTGCCGGATATGTATTGTGTCCGTGAAGTGATCCGGATCATTAAGAGCGGCGGCCGGGTCTGCATTTTCCCGGAGGGCATGAGCAGCATCTCCGGTGCCAATCAGCCGGTCAGCCTGGGCTCTGCCAAGCTGCTGAAGCACTGTGGCGTCCCCGTCTATGTGTGCCACATCTCCGGCGGTTACCTCACCAACACCAAGTACTGCCTGGATGAACGGCGCGGCAAGGTACATATCGTGGTGGACAAGCTGTTCACCCCCGAGCAGCTGAAATCCCTCTCCGAGGATGCGATCACCGACATTCTCCATGAGGCCATCAAGCAGGACGACTATACCTGGAACAAGACCGCCCGTGTCGCTTTTGACGGCCACGGTGAGATGGCCAAGAATATGCACGACCTGCTCTACTGGTGCCCCCGCTGCGGCGCTGAACTGACCATGCACGGTGAGGGCGACACCATTGTGTGCTCCCACTGCGGCAACGGCGCCACCGTCAATGCGTACTATGATCTCCTCCCCCTGGATGAGACCTGCGTAATTCCCGAATCTCCCCGTGTCTGGTTCGATATGGAGCGTGCCAACGCTGCCAAGGCGGTGCAGGATCCCGAGTTCACACTGCAGGAGCATGTGAAGCTGGGCATGCTGCCCGAGTTTAAGATGCTTCAGAAGGAGGCCACCTCCGAGATCGTCGGCGAGGGCATCCTCACGCTGGACCATAAGGGGCTGCACTATCGCGGCACCTGCCGGGGCGAGACAGTGGAGCTGTTCCAACCCATCCGCAGTCTGCCCACCTACGGCATGTGCACCGATGTGACCCGGATCTACACCTACATCAACGACACCTTCTATGAGTTCTATCCCGAGACCCACTCCATCGGCAAGTGGCTCCACTGCACCGAGGAGATGCATCGCGCCGAGGGCGGCAAGTGGAAGAACTTCCCCGATGCACAGACCCGCTATGACGCCCCGCAGGCAACCGAAACCGCCAACGTGTGACGCCCTTGTCTTTGATTCTCTTTCCGTGTATCATAACATAACAGAATCTTTAGATGTGCATGCTGGTATTTTGCCATGTATTTGCACAGGATAGATGCAGAGTATTATGAGGAGGAACTTTCCTATGGTTGATCTGAAAGCAAAGCCCTATTGCCTGTCTGATGCAGATATCAACTGGGTCACATCCACCATTGCCGGCATGACCACGGAAGAAAAAGTCGGTCAGCTGTTTTTCCAGCTGGCTGCAAGCCAGGAAGAGGCCTATCTGCAGGAACTGATGGAAAAGTACCATCTGGGTGGCTGCCGCTACAACGGCATGCCCGGCATCAAGGTACTGGAGCAGAACAGAACGCTCCAGAAGTATGCCAAGATCCCCGTATTCATTGCCTGCAACCCCGAGCAGGGCGGCAACGGTGTCTGCCCCGACGGCACCTTCGTCTCCAGCGGCATCAAGGCAGGCGCCACCGGCAAGCCCGAGCACGCCCAGGCAATGGGCCGCGTCTCCGGCGTTCAGATCGCTGCCACCGGCTGCAATATGGCTTTCGCACCTGTGGTGGATATCACCTACAACTGGGAGTGCGAGGAGACTTTGATGCGCTCCTTTGGTAATGACCATGAGCGTGTTGCCGCTATGGGCAAGGCCTACATGGAGGGTCTGCACGAGACCGCCGGTGTGGCTACCTGCGCCAAGCACTTCCCCGGCAACGGTCAGGATTACCGCGATGCCCACATCTCCAACAACATCAACAATTTCAATGAGCAGGAGTGGATGGCCACCTATGGTCATGTCTACAAGACCCTCATCGATGGCGGCATGGGTGCCATCATGGGAGGCCACATTCTGATGCCCAACTATATGAAGGATGTCAAGCCCGGCATCACCTATGACGAGATGCTGCCTGCCACCCTCTGCCCCGAGATCATGACGGGTCTTCTGCGCGACAAGCTGGGCTTCAACGGCATGGTGGTCACCGATGCCTCCCACATGGTGGGCATGACCAACCAGATGAAGCGCAAGGATATGCTGCCTGCCGCCATCAACGCCGGCTGCGACATGTTCCTGTTCTTCAACGATCCCGATGAGGACTACAACACCATGCTGGAAGCCTATCAGAAGGGCATCATCTCCGAGGAGCGCATGACCGAGGCGCTGACCCGCATTCTGGGCCTGAAGGCCTCCATGGGTCTGAACAAGAAGGCCAAGGAGGAGCTATGCGGCACCGACGAGCAGCTGGCTGCCGCCCTGAGCCGCGAGGATTTCAAGGCCTATGCCTCTCAGGTCAGCCGCGATGCCGTGACACTGGTCAAGTATAAGGATGAGGGCGTGTTGCCCCTGTCCCCCGAGAAGACCAAGCGCATCATGATCGTGCAGATCAAGGGTGTGGAAGGTCCTATGGCCGCACTGGCCGCTATGGCCATGGGCGGAGGCATGTCCCGCAAGACGCCCGCAGAGAAGCTGCGTGACCGCCTGATCGAAAAGGGTTTTGACGCCTTCATCTATGTCAGCCCTCTGGAGAAGATCAAGGCACAGATCGCTGCCGGCGAAAAGCCCAGTCTGAATCTGTACTTTGCCGGCAAGCATGCCATCGCCGACTTCGTGGCCCAGCAGGATATGGTCATCTCCCTGTTTGATGTGGCCAACGGTCACCCCTCCTTCGGTCTGGCCAAGGGCGGCGGCGAGATCCCCTGGTATGTTCACGAGCTGCCTGTTGTGGGCATCAGCGTAAACAAGCCCACCATGCTGGCCGATGTTCCCATGCTGCGCACCTATATCAACACCTACGATGCCAATGACGATACCATGGATGCGCTGGTGGATGCACTCCTGACCGGCCCCGAGGCCTTCAAGGGCTCCGACCCCATCGACAGCTACTGCGGCATGTGGGATACCCACATGTAATGGAGGAACAAACTGAATGGAAGATATTCTGCTGAGCATGAAACCCACCAAGGAGTTCCTGGTGTGTGTGGATTCCGACGGCTGCGTGTTTGACAACATGGAGCTCAAGCACAAGGAATGTTTCTGCCCCGCCACCGTCAATGTGTGGGGGCTGCAGAGTGTGTCCCGCTATGCCCGTGAGTCTGCCGAGTTTGTCAATCTGTACTCCAAGACCCGCGGTGCCAACCGCTTCCCCGCCCTGATCCGTACGCTGGAGCTGCTGGGTCAGCGCAAGGAGGCACAGGAGCGCGGCTATGTCTGCCCCGACCTCACTCCCCTGAAGAAGTGGGTGGCCGAGACCAATAGTCTCAGCGCCAAGGGCATCCGTGAGTACGCCGAAACCCACGGCGGTGAGATGGACCCCATCCTTGCCACCGCTGCCCGCTGGTCTGCCGAGGTGGATGAGAACATTGAGCGTATCGTTCACGGTGTGGCTCCCCTGCCCGGTGTGAAGGAGGCTTTTGCCCAGATCGCACAGTTTGCCGATATCGTTATTGTCTCCGCTACCCCCCACGAGGCTATCGTGCGGGAATGGGGTGCACAGGGTCTGCTGGAGCATATCACGGTGGTGGCCGGACAGGAGCTGGGCTCCAAGAAGGATTGCATCCGCAAGGCCATGACCGGCAAGTATGATGCCGACAAGGTGCTCATGGTGGGCGATGCCCCCGGCGATCACGATGCCGCCGTGGCCAACGATGTGCTCTACTATCCCATCATCCCCGGCCAGGAGGTGGAGAGCTGGTCTCTGCTGCGCAGCGAGGCCGCCGAAAAGTTCCACACCGGTGCCTATGCCGGCGCCTATATGGATGCTCTGTTGGCCAAGTTTGATGCCGTCCTCCAGGAGGAACCCAACTGGTAATATGACCCAAAGAAGGGGCTGTCTTTTCCGACAGCCCCTTTTTTATAAAAAGCTCTATTTTTGAGATTTGTCCGATCAGATCAGAACTCCGTTGCAGTGATCCACTTCATGCTGGATGATCTGTGCCGGCCAGCCGGTGAATGTTTTGATCCGGGTCTGGAACTGCTCGTTCTGCCACTGCACCTTGATGGTCTGATAGCGTTTGCATTTGCGTGGTCCTCCCAGCAGAGAGAGACAGCCCTCCTCCGCATCGTAGGGACCGGCCTGTTTGAGGATCTCCGGGTTGAACATGGTCATGTAGGTCCCCTCATTGTCAAACACAATGATCCGTTTGCGCACACCGATCATGTTGGCCGCCATGCCGACGCACCCATCCTTGTGGGCCACCAGTGTCTCCAGCAGATCCCGGGCAACCTGCACATCCTCCCTGGTTGCCGCCTCCGATCTCATTCCAAGAAAGATCGGATCATGTACCAGCTCTTTGATCACGGCCATTCCTCCTCATCTTTTTATGGGTTATTATCTATGAGTATAACCGGACATATGGAGTTTTTCAAGTAAAGAAGAAATCGCCCTTCCTCTAAGACACTTTTGTACCAGCAAACTGCTGGTGCATATCCATTGTATTGAGATTTCCAACCATTGCCCTCTGCCAAATACACTGCAAAAGTCGGATGCTGCCCAAGAAGTCATAAAACTCTTGAAATACCGATCGCCTTCCCTTATTCTTATTATAGAACGCAAAAAGCATCGAAGGCATCCGATTTCAAGCCAACAATATTCGATCATGTTGATTTTACCCGCGGTTATATAGAGCCGTTCGTTCAAAGGAGAAGTATGGAAGATAAAGAACAGCGTTGGGATAAACTTTTACAAATCAAAACAACCGGCCGGGATGAAACCAATGCCGATGCGTATCATCACCCCTATGAGCCGACCCCGTACAGTGTTTTGGAGCGATTGCTGGGCAGCGATTTGATTCGTAAAGGCGATGTGCTTTTGGATTATGGTTGCGGAAAAGGCCGTGTAGATTTTTTCCTGTCCCACCGGACAAAGGCAAAAACTATAGGTATTGAATACGATGATCGGATCTATCAAATCGCTCTGGAGAATCTGAGGAATGTCACTTCCCAGGTGAAACCTCAGTTTGTTCCGGCAAATGCCGAGGAGTATGAAGTGCCTCCGGATGTGAACCGCTGCTATTTCTTCAATCCCTTCTCTGTGGAGATCTTTCACAAAGTGATGGCGCGGATCATCGAATCTTATTATGAGAACCCCAGAGAAATCTTTCTGTTTTTTTACTACCCCTCAGACGAGTACATCGCCCATTTGATGACCGTGGACGAATTGGAGTTCTATGATGAGATCGAGTGCGATGATCTGTTTAAACAGAGGGACAATCGCCAACGAATCTTGATCTTCCAATTGCCTTATTATGGAATTAAGGAGACGATTCTATGACCTTACAGGAAATGATTTACCACCGCAAATCCTGCCGAAGCTTCACCGGTGAGCCGGTGGCGGCTGAGATGATTGAAAGGATTCGCTCCTTTGAACTGAAGCCTCTGCATCCGGAGATCAAAATCCATATGGATATTGTCAGCAGGGATAAGGTTAAATGCATCTGTCCCTGGACGACACCTCAGCTGATCACCATTTACTCCGAGGAAGCCGATGGATATCTGGAAAACATCGGATTTTTGTTCCAACAGATGGATCTCTATCTGCAAACTCTGGGACTAGGGGTCTGCTGGCTTGGCATGGGGCGAATGAATCCCAAGACCACCGTCAAGGTAGAAGGCATGAAGTTTATCATCATGCTGGCTTTCGGCCATCCCAAGGGAGCGCAGCAACGCCATGATTTGAAAAGTTTTCGGCGTAAATCGATGGAAGAGATCACAGATCAATCCGATCCCAGGCTGGAGCCCGCCCGCCTGGCACCATCCGCCGTCAACAGCCAACCCTGGTATTTCACCCACGAAGGGGATACCATTCACATTTGGTGCAGCAAAAAGGGCAGTCGTTTGGATGCAGGTATTGCCCTAGCGCATCTATTTGTGACCAATGAAGAAACCTTCCGATTCTTTAAGGCAACCCATGCAACCAACCTGCCAGGCTATGGCTACATTGGCAGTGTAGTTTTATAACACAGGAGAATGATTATGCGTCATTTTGAGAAGGTGTCTCTGGGATTGTTTCCTACCCCCATGTATCGGTTACCCAACATCAGTCGCGAGTTGGGTACAAACATTTGGATCAAGCGCGATGATTTGTGCGGTGTCGCTCTGGGCGGCAACAAAGTCCGAAAGCTGGAATATCTGCTGTATGATGCCAAAAAACAGGGCTATGACCTTGTCATGACCACCGGTCAGGCGCAGAGCAATCACGCAATGCTGACCGCCGCCTGCGTACGGAAACTTGGTTTGGACTGCATCCTGCTGTTGAAGAAACGGGGCATCACTGCCCGAAAAGGAAATCAGGTCCTGAATCATCTGATGGGCATCGAGGTCCGCTATATGGATACGGACAGCTACGATGATATTTATCAGGAAATGGATCGGATCGGCAAAGAGCTTGGCCGCAAGGTATATAAGATTCCATGCGGTGGTTCCAATGCCTTAGGAACTCTGGGATATATTGATTGCATGAAGGAAATTGCGGCCGCTGGTGTCCACTTCGATCACTTGGTCTGTGCCTGCGGCTCCGGCGGAACTGCGGCAGGATGTACGCTGGGTGCAAAGCTGCATCTCCCTGAAACGAAAGTCATGTGCTCCATGGTGGATGACGACTCCTTCGATAGGATTGTCCCGCAACTGATGAATGAGGCCGCAGAACTGCTGAATATTTCTGTTGAGATCCCCTTTCCTGATCTGATGGCAATGTGGGGCCCAGGTTATTCCATCCCCTCTGCTGAAGGGAACGAAGCCATCAAGATGATGATGGAACTGGAAGGTATCGTCCTGGACACCTGTTACACAGGAAAAGCTTTTGCAGGCTTGGTGCGTCGTGCACGGGAAGGTTTCTACAAACCGGAGGATAATGTTCTGTTCGTCCATACCGGCGGTGCCGGCGGACTATTCGCACAGGATTGGGAAGCCGAGCGATAAACGCGGCATTCTATCTATCATTCTCAAACTATCCAGAAAGGCCCGGACAAATGTCCGGGCCTTTCCAATACCTATATACAGAATCACTCGTTCACATCAAATTCAGTAATCTCTCCCCCAAAAATACCAGGAGTCGTACGACCAACAGTACCGTCTGTCCCGTGATAGACCATTGTACCAACGAGACCCGGAATGGTCTTTCCTACCATCTGCCCGTTTTTGTTTCTGTGAATCGTCGTACCCAAAAATCCGGGAGAACTCTTTCCAATAACCTTGCCCTTGGCATCCTTATGAATCGTTGTGCCAAACAAACCCGGCACACTCCCGCCTACCACATGCCCACGACTGTCACGATGGATCGTTGTCCCAAAAAAGCCAGGGATGCTTCGAATGATCTTCTTTGCCATGTGTGGTTCTCCTCTTATCTTTACAGGACGAAACTTCCAACATCTTTCCCGTCGATTGCAAAGGCAAACAGACTCCCCTTGTTTACCGCTGCAAAGTATCCGGTACGCCCATATTCGTCAGCATAATGCTTCTTGCGCATTAAGTATGTCAAGCAATCAATCTCGTAAAGGGCACCGTAATGGTGGGTGCTCCCAAGTCCAGAGACAGTTACAGAACCATCCCCGTTCCGGAGAATGTTCGGTACTGTGCTATCAATCTTAGGGAGACCCCAAAAAAGTACATATGGGAAGTAAAGAAGATCGACTCTCCGTGTAACCCGACCTACTTCAGAGACAAATTCAAAGAAGAGCTCGAGAAGATTCCGGAAGTAAGAGTCTTGACTCCTCATAGCTGCAGACACACCTATGTGTCGCAGATGCAGGCCCTTGGCGTCGATCTGGCGACCATCCAGAGCATCGTAGGCCACGCCGACATTGATATGACTCAGCATTACCTGCATGTGCAAGAGTCCATCAGACAGGCAGCAATCAAAAAGTTCAGTGAGGCTTTCGCAAGAGAGAAAACTGAACGAGACCAAATGGACTAAACAAACTCAAAGCCGTTCCAGTCAGCGTTCCAGTCACCCCTGTTCCGCGCGGAACATTGGCACACCCCGAAAAACAGAAAAACCTTGAAAACACAAGGTTTTCAAGGTTTCTGTTTGGTGGAGATAAGCGGGATCGAACCGCTGACCTCTTGAATGCCATTCAAGCGCTCTCCCAGCTGAGCTATACCCCCATTCAGTTGTCTCGTGCCAATCACCAGCGACTTGCTCAGTATAGTACATCTTTTGTGATTTGTCAACACTTTTTTCGAAAATTTTATCTCATATATGAAAGAAAAAATCCGCCGCGTTGCTAAGCAACGCGGCGGATCATTCTCTTTTTATTTCGAGAGTTTTTCTTTATTCTTGGCGCACTTCACCACGATGCCGGTCAAAGCAAACAAGGCGATGGCATTGGGCAGGACCATCAAATAGTTGAACATATCCGTCAGTTCCCAAACCAGATTGTTGCTGACCATAGTACCCACAAAGACAAACACCAGAGCGATCACACTGTAGATAATGGTGCAGCGCTTGGGGTTCTTCTTGCCGAACAGGTAGTTGGCGTTGATCTTACCAAACAGGTTCCAGCTCAGCACGGTGGAGAAGGCAAAGAAGAACAGGCAGATAGCCACGAAAATAGCACCGAACTGCTCGCCGAAGACCACGCCGAATGCGGTCTGGGCCAGATTCGTCTTGGTGATGACCGTGCTGGCAGCAGCAGCGCCGCATTCAGCCAAAGGACCACCCTCGGTATACAGAGTAGAGATGATGACCAACGCATTGAGGGTCAGCACCACGAAGGTATCGATAAACACACCAACCATCGCCACATCTCCCTGATCGTGAGGCTTCTCCACATTGGCCTGAGCATGTGCATGGGGAGTAGAACCCATACCGGCCTCGTTGGAGAACAGGCCGCGCTTAGCACCCTGAGAAATAGCAGCCTTGATGGCAGCACCGAAGCCGCCGCCGATGATAGCCTGAGGCTGGAATGCATACTGGAAGATCATGCCGAAGGTTGCGGGGAGATACTGGATGCGGGCGATCAGCACGATGAGGCCGCCCAGCAGGAAGATGCAGGCCATGATAGGCACGATTTTCTCGGTAACGGAAGCCAGGCGCTGCACGCCGCCCAGGAAGATGACTGCGCAGATAGCCACCAGCACAACGCCCACAATCCAGGTGGGGATGCCGAAAGCGGTATTGAAGGCCTCACCGATGGAGTTAGACTGCACCATGCAGCCCATGAAACCCAAAGCCAGCACGATAGCTACGGCAAAGAAGCCGGCCAGGAACTTACCGAAGCCGCCCTTGAAAGCGGTGGTGATGTAATACACGGGGCCGCCCTTAACATTGCCGTCAGCATCCACAATACGGGTCTTCTGGGCCAGCGTAGCCTCCGCATAGATGGTGGCCATACCGAAGAAGGCAATGACCCACATCCAGAAGATGGCACCGGGGCCACCGGTGAGGATAGCACCGGATGCGCCCACGATGTTACCGGTACCGACCTGAGCGGCAATGGCAGTTGCCAGAGCCTGGAAGGAGGTCATACCGGACTCCTGCTTCTTACCGCGCAGAGAGATGTTACCGAAGACCTTCTTCATACCTTCGCCAAAGCAACGGACCTGCACGAAGCGGGTGCGAATGGAGAACCAAAGGCCCACTGCCACCAGCAGGAACACCAGCACATAGTTAGATACGTAGCTGTTAATGTCACATACAATGGGGTATAATGCGTTTTCAATTGCCTGGAACATAGTCTTTTCTCCTTTTTACGAAAAAAATAAGAGTCACTGAAATCAGCAACTCCGGAAAATACAGACTGCAGGAAACTCCTGCTTTCTCCGTCCTTTTGCCTGAGAGATTCGATTGCTTCCACAATCTTGCACCTTCGGCACCCAATTTAATGGGATTCTCCAGAGTTCCCTCCCTGCTCAGTCTTTTCATTCTGAACAGTTCATCGGGCCTATTCACTTGACACGGTCATCCTATCACAGTTTTTCTCGCAATGCAATACTTTTTTCTCACTCTTAAAAAATTTTTGTTTTTCCGCCAAAAGAAAGGCAGACTTCCGGAAAATAATCATCCGAAAGTCTGCCTGCTTTGTTACCGCTTCAGCAAAAATGTCATCTGCACCGGGTTGTGATCGGAATAGGCAAAGCCCGTGTCCACCACCGTTGCCTGCTGCACGGTCACATTGTCACTGACCAAAAAGCCATCCACGGTGACCACATACTGATCTTTATGGTAGGGGGCATCGGCATTACGGCAGCTGGGTACCGGCGTCGTTTCCTCCAAAGGCGGCACCAGCCGCAGATTCAGTCCCGTAAACATCGACTCGGGAATCGGCTGTGCCCAGGTGTACTCCCCCGCATCCAAACCGAAAACCTCCTCGGAATTCCCCAACAGATCCTTGTTGAAATCACCGCCGGCCACACACCAGTTTCCGGCCTCATACTCCTTCTGCATATCCGCCAACAGCAGCTTCAGCTGCTCTTCGGCAATGGTCCCATCCGAGGTGTAGGCAGACAGGTGCAGATTATAGAGCACCAACTCTCCCCCACCCGCCACATCCACACGGCAGCTACTGTAGCAGCGATCCAGGTCCACCAGCTTCATGAGACTCTCCTCAATGGGCAGTTCCACCCGCCGGCCATCATGGATCAGGTAGCGGGAGGCCGTGGTGATACCGGAGACCGATGCCCCATGGGGCTGAGTAAAGGGATAAAACAGGAAGGGCGAATCATAGTTCTGAGCCCAAATGGTGGATCTCCCACCCAGATACCCGTTGAGCAGACTCACCTGATCCACATGGTAACTGCGGGTGGAGTCGCGGTCTACCTCCTGCAGGAAGTAGAAATCCTTGTCTGCCGTTTGAAGCAGCTGACCGATTTCCATCAGATTCTCTGTCAGACGGTCTTCGCTCCATGCCCAGGACTCCGTTCCGCCATCCATGAAGAAGCTGTAGTCGCTCTCATAGGCACCAAACCCGATGTTATAGCTCATTGCCGTATAAGGGGTATCCACTGCCACCTCGGTCAATTCCTCCGGTTTGGCATTAAATTCCGCGGCCAGCAGGCCGTCTCCCAGACGGTGGTATGCCGTCAGCACATAGATCACATATGCCGCCACGACCACCACCAGCGCCAGCAGGACGAGCAGCGCAATCTTTCCGGCTTTTTTCATAAAACAAAAATCTCCTCGTTGGTTTACTTTTTTCGTGATTCATATTATAATGGCATCAATTCATTTTGAAAAGAGGATTTTTACCTTGAGAAAAATTGTGATTCGCTTTAACGCCCCTGTGGTTTTGACCTTCGCCTTCCTGAGCCTGCTTGCTCTGGTATTGGGCGAATTTACCGGCGGCGCCACTACTTCCCAATTCTTCTGTGTATACCGTGCCTCCCTGGCGGATCCTTGCACTTATATCCGGTTCTTTGGCCATGTACTGGGCCATTCCAGCTATGCCCACTATATGGGCAACATGCTGCTGCTCCTGCTGGTTGGTCCGGCCCTGGAGGAAAAATACGGGAGCCGCACCCTCCTGTGGGTCATCACCGTTACTGCCGTGGTGACCGGTCTGGTCCAGTTCATCTTCTTCCCCGGCACGGCCCTGTTGGGTGCCAGCGGCGTGGTCTTTATGATGATCGTACTGTCCTCCTTCACGGAAATGAAAAAGGGCGGTATCCCCTTCACCATGATCCTGGTGGTGCTGTTCTATCTGGGCGGCGAATTGGCGGACGGCCTGCTCAATACCGACAATGTGTCTCAGCTGACCCACATCATTGGCGGTGTGATCGGCATCATCTTCGGTTTCTCCCTGCGGGGCCGCAGAAGATAATCCATCCAAAGAAACCCCTCTGTCCCACCGGACAGAGGGGTTTTGCATGATTACAGTTCCAGCACATCGCCTACACAGGTATCCTGTACCGGCAGCTGCTGATGGATGGCTGCCCGGGCCGCGAAGCAGGTACAGTGGCAGGGCCGCATATAACGGGGACGCAGCCGTTTCAGATGCCGGATGGTCTCCTCGGTCTGCAGATCTGCCTCCATCAAATGAAAGCCTCCCACAATGCCGCAGATTCGCTCTTCACCGCAGACCTTTTTGGCGTGCTCCACAATATTGCAAATGCCGGCATGGCTGCAGCCGGTGATGATCCAAAGCCCCTCCTCTCCGCGGTAGGCCAGCGCCGTATCGTCCGGCAGCAGATCCGCCTCCCAACCGTTCTCCACCAATCGGCGGCCAATAGGGCGGCGTCCCTCAAAATCATGGAGGCGGGGGATCTCCCCCAAAAAGGTCAGCCGCTCCGTCAAAGCAACCGGCTCCCGGGACAACTGCAATCGGAACCGCTCTCCTGCCTGCTGCTGTGTCAGCGGAGAACCGATCTTCTCTCCCTCATACTCCTTCGCACCGAACACCTCCGGATGGGCAACCAGCGGAATTCCCTCTGCCGGGAAATGGGCCAGACCGCCGGTGTGATCATTGTGCCCGTGGGACAAGACCACCATAGTCACCTGAGACAGATCGATTCCCAGTGCCTGCGCATTTTTCACATAGACGTCGGAGTATCCCGTATCAAACAGGATTCGCTGATCTCCATCCTCCAGATAATAGCTGACTCCGGGCTCTGCCAGATAGTAGGCATCCACCCGGGTGCTGTTGTCACATAATACGGTAAGCTTCATATGGTTCCCCTGTTTCCATCCGAAATTAAAGGTATATTTGATAAAGAACAGGCCCGTGCGTAGCGCATACGGGCCTGTTTTATTGTTTTGTTTATTCGCCAAACCAGCCCTTTACGAAGGCCACCAGGCCGGGAACCAGCTTCTTGATTTCCTTACCGGAGGTGTTGATGCACAGGTGATAGCTCTCCTTGGCACCCCAGCGGTTATCGCTGTACATCTCATGGTGCTGTGCACGGTCGCGGTCGATCTGACGCATCATACGCTCCATTTCCTTCGGAGTCATATCCTCACCCTCGGGTGCACGCTTCCGGCAGCGTTCCAGCTTGCTCTCCTTGTCTGCGTAGACAAACAGATTCAGGGGATTCAGGTCACTGAGGATGGTATCAGCGCTGCGGCCCACGATCACGCAGTCCCCCTGCTTGCCAAAGTTCTCAATGATCTGGCGCTGGGCGGCCACCACGCGGATGGGCTGCTCCATCACCTGCAGGGGAGGCATGGCAAACCGATGACCGATGGTCAGCGGATAGGCTGCCTCAATGCTCTTTTCCGAAATATTGGCCACATAGTTGGCATCAAAGCCATTCTCTTTGGCGATCATCTCAATGATCTCCTGGTCGTAGCAGGGGATTCCCAGCGCATCTGCCAGACGCTTGCCCAGCTCACGGCCACCGCTTCCGAACTCACGGCTGATAGTAATGATTTTCGTCATCGTTTTCTCCTCACTCTCTGTCCTACAAGTGGTTAGTACGAATAGCTGCTGCCGCCCACAAACTCGCGGATCAAAGAGTTTTTGGGCACATAGGTGGTCTGCAGCGAGGGCACACCGTGCACCACCTTCATCAGATCGGTCAGGTCGTGCTCTGCCAGGAAATCATCGGTCAGTTCCTCGCGGAACTGGGGGATCTCATTGAGATATTTGGCCAGAATGCAGGGTTCATAGTCGTGGAAGGTGTCAATATGGATGTCCGCATTACCCTTGAAGGGGGCAATATAATTCACCTCACCGCGGTTGACGCTTCTGGCCCGTTCCACCGTCTGACGCAGGGAGTGGCCACGGTTGTTATAGTCACGGATCAGACGACGGGCTACCCGCAGCTGATCGGGCCGCACGATCTTGTCATCATTGGTGATGATTCGGGTGCGGGGTGCCACATAGATACCGGTGGCCTCATTGCGCAGTCGGTCGAAGATCAGAGGATTGAGCATGTGGATGCCCTCAGCAATAATGATGGCATCCCGATCTCCCTGCATGGTACGGTATCCGCCGGTATTCCCGGTGAGGAAATCATACCAGGGAACCTGTACCTCTTTTCCCTCATTGAGCTGGTGGATCGTATCGATCAGCAGATCAATATTGACGCAGTAGGGAGATTCCCAGTCCGTCGCCTCCGGGGGTCTCTGATCCTGCGGCAGGAAGAAATTATCCATACTCAACAGGCAGACTTTTACTCCCAGATTCTCCAGGTACTCCTGCAGGCGCATCGCCGTAGTGGTTTTACCGGAACCGGAGGGACCGGTCAATGCCACGATCGGTTTTTTTCGCCGCTCCGTCAGAATACTGGCCGCAGCAGAACTGATCTTGTCGTGGAAAACCTCCTCGCAGCGCAGCACAAAATGGGTCTCATTCTGCATGGCATGGTTGATGTTCTCCAGATCGATTACGCGCATGATCCTTCCCTCCTCGATTTCTGATATATACCATAGTATAGCAAATTTTCAGCGATTTGACAATTCCTTAGTTGTTCACACCCTGATGTACGGGACGGGTGCTCTCGGTCAGCGGCAGGAACGTATAGCCGTTGCCGCGGCCATAGTCGATGATATCCTGCAGGGCGGCTGCCGTGGTGCTCTTATAATAGCTGTCGTGCATCAGCACCACATTGTTGCGGCCGGGACGCAGACCGTTGATCACATTGTTGTAAATGGTAGAGGAAGATACTGAGTTGCCGCTGGCATCGCCGCTGGAGACATTCCAGTCGAAATAGACGAAGCCTTCGTCCTCCACACGTCTGACCAAGCGGCTCATAATACCGTAGCTATAATTGCGGCTGACGGTGTTGGAGCTGCCGCCGGGGAAACGGATGATATTGGACTCATAGCCGAAATCGTTGATCAGCTTGTTGCGCAGCTTATAGATATTATTCATGAAGGCATCGTCCGAGGCATAGATCACGCTGTATTCATGGGAATAGCCGTGGATGGCCACCGTATGACCGTCCGCAATCATCTGACGAATGATCTCTCTTCCCGTCTCGCCGTAATTGAGGATAAAGAAGGTAGCCTTCACATTGTTCTCACGGAGAATATTCAGGACCCGGGGTGTGATATTGCTGGTGGGACCGTCATCGAAGGTCAGGTAAATGCGGTTGGGGCTGCTGCCGTCATCCTTGTAAACCGTCACCTTGCGGCTGGCGGTTGCCTTGTTTCCGCTGGAGTCGGTCACCTCATAATTGAGGGTATATGTACCGGTGGCAGAAGTATCCACACTGCCGGACTTCTTGATTTTACCGGTCAGGTCGCCGTCCACATCGTCCGACGCGGAGACGCCGGGATCGGAGAAACTGCGGCCAACGGACACATAGACATGGTAGTTGCCGGACAGTGTAATGGTGGGTGCCACGATATCGCGGATGGTCAGGGTGCGGCTGGCAGTTGCCTGATTGCCGCTGGCATCGCTGACCGTGTAGGTGATGGTAACGGTGCCATCCTCATTCTCCGTCTGGGCTACCTGCACCTTGCCGGTCAGATCGCCGTCACAGCGGTCATTGGCTGTAAAACCGGGCTCCTGATACAGACGCAGCAGAGATACGGTCATCTGGGCATCACCGGTCAGCGTCAGTTCGGGAGCCACTTTGTCCACCACCGTCACCTTCCGCTCGGCACTGTACTGTTTCTCTCCATAGGTGAGCCGATAGATCATGGTATACTCGCCGGGGATCGCAGGGTTGACAGCACCGATCGTCACGATCTGATCCGTGAGATCCTGCTTGCCCAGTGCCGCCTTGGCGCCGGCATCCTCATATTCTGCAAAAGCTTCAATCACCAGAGTCTTTTCACCCTGCAGCATGACGCGGGGCTGGGGATTCAAAATAAAATACCCGTTTGCCAGGCTCAGCACACCGATCACCAGTGCGGCCAACACCACCAATGCGCCGCCGATCACCGCTGCGCGCATCGCGTTACTCCACTTCAGCCAAAGCTCTCTCATATCCCGTGAATCCTTTCGTTGTTCGATACTTCTCTCTCATCTATCAGCCGTCATATTGCGGCTTTTCCCCATGAGACAACTATATACTGTATGATACTCCTTTCCCGGCTCTCTGGCAAGAATAACTTCACTGTCATATGCCTCCAAAATCAGGAATATGCTTGTCTGTAAGAACCCGGAATCTTTTACCTGTAAGAGAGGAGTGTCCCGCATGAAACTTGTCCGCCGCGGCCTCGCCCTGTTGGTCGCCATCGCCACCATGTGGACCCTGTTGGTCACCGCCCAAAGCCAATCCCTTTCCGCAGCGGTGTCCGCCATGAAACAGTCTGTTTCCCTGCCCCACGCCCTGCTGCAATGGGAACTGCCCGCTTTTCCCACCGATGATCTCCCGCTGTCCACTCTACTGGTGCTGCACCAGTCCCCTCTCCTTCTGGCGGCACGGAATCTTCTGACCTCTTCCGCACACAGTGAAGATCCCCCCTCTCCGGACACCTCTTCCCCACAGGAATCACTCCCTGTTCAGCAGCCGGAGCCGGATCTGTCACAGGATCTGTATTTTCTGGACAACGGAACTCCGTCGGAGACCATCGCCCCCACTTCCGGGAAAGGCTATGTGGTGGCAGGTAATGTCTTCATCAAAAACAGTTCCCGCCAAACCGTGGATCCTGCCATTTTCTCTGACGGCACCTTCGCCGCAGCGCTGGGACAGGAGGGCCCACAGGTACTGATCCTCCACACCCATGGCAGTGAGGCCTACACCATGCCGGCCGGAGAGGAATATGTCCCTTCCGGCACATTCCGCACCTCCGACACAACCAAAAATGTGATCCGGGTAGGTGACGAGATTGCCTCCGTCCTCTCCTCCTACGGCATCTCCGTTCTCCATGACCGCACCATGCACGACAATCCGGAGTATAACGGCTCGTATAGCCGGAGTCTTGCCTCCATTGAGGATTATTTGGCCAAGTATCCCACCATCTCCTTCATTCTGGATGTGCACCGCGATGCTATACAGGATGCTGACGGCAGGCAGTACAAGGTCATCAGCCGCGAAGAACCCCGGGCCGCACAGATGAGTCTTGTTATGGGCAGCGACTATGACCACTGGCAGGACAATTTGCGTCTGGCCGTGGCCGTACAGAAGAATCTGTGTGCCCGGTATCCCACCCTGATGCGGCCTATCACTCTGCGCAACACCGGCTACAACCAAAATGCCTCGGTGGGGTCTCTTCTTTTGGAGGTGGGCGCTGCCGGCAACTCTCTGGATGAGGCCATCTATGCCGCCCGACTCTTTGCCCGCAGCTTTGCAAAGACCATCGGCGCGGAAATTTCCTCATAGACAGTTGCGCTTCTTTCTTATATAATGAACGAAAGTTACAAATACCAAAGAAACCGGCGGCCTGTCCGCCAGCGAGGAGGATCTGTATGGCACTGATGACGGCAAAAGAGTATATCGACTCCCTGCGCAAACTGAACACCCGCGTGTATATGTTTGGCGAAAAGATTGACAACTGGGTGGATCATCCTATGATCCGGCCCTCCATCAATTCCGTGGCGATGACCTATGCGCTGGCACAGGATCCCCAGTATGAGGATCTGATGACCGCCACATCCAGCCTGACCGGCCGGAAGATCAACCGCTTTGCCCACCTCCACCAGTCCGCAGAGGATCTGGTCAAGAAGGTAAAAATGCAGCGGCTCATGGGTCAGAAGACCGCCTCCTGCTTCCAGCGCTGCGTGGGTATGGATGCCTTCAACGCCGTGTATTCCACCACCTTCGAGATCGATGAGAAGTACGCAACCCCCTACCACGAGAACTTCAAGAAGTTCCTCATCATGGTACAGGACCAGGATCTGACGGTGGACGGCGCTATGACGGACCCCAAGGGTGACCGCAGCAAGCCCCCCCATCAGCAGGCCGATCCCGATATGTATGTCCATGTGGTGGAGCGCCGCGATGACGGTATCGTGGTGTGCGGTGCCAAGTGCCACCAGACCGGTTCCATCAACTCCCATTGGCATATTTTCATGCCCACCATCGCCATGGGCGAAAACGATAAGGACTATGCTGTGTCCTTCGCCTGCCCCAGCGATGCCGATGGTCTTTATATGATCTACGGCCGCCAGAGCTGCGATACCCGGAAGATGGAGGACGGCTGCATCGATGTGGGCAATGCTAAGTTTGGCGGACAGGAAGCTCTCGTGGTGCTGGACCACGTGTTCATTCCCAACGAATACATCTTCCTCAACGGCGAGTATGAGTTTGCCGGAATGATGGTGGAGCGCTTTGCCGGCTACCACCGCCAGAGCTATGGCGGCTGCAAGGTAGGCGTCGGTGATGTGGTTATCGGCGCGGCTGCATTGGCAGCGGAGTATAATGGTGTGGAAAAAGCCAGCGCCGTAAAGGACAAGCTGATTGAGATGACTCATCTCAACGAAACCCTCTACTCCTGCGGCATCGCCTGCTCCTGCGAAGGCTGTCCCACCAAGGCAGGCAACTACCAGATCGATCTGCTGCTGGCCAATGTCTGCAAGCAGAATGTGACCCGCTTCCCCTACGAGATCGTCCGCCTGGCCGAGGACATTGCCGGCGGTCTGATGGTAACCATGCCCTCCGAGGCAGACTTCAACTCCGACACAGTGGTAGGCCGTGAGGGCGAGACCATCAGCCAGATCTGCCACAAGTATTTCGCTGCCCGGGAGGGCGTCAGCACGGAGGACCGCCAGCGCGTTCTGCGTTTCCTGGAAAATATGTGTCTGGGCGCCTCTGCAGTGGGTTACCGCACAGAGTCTATGCACGGCGCCGGCTCTCCCCAGGCTCAGCGTATTATGATCGCCCGTCAGGGTGACATTCAGGGCAAGAAGAAACTGGCTAAGAATATTGCCGGCATTCAAGACTGATCCCATACACAAGACAAAGGAGCGTCTCCTATGGCGAAAATAATTGAAATCATGGACGGCAATCAGGCCGCCGCATATATCTCATACGCCTTTACCGAGGTGGCTGCCATCTTCCCCATCACCCCCTCCTCTCCCATGGCAGAGTATGTGGATGATTGGGCCGCCAACGGAAAAAAGAACCTCTTTGGCCAGCCGGTCCGCGTGGTAGAAATGCAGTCGGAGGGCGGTGCCGCCGGCACGGTGCACGGTTCCCTGCAGTCCGGCGCCCTGACCACCACCTACACCGCCTCTCAGGGATTGCTGCTGATGATCCCCAACATGTACAAGATCGCAGGCGAAATGCTGCCGGGTGTGTTCCATGTGTCTGCCCGCACGCTGTCCACCCACGGTCTGTCCATCTTTGGCGACCACTCCGATGTGATGGGTGTGCGCAGCACGGGTTTTGCGATGCTGGCTTCCTCCTCTCCCCAGGAGGTAATGGATCTGGGTGCCGTTGCCCATCTGTCTGCCATTCGCGCCCGTATGCCGCTGCTCCACTTCTTTGACGGCTTCCGCACCTCCCACGAGATTCAGAAGATCGAGGCGCTGGATTATGAGGATCTGCGCCCTCTGGTGGATACCGATGCTCTGCGGGCCTTCCGCAAGAACAGCCTCAATCCGGAGCACCCCGCCACCCGCGGCACCACCGTCAATCCCGATATCTTCTTCCAGTGCCGCGAGGCCTGCAATGAGAAAGTTGCAGCCATCCCCGACATTGTGGAAGAGTACATGCAGCAGATCGGCCACCTCACCGGCCGCAGCTATCATCTGTTTGACTATTACGGCGCGGAAGATGCCCAAAATGTCCTCGTTGTGATGGGTTCCTGCGCAGAAACTGCCAAGGAAGTGGTGGACTATCTGACCGCCCGGGGTGAAAAGGTCGGTCTGATCAACGTACATCTCTTCCGGCCCTTCTCCGTGGAGCATTTCCTCAAGGCGCTGCCTGTCTCCTGCCGGAAGATCGCCGTGCTGGACCGCACCAAGGAGCCCGGCGGAATGGGCGAGCCCCTATATCAGGATGTCTGCTCCGTTCTGCAGCGTGCCAACCGCGGAATCCGCGTGGTGGGTGGCCGGTACGGTCTCTCCTCCAAGGACACCACGCCCAGTCAGATCCTGGCCGTATTTGAGAATCTGAAACAGGATACGCCCAAAAACGATTTCACCATCGGCATTACGGACGATGTGACCTTCACCTCCCTGCCTGTGACAGAGGAACTCTCCGTTACTCCTGCAGGGCAGGCCAATGTGGAGATCTGGGGCATGGGTTCCGACGGCACGGTGGGCGCCAACAAGAACTCCATTAAGATCATCGGTCATACGACCGATCTGTATTGCCAGGCTTATTTTGTCTATGACTCCAAGAAATCCGGCGGTCTGACCCAAAGCCACCTGCGTTTCGGCAAGGAGCCGATCCGCTCTCCCTATTTGGTCTCCTCTGCCGATTTTGTGGCCTGCCATACGCCCAACTATGTTCATAAGTACGATATGCTCCGAAACCTGAAACAAGGCGGAACCTTCCTGTTGAACTGCCAGTGGGATATGGAACAACTGGAGACCAATCTGCCCGCCGGAATGAAGCGAGCCTTGGCCGAAAAACAAGCAAAGTTTTATACCATCAATGCCATTGATATTGCCCGGAATTTGGGTCTCGGCAACCGCACCAACACCATTCTGCAGGCCGCATTCTTTCAGCTGACCAATGTGATCCCTGTGGAAACGGCGGTGGCCGAGATGAAGGATGCCATCTACCAGACTTACTACAAGAAAAAGGGGCAAGCTGTGGTGGATATGAACAACGCCTCCATCGACAGCGGTTTGAACCGGCTGGTGGAGATCCCCATTCCGGCCAGTTGGGCTACCGCACAGGATGCCCCTGTGGTCAACACCGCTCCTGCCTTCATTCAGGAGGTGGTGCAGGTAATGAACCGTCAGGAGGGCGATACCCTTCCCGTCTCCCTGATGATGAAGTACGGTTTGGAGGACGGCACATGGCCCGCCGGCACTTCCCGGTATGAAAAGCACGGCGCCGCCGTCGAAGTTCCTGCCTGGGCCGCCGCCAAATGTCTGCAGTGCAACCAGTGTGCCCTGGTCTGTCCTCACGCCGCCATTCGCCCCATCCTCTTGGACGAGTCGGAAGAAGCCGGAAAGCCTGCCGATTTTGGCACGGTTCCTGCCAAGGGTGTAAGCGGAAACTACACCTATCGTTTGCAGGTCTCTCCCTACGACTGCACCGGCTGCGGCAGCTGCGTCAATGTGTGTCCGGCCAAGGAGAAGGCCATTTCCATGCAGCCGCTGGCCGATCAGCTCTGCGAGGCCTCCAACTGGGACTATGCCGTGGATACAGTAAGCATCAAGCAGGATGCCGTCAGCAATAAGACGGTAAAGGCCTCCCAGTTTGCCAAGCCCTACTTTGAGTTTTCCGGTGCCTGTGCCGGCTGTGGCGAAACACCTTACATCAAGTTGGTGACTCAACTGTTCGGTGACCGGATGTATGTCACAAATGCCTCCGGCTGCTCCTCGGCCTACAGTGCCTCTCCCCCCTCTTCCCCGTATTGTGTGGACAAAAACGGTTTCGGTCCTGCGTGGGCCATGAGCCTGTTTGAGGACAATGCCGAGTACGCCTACGGCTACCTGTTGGGTCAGGATACCATCCAGCAGCAGCTGCGTGCCGCGGCAGAAGCCCTGCTCAACAAGGGTATTGCCGCCGATGCCTGCCGGGCCTATCTGGAGGAGGGACGAAATGCCGACCGCTCCCGTCAGGTCAGCGATGAACTGCTGGCGGCCATTGAACCGATCGACGACGAGGATGCCTCCTTCATCCGCGAAAACCGGGAATATCTGTCCAAGAAGAGCGTCTGGGCCTTTGGCGGCGACGGTTGGGCCTACGATATCGGTTACGGCGGCCTGGACCATGTTCTTGCCTCCGGAAAAGACATCAACATCCTGGTTCTGGACACCGAGGTATACTCCAACACCGGCGGTCAATCCTCCAAGGCCACCGCTGCCGGCGCCATTGCCAAATTCTCTGCCGGCGGTAAGGAGACCAAGAAAAAAGACCTGGGCATGATGGCCATGAGTTACGGCTATGTGTATGTCGCTCAGGTTGCTATGGGCGCCGATCCGGCCCAAACTCTTCGGGCCATCCGGGAGGCAGAGGCCTATCCCGGTCCCTCCCTTGTGATCGCCTACTGTCCCTGCATTGAGCACGGCATGAAGTGCGGTATGGGTCTGAGTCAGCACGAACAGAAACGCGCTGTCGACTGCGGCTACTGGCATCTGTACCGCTACAACCCTGCCTTGAAAGAGAATGGCCAGAATCCCTTCACACTGGATTCCAAAGAGCCTTCCGGCGATTTCCAGCAATTCCTGCTGGGTCAAAACCGCTACGCCTCCCTGCAGCTTTCCTTCCCCGAAAAGGCAGAGGAGTTGTACAGCAAGGCCGCGCGCGACGCCAAGGAACGCCTGAACAGCTACAAAAAGCTTGCTGACGGATAAGAAAAAAGAGCCTTCGGACA
The DNA here is from genome assembly GCA_015067765.1 of Oscillospiraceae bacterium. Taxonomy (GTDB): domain Bacteria; phylum Bacillota; class Clostridia; order Oscillospirales; family Oscillospiraceae; genus Vescimonas. Next base: position 1,126 of record SVLV01000002.1, on the reverse strand, counting down.
CCATGTCCGAAGGCTCTTTTTGATGAAATCATATTACATGCCAAACAGCACCCACACCAGCACATAACCGGTAACCACAGCTGCCAGCGTAAAGGGAATACCGATCTTCATGAACTGCGCGGTGCTGACCTCATAGCCGGCCTTGCGGAGAATGCCGCCGGCCGCAATGTTGGCAGAAGCACCCACAGGGGTCAGGTTGCCGCCCAGTGTTGCACCGGTCAGCAGGCCGAAGCACAGCACCGTCTGGTCCACACCCATAGCTGTTGCCACACCAGCCACCACAGGCAGCATGGTTGCGGTGTAGGGAATGTTATCGATAAAGGCAGATGCCAGCACGGAGAACCACACAATGATGGTATAGGTCAGGAACACATTGCCGCCACCCAGCTTGGCGATCAGGTTGCTCAGATCCTGAATGATGCCCACACGGTCAATACCGTCGATCACCAGGAACAGGCCGGCCAGCAGAGCCAAAGTTACAAAGTCGATATTCTTGATGACATCCTTGCCCAGTTCGCTGCCCTTCTCCTTGATGCACTCAACGATCAGACCCACGACGAAGATCACCATGCACAGCACACCGTTGGTGATGGCGGGCTTATCGGGAATGAAGGACACCAGAATCAGGCTCACTACCGTACCCACCAGCAACCAGGTGGGGATCATATCGGTGACGGGAGTCAGTTCTCCACCCTCCAGGCGGCCGTTCTCCTTGCGGAACAGAATCAGCATAACAGGGACCGTAGCAAGTGCACCCAGCTGCACCACCCAGAACATGCCGGGCATGCCCTGATAGGCAAAGAAGTCCATAAAGTCCATATCCAGATGGCCGCCCAGCAGGATGGAAGTGGTATCACCCACCAGAGTAGCAGCGCCCTGCAGGTTGGAGGACACGGCGATGGCCAGGATCATATTCACCGGGGACACATCCAGCTTCCGGGCCAGTGCCAGGCCTACGGGAGCCAGCATCAGAACCGTAGCTACGTTATCCACGAAAGCGGACACCAGACCGGCAAACAGGGCCAGCACGATAATCAGTGCCTTCACGCTGGGCAGCATCCGCACCAGATAATCCGCCAGTCGGTTGGGCATACGGGAGCGGATGAACAGATCCACCGTACCCATG
>SVLV01000012.1 GCA_015067765.1 Oscillospiraceae bacterium | reverse complement strand
ACGGACCTGACGGGCCTCGTCAGCAATCTCGTCCTTATGCTGCTGCAGTTTCTCGGCATAGAGTGCGCGGGCCTCCAGGATCTCCTGGTTGTCGGTTTCGGCATAACCGGTGGCCTCGGCGATCAGCTCGTCGGTCATGCCGGCCTTGCGCAGATCATTCTTGGCCATGAATTCGGCGTTACCGCCCAGCATAATATCGGTACCACGGCCGGCCATGTTGGTGGCCACCGTGACAGCGCCCAGCTTACCGGCCTGTGCCACGATCTCTGCTTCCTTCTCATGGTTCTTGGCGTTGAGCAGATTGTGCTTGATGCCGGCACGGTTGAGCAGCTTGCTGAGCAGTTCGTTCTTCTCGATGGAGACCGTACCCACCAGCACGGGCTGACCCTTTGCATGGCAGGCCTTCACCTGCTCAATAACGGCGCGGTACTTGCCGGCCTCCGTCTTGTAGACAGAGTCCTGATTGTCCACGCGGGCGATGGGGCGGTTGGTGGGGATCTCAATGATATCCAGACGGTAGATGGTGGAGAATTCCTCCTCCTCCGTCAGGGCGGTACCGGTCATACCGGAGAGCTTGCTGTACAGACGGAAATAGTTCTGGAAGGTGACGGTGGCCAGCGTCTTGCTCTCCCGCTGGACGGACACATGCTCCTTGGCCTCGATGGCCTGGTGCAGACCCTCGGAGTAGCGGCGGCCGAACATCAGACGGCCGGTGAACTCATCGACGATGATGATCTCACCGTCCTTGAGCACATAGTCCACATCCTTCTTCATAACGCCGTGGGCGCGGATGGCCTGATTGATGTGGTGGGCAATGGTGCTGTTTTCGGGATCGGACAGGTTCTCCAGATGGAAGAACTCCTCCGCCTTGGCGATGCCGCGGGCAGTGAGGGTGACAGACTTGGTCTTTTCCTGCACCACATAGTCGGCATCCAGATTGACGTCCTCTTCCTCCTTGTCATCGGCCTCAGCGATCACAAACTTCTTCAGGCGGGCGGCAAAGCTCTCGGCCATCTCATACAGCTGGGTGGACTTTTCGCCCATACCGGAGATGATCAAGGGGGTGCGGGCCTCATCGATGAGGATGGAGTCCACCTCGTCCACGATGGCGAAATGGTGGCCCCGCTGGACCTGCTCCTGCTTATAGAGGGCCATGTTGTCCCGCAGGTAGTCAAAGCCCATCTCATTGTTGGTGCCGTAGGTGATGTCGGCGGCATAGGCCTCCTGACGCTCGGGCTTGGTGAGGCCGTGGATGATCAGACCCACGGACAGGCCCAGGAAACGGTGGACCTTACCCATCCACTCACTGTCGCGCTTGGCCAGATAGTCGTTGACGGTGACGATATGCACGCCCTTGCCGGTCAGTGCGTTCAGATAGGCGGGAAGGGTAGCCACCAGGGTCTTACCTTCACCGGTGCGCATCTCGGCGATGCGGCCCTGATGCAGCACGATACCGCCGATCAGCTGAACCCGGTAGGGATACATGCCCAGCACACGCCAGGATGCCTCGCGGACGGTGGCAAAGGCCTCCGGCAGGATGTCATCCAGCGTCTCGCCCTGGGCCAGACGCTCCTTCAGTTCGGGGGTCTTGGCCTTCAGCTGGGCATCGGTCATGGCACGGTACTCGTCAGCCAGCGCCTCAATGCGATCGGCGATGGGGGCGATCTCCTTCAGCTCCCGGTCACTGTATGTGCCAAAAATCTTCTTCAGCAGTCCCATAATATCGAAATATCCTTTCTCAAGACAGTATAGATACCAATAGGCATAAAAATACTAATATAGTATAGCATAAAGCCATGTGGTATGCAAAGAAAATATGGCGGCAGAAACGGCGGAAAAAGAAAACTTTCTGTGACTTTTCGGCAAAAAAATGTCCCCTCCCGAAGGGAGAGGACATGGAAGGGATCACAGGAAGATCTTGACATCTTTTTCCTGCAGCAGTTTTACCGTTCCGCTGATGGTCAGGACAGTGAGCACACCCTCCTGCCGGTGGGCGGTGACGGCGATGGTTCCGCCCGGCTGACGGACCGATACGCAGCAATCTGCCTGATCCCGGTGGGATAGCCAGGCACCCACGGCGGCGGAACCGCTGCCGCAGCCCCGTTCCCATACGGCAGTGTCCGTAGGCTTGACGTAGACCAGTGGAGCGATGTGCAGAGGAGACTCCTCCACCAACAGGATGCCCACCGCCTCGGCACAGAGCTGCCGACTCCAGCTGCGGATCACGGCCTCCGCCTGCTGGCGGGTGAGCAGCTGAGCGGGAACCACGATGTGGTGGATCCCCGGCAGACATACCACAGGAAGCGCCACCTGCCCGCCCTCCAACGGGAAGGAGATGGTCTGAATGGATTCCGGCAGAGGCATCTGCACGGTGCCCAACCAGCAATCCGGCAGGGTGGTGACCGAGCAGGCCACCGGCTGCGGGGCACCGGAGATCTCCAGCGTCAGCTCCCGGGTCTCTCCCACAGGCACCTGCTGGCACAGCCATGCAGCAAAGCCCATGGAGGCATTGCCGCAGAACTCGCCGCCCATCATTTGCAGGCGGCCGGGGAAGGAGGCGAAGCGCTCCACAAATCCCACCTGTTCGGCATCGGGCTCCCGCTGCAGCAGGCGGGCCGCCAGACGGGGCTGCAGATCCCGGGGGACGGGATTGGTCACCAGCAGAGTGGTGTTGCGGGTGGGATCAATGATGACGTAATGCAGATCCATGCGGCGGCCTCCTTCAGAAATGATACAGACAGTATAAAGTATTTTCCCGTGAAATTCAATTCCTGTTGCCCGTGGAAGAAAAAAATGATAAAATAAAACAGACGAAACGCGGCCCCGGCCGCTCAGCAAGAACGGAGAAAGGAACCCTGCCATGAAACTGTATTTTTACGGCGCCGATCAGTGCGTGACCGGCAGCTGCCATTGTCTGGAAGCAAACGGAAAGAAGATCCTGGTGGATTGCGGCCTGCAGCAGGGCCGGGACGAAATTGATAACAGCGTCCTGCCTTTTGCGCCGGGCAGCATCGACTATGTGCTGGTGACCCATGCCCATATCGATCACTCCGGCCGGGTCCCCATGCTGATCAAAAACGGCTTCAACGGCCGCATCATCACCACCCGCCTGACGGCGAACCTGCTGGATATCATGCTGCAGGATTCCGGCCACATTCAGGAGAGTGACGCAGAGTATCAGAACCGCAAAAACCGCCGGGCCGGCCGCCCGGAGATCCAGCCCATCTATACGGTGGCCGACGCCATGCGCGTGCCGGAGTTCCTGCAGACCTGTGAATATGGGGAAACCGTCCCCATCTGTGAGGGTGTGACGGCGGAGTTTATCGATGCCGGCCATCTGCTGGGGTCTGCCAGCATCAAGCTGACGGTGACCGAGGCGGGGGAGAGCCGCACCATCGTGTTCTCCGGTGATATCGGCAATGTGGATCAGCCCATTCTGCGCAATCCCCAGTTCTTTGAGAATGCCGACTATGTGGTGATGGAGAGCACCTACGGAAACCGCAACCACACCGAGGTGTGGAGCTATACCGACGAGCTGGCCCAGATCATTGATGAGACCTTGGGCCGCGGCGGCAATGTGGTGATCCCCTCCTTTGCGGTGGGCCGCACCCAGGAGCTGCTGTACTTCATCCGGGAGATCAAGGATCAGAATCTGGTGAAGTCCGTGCAGGATTTTGATGTCTATGTGGACAGCCCCCTGGCCAAGCGTGCCACCACCATCTTCTGCGGCGATCTTTACGGCTATCTGGATGAGGAGGCCATGGAACTGGTGAAGGACGGCACCCATATGTTCAACTTCCCCGGCCTGCACCTGACGGAGAGCACCGAGGAGTCCAAGATGCTGAATCTGGATCCCTCCCCCAAGGTCATCATCTCTGCCTCCGGTATGTGTGATGCCGGCCGCATCCGTCATCATCTGAAGCACAATCTGTGGCGTCCGGAGAGCGCTGTGGTGTTCGTGGGCTTCCAGTCCCCCGGCACGCTGGGCCGCCATCTGCTGGATGGGGCGGAGCAGGTGAAGATGTTTGGTGAGGAAGTGGCCGTCCGGGCCAAGATCGTCAACTTCCAGGGCCTCAGCTCCCATGCCGACCGGGATCACCTGCTGAACTGGGTGGGTAAGTTCCAGCCCGCCAATACCCGCCATGTCTTTGTGGTCCACGGTGACCGGGAGGTGGCGCCTGTCTTTGCCGAGGATCTGAAGAAACTGGGCTACGAGGCCCATGCGCCCCAGTATACCGAGGAGTATGATCTCATCGAAAACCGTCAGCTGGCTGTGGGTTATCTGCCGGAGAAGAAGCGCAAGAGCTTCGAGGGTGCGCCTCATACCACGGCTGCCTACCAGCGCCTGATGGAGGCCGGCGATGCACTGATGGCCCTCATCCGCCGCAGCAAGGGTCGGGACAACAAGACCCTGGCCGCCTTTGCCGAGGCTGTAAAGAAGCTGACGGAGAAGTTCGGCTTCTGAGATATGATTTGCTGATACAAACCCAAAAGAGCCGCGGCCCCGCCGCGGCTCTTTGAGAAGGAGAACCGTACATGTCTGCTCTGGAGAAAAACAAAGTCTACGAGGCCCGCATTGAGGGATATTCCAGCGAGGGGCTGGGTGTGGCCCGCATTGAGGGACAGGTGGTGTTTGTCCACCGCGCCCTGCGGGGAGAACTGTGCCGCGTGCTGGTGCTGAAGGTACTGAAGAACACCGCTTTCGGGAAAGTGGTGGAGGTACTGGAACCCTCTGCCCACCGCCGCCAGCCGGATTGTCCTCACTACGGGAAGTGCGGCGGCTGTGACTTCCGCCACATGGACTATGCCGAGGAGCTTTGGGCCAAGGGCCAGCGGGTGCAGGATGCCCTGACCCGTCTGGGCGGCAGCGATCTGCCGCTGGAGGCGGTGCTGGGAGCGAAGGAGCCCCTGCGCTACCGCAACAAGAGCCAGTACCCCATCGGAGCTGACGGGAAAGTGGGCTTTTTCCGGGCCCGCAGCCATCAGGTGGTGGAGGTGGAGCAGTGTCTGCTGCAAAAGCCCCAGGCCGACGGTGCGGCGGCCGCTCTGCGGCAGTACATCGGGGAGACGGGGGTCTCCTGCTATGACGAAACCACCGGCCGCGGCCTGCTGCGGCATCTGTATATCCGCACCAATGCCGAGGGCTGCTCGCTGGTCTGCGTGCTGATCAACGGGAAGAAGTTGCCCCGGGAGGACCGGTTGGTGCAGCTGCTGCGGGATGCCCTGCCGCAGCTGACCGGTGTGGTGCTGGGCGTCAACACCAAGCGGGGCAACACCATTCTGGGGGACGAGTACCGCACCCTCTGGGGAGAGGAGCGGCTGACCGATACCCTGTGCGGCCTGCAGTTCCGTCTGTCGGTGCCCTCCTTCTATCAGGTGAACCGGCAGCAGGCGCAGGTGCTCTATGAGAAGGCGCTGGAGTTTGCCGGGCTCACCGGGCAGGAACTGGTGCTGGATCTCTACTGCGGCGCCGGCACCATCACGGAGGTGATGGCGCAGAAGGCCCGCCATGTGATCGGTGCGGAGATCGTGCCGGAGGCCATCGCCGATGCCCGGGAGAATGCGGCGCTCAACGGCGTGGAGAATGTGGAGTTTTTCTGCGGGGATGCCTCCCGCGTGGCGGCGGAACTGGCAGGGCGCGGCCTGGCTCCGGATGTGATCTGTGTGGATCCGCCCCGGAAGGGCCTTGCTCCGGATGTGATCGATGCGGTGGTGCAGATGGCTCCCCGGCGGGTGGTCTATGTCTCCTGTGATCCGGCGACTTTGGGCCGGGATGTGAAGCTGTTCGCCGCGAGGGGATATGAACTGACCCGCGCCGCGGCGGTGGACCTCTTCCCCGGCACCCGCCATGTGGAAAGTGTTGTTTGTTTGAGTAGGGAATAAGCCGACGATTATGTCCGCATTTCTGTCCACACGAAAGATTTACAAACTAAGGCGAACTGACCGGCAAATTTGATTTTTATCTAACTGAGTAAATCTTGGAGGTATAATATGGAAAGAAAATATCCTACAAAAATGTTTTGGTTCTTTGTTCTTACCAATTTTCTGTTTCACTTTTTCTATTTGTCGGTTCCAGGAATTATCCTTTGTATTGTCGGAATTTGGGTGAAGTCTTGCCTGTGGATTGGACTTGCCATCTTGGCGCTTGATATGATTCTTTCTATTATTGAACAGTTGCGTATTTGCAAAGCTGCAGTGACACCCAGTGATAACCCCGAGTTCAACGAACTGATGGACGCATTTTGTAGTCCAGGCGGTCTCGAAGCATTTGGAAAAGTGTTGGATGAAAAAATCAAATCCAGCTCAGCAGCTGAATTTCAAGAAGGGGAAAATTAATACAATCAAACGCCAACATATCAAACACTTTGGTAGACTCCCTACCTAAAGGGACAACAGTTGAAAGTGTCGTTGCACTCGAACGGATCAGGAGGGTCACAGCATGAAATTCGTAAAACAACATCAGTTTTGGATCAGTCTTGCGGTGGGAACCTGCCTCTTCGCCGGCACATTTCCCTTCTATCACGACATGTACATCCCGCCCCTTTTCACGGCTCTTTGCATCTGCCTGAACCTGCTCTCTGCGGTCCTGTTTGGCGCATTCCTCTACTGCCGCTGGACACACCGGCTGGACAATGACGGCAGGAGCATTTTCCTGTGGCTTACGGCGATGCAGTCGGTGGGGCACGGCATTTTCGCCATGATGAACTGGGGCTCCTGGCTGTACCTGACTCTGTCGGCGGCGGTGCTGGTCCTGCTGCTGCAGGGTTGGCTGCAGGAGAGGCGGACCGGGGCGGTATCTGAAGAGAGGTGATTACAATGCCCCTGAAGGAACTGATCCACGGGCCGGAATGGATTCTGTGGGTGCTGGTGGTGCTCCTTGGCCTGCTGGGCATTCTGCTGCTGAGCGGCCGGGGCGCATGGCTCATCGCCGGCTACAACACGGCGGATGCGGAGGAGAAAAGCCGCTACGATGAGAAGAAACTATGCCGCATCATGGGGGTGGGCATGCTGGTGCTGACGGCGCTGCTGCTGCCCATGGCGGTGAGCCCGGAGAGCCTTTCCTCATGGTATGTCTGGGTGTTTCTGGCAGGTACACTGGCAGATTGCGGCGTGCTGATCGGGCTGGCCAATACCGTGTGCAAAAAATAATCGGCAAAAGAAAAAAGATCCCGGCTCCGTGGAGTCGGGATCTTTTCTTATGCAGAAGGCTGGGCTTCTTCCCGCGCGATCTCCGCCAACATTTTCTTGCGGACCTTGCCGAACCGGTAGGCAAGGAAGGAGATCAGCATGCCGACGGTCCAGCAGACCAGCAGGGAGGTGGAGAGGGCGAAGGGGTGTCCGTTGGGGAACTGAGCGCTGCGGGTGAGGTAGGCGAGAATATAGGCGGTGGGGATGCGCAGCAGCACCGAGGAGCAGATGGTGATCCACATGGGGGTCACCGTATCGCCGGCACCGCGCATAACGCCGCCCAGCACCTGGGTTATGGAGATGGCAATGTAGCCCACCGCCATGATGCGCATCATCTGGCCGGCCAGATCGATCAGCTCCACCGTGTCGGTGAAGATGGCGAACAGGTACTTGTTCAAAAACAGCAGGACGATGGTGATGGCGGCGGCGAAGGACAGGGCAATGACCGAACCCTGACGGACGCCCATACGCACCCGCTTCCAGTTGCCGGCGCCCACGTTCTGACCGCTGTAGACGCTCATGGCCTGACCGAAGCTCATGTTGGGCATCATGGCGAAGCCATCCACCCGCATGATGATCACGTTGGCGGCGATGACCATCTCGCCCATGGAGTTGGTCAGGGTCTGGACCACCATCATGGAGCAGGCCATGATGGCCTGGGTGATACCGGAGGGGACACCGATGCGGATGATCCGGCCGGCGACACGGCGGTTCAGGCGGAGGGTGGAGAGATTAAAGTCAAAAATATCTCCCATGTGAAGGATCTTCAGGAGACAGAAGATGGAGGAGATGGCCTGTGCGATGACGGTGGCCAGTGCCACACCGGGAACGCCCATGTGGAAGACCGCCACAAACAGCAGATCCAGTCCCACATTCAGTGCGGCAGCCAGCAGCAGGAAGAGCAGGGCGGACACACTGTCGCCCAAGCCTCGCAGGACACCGGAGAGCATGTTGTAAAAGAAGAAACCGGCGCAGCCCCAAAAGAAGATGTTGAGGTAGTCGGCACACCACTCCAGAATGGAAGCGGGCGTATCCAGCAGAAGCAGCATGGGCCGGGTGATCAGGGGCCCCACCAGCATGATGAAGATGGTGGCAATAAAGGTCAGGCTGATGCAGTTGCCGATGTTGCGGGACAGACCCTCCCGGTCCCGGGCACCAAAGCTCTGGGAGATGACGATGCCGGCGCCGGTGGACAGACCCACAAACAGGGCCAGCAGCAGATTGAGGATCGGTGCAGCGCTGCCCACGGCGGACAGGGCGTTGTCACCCACATAGACGCCGACGATGACCGTGTCGGCGGTATTGTACAACTGCTGGGCGATATTGCCCAGCAGCATCGGAATGGAAAATTCCAAAATACGCTGCCAGGGCTTGCCAAGGGTCATATCCTTGGCGGAAAACAATTTCTTCAGATTCACAGGATCGCGCTCCTTAGCAAAAGTCTGGCCCGCAAAGCGCGGGCCGCAGTCCGTTATTTTCTTCATTATAGCAGATTTCCGACATAAATGGAATAGCAAAAACCGGAGCTGCGTTTTCATTACAGGCAGAAAATTCAACAAAAATTTCCCTCGACACCATCTATCAATTTGTGCGCAGGTTTGATACACTGTAATGGAATGAATCCACAAGGTGCGGATGCACACGATATGACTTCAAGAAATGCACAATCCTATCAATAAATGGAGGTCCTCTTATGAAAAACAGCCGCAGAAAATTCTGGACGGCGCTGGTGTTGCTTGGCCTGATCGGTCAGGTGGCCTGGGTGGTGGAGAATATGTACCTGAATGTCTTTATCTACAAGATGTTCTCGGCATCTGCCGCCGATATCTCCCTGATGGTATCTCTCAGCGCTGTGTCGGCAGCTGCCACCACCGTCCTGATGGGCGCCCTGTGCGACCGGGTGGGAAAACTGCGGACCGTGATCGGGCTGGGCTACCTCACCTGGGGTGTGACGATCCTGGCCTTCGGCCTGGTAAAAATGGATCTGCTGACGCCCCTTGTGGGCAGCAGGGTGGAGGCCGCTGCCCTGGGCGTGACACTGGTGATCGCTTTGGACTGCCTGATGACGATTTTCGGTTCCGCCGCCAATGATGCCGCCTACAACGCATGGCTGACGGAGATGGGCGACGAAAATAACCGCGGTAAGATTGAGGGCGTCAATGCCATGATGCCGCTGGTGGCCATTCTGGTGGTGTTCGGCGGATTCATGGGCTTTAATCTCGATCTGGCGGAGAGCTGGACGGTGATCTTCAACATCATCGGCTCGGTGGTCATCGCCATCGGTATCGCCTGCTTCTTCCTGGTGGAGGAGCCCGGGAAGCGCACCAAGCCGGAGGGCAGCTACTGGGAGACACTGGCGTACAGCTTCCGGCCCGCTGTGGTCGGCAGCAACAAGCTGCTGTATCTGATCCTGGTGGCCTATGCCCTGTTCTGCATCTCCATTCAGACCTTTATGCCCTACCTGATCATCTACTATGAGAAGTCTCTGGGCATGACGGACTATGTGCTGATCATGGCCCCCGCCATCATCATCGCCTCTGTGGTGACGGTGTTCTACGGCCGGCTTTTCGATAAGATGGGCTTTCAGAAGAGTGTGCTGCCCTGCTTGGGTATGCTGCTGGCAGGTTATGTGATTTTGTACTTCACGGTGACCAAACTGCCGGTATTTATCGGCTCCCTGCTGATGATGTGCGGTTACCTGTGCGGCATGGCCATCTTCGGCGCCGCCATCCGCGGGGAGATCCCCCGGACGATGCCGGGCCGTTTTCAGGGTGTGCGTATCATCAGCGGTGTGCTGATCCCCGGTGTGATCGGCCCTGCCATCGGCGCGGCAGTCCTGTCCGGCGCCGAGCAGATTCTGGGTCAGGACGGCACCTACTCCTTCCTGCCCAACCGCAACATCTGGGCGGCTGCTATTGTTACGGCACTTGTGGTGCTTTTGTTCCTGCGCTATGTGTTCTACTTCATGCGCACCTCCACCGATTATCTGCCCACCCAGGCAGCGGAGGAGGGCCGCGTGTCCGACTGGTCCGGCCATCCCCGCCCCCAGTGCAGGCGCGAGAAGTTTTTTGTGCTGACGAAGGGCTGGACCCTCAACGGCAGTCCCATCCGCGTGCCCTATCCGCCGCAGTCGGAATTGTCCGGATATAAGGGGAAGGTGGACAGCCGGCTGGTGTATGAGACGACCTTCTCCCTGCCGGCAGATTTCACCGGAGGCCGTACCCTGCTGCACTTCGGCGCGGTGGATCAGACCTGCGAGGTGCTGGTCAACGGCAAACCGGCCGGCAGCCACGAGGACGGTTATCTGGACTTTACCTTCGACATTACGGAGCTGCTGATTGCCGGGGAGAACCGCCTGCAGGTCAACTGCACCGACCGGCTGGAACGGCTTTATCCCTACGGGAAGCAGACCAAGAAACGGGGCGGCATGTGGTACACCCCGGTCAGCGGTATCTGGCAGAGTGTGTGGCTGGAGCAGGTGCCGGAGCAGTACATTGAGGGCATCACCATGGTGCCCGATCTGGAGGGCGTGCACCTGACTCTGGCAGGACAGGCGGATGGCTTTACGGTGGAAGTGGCGGGCAAGCAGTACACCTTCTCCGGCCGGGAGGGCTATGTGAAGGTGGAGGAGCCCCACCTGTGGACCCCGGAGGACCCCTGGCTGTACGACATGGTGGTTACCGCCGGTGAAGACCGGGTCAGCAGCTACTTTGCACTGCGCACCATCAAAACGGAGGGCAGCCGCCTGCTGCTCAACGATAAGCCCATCTTCCTGCACGGCGTGCTGGATCAGGGCTATTTCCCCGACGGCATCTTCCTGCCGGCGGAGGAAGAGGAGTATCTGCGGGACATTCGGCGGATGAAGGACCTGGGGTTCAATATGCTGCGCAAGCACATCAAAATTGAGCCGGAGTGCTTCTACTACTACTGCGACAAGTGCGGTATGCTGGTGATGCAGGATCTGGTCAACAGCGGCGGCTACAACTTCCTGTTTGATACGGCCCTTCCCACCATCGGTTGGAAGAATCAGCCGGAAAAGCGCGTCTCCGCCCGGCATCGCCAGGTGTTCCTGACCCACATGGAGGGGGTGGTCCGGCGGCTGGGCAACCATCCGTCGGTGGTGATGTACACCATCTTCAACGAGGGCTGGGGGCAGTTCGACTGTCGGGGCATGTATGACCATCTCAAGAAGCTGGATCCCTCCCGGCCTGTAGATACGGCCTCCGGCTGGTTCCGGACCGATGCCACCGACTTTGATTCCGAGCATATCTACTTCAAGGCCATCACACTGCCGGCAGGGAAGAAGCCTCTGCTGCTTAGTGAGTGCGGCGGCTACTCCCGGGCCATGGAGGGCCACATCTTCAACCGCTATGTGGCCTACGGTTACGGCGGCGCGGAGGATGAGGCGGCCCTGACAGAGATGATCGCCGATATGTACCGCAAGATGATCGTGGGATCTTCCGCAGTGGGGTGCGTCTACACCCAGCTCAGTGATGTGGAGGACGAGATCAACGGTCTGTACACCTATGACCGCAAGGTCTGCAAGGTGGATCAGGCGGCCATGCGGGCGCTGGCAGAGGAGATCTACGGCGCACAGATGTAACGAGAAAATCTTCCCCGGACGGATACATCCGGCCGGGGAAGATTTTTGTTCATTCCGATAAAGCGATAATGTGATGTTGCAATCTGTGCGGAAATGTGCTAAAATCTCGCTACGAAACAGGACGGAAGGATATATTATGGAAAAAAGACTGAAATATTTCAATGAAGTCCAGATCATGCACAATGGCATGGAGCATATCAGCAGCACCAACGGAACGGTGGCGGTCAGCCCTACGCAGACGGTAGTGGGGCAGGACATCACGGTGGAAGTGACCTACACCGTGGGGCAGGATGTGATTTTCGATAATGGCGTTCTGCGCTTTACCATTCCCTTTGGGTTTACGCCGCCTCAGATCGAGATGCCCATCTACCCGGCCTATACCACCGCCCGCTGCAGCCGCAGCGATGTGCGTTTGGAGACCTTCGTGGTGAAAAACGACTGGTGGAAGCGAGGCCCGGACCGGCAGAAGACGGAGAACGTCTGTGAGCATGTGGGGACCCACATTTGGGTCCGCGTGCTGGGCGGCGATCTGCAGACCGGTGATCAGGTGGTGCTGACCTATGGCGACACCTCCTATACCAAGCAGGGTGCCGGCCGGGTGTGCCGTGTCTGCGGACCGGTGCAGTACGATGTGGCCACCGATCAGCGGGGTGATCTGGCAGCCCCCTATAGCGGTTATTACCGCATTCAGTCCCCGGCAGTGATGGAGATCTTCCCGGAGAAGGCCTGTGCTCTGCAGGTGATCCTCCCCTCCGAAGTGGAGCAGGGGAAGGAGACCGTCTTTACGGTATTCGCCGAGGACTGCTACCACAACCCGGCTCTGGGCTATACCGGCAAGGTGATCTGCCGGGCAGGGGAGAAGGTCATCTGTGAGACGGAATTTGTCCCGGAGGACTGCGCTGTCAAGAAACTGGTGCTGAAGGCGGAAGAGCTGGGTATCCTGCGGGTGACTGCCGAGGCAGAGGGCCTGCAGAGCGGAACCAGTAATCCTGCGGTGGTGAAGGAAACGGTGGAAGGTCCCCGGCATTTCTGGGGCGATCTCCACGGCCATACCGGCATCTCCTGGGGCAGAGGCAGCGGCCGCTCCTACTATGAGTATGCCCGGGAAGTGGCGGCGGTGGATTTCTGTGCGCTGACTGATCCCGATGCCGGCCGCTACACCAACAACAATGCCACCTGCAAGGAATCCCTCAGCGCCTACATGAGCGATGCCCAGTGGGCGGAGATCCAGCAGATCAACAAAGAATTCCATCAGGAGGGTGCCTTTATCCCCCTGCTGGGGTATGAGTACCACAACGACGCCCCCAATCCGGAGTTCGGCGGTGACCGCAATGTCTACTACGAGTCCTATGATGAGCCCATCCGCCGCTGCTGCGACGAGGGCAGCTACACTCCGGCCCAGCTGTGGAATCAGCTGAAGGAGCAGGGGGTGCGGGCGCTGACCATCCCCCACCATACGGCCAAGAAGGTCATGCTGGGCAGCTGGGAACTGCATGATCCCCAGATCCAGCGGCTGGTGGAGATCTACTCCTCCTGGGGAAATTCCGAGTGCGAGGGCTGTGAGCGGCCCATCATCGGCGGCGCCGTGTACGAGGAGCACTCCGTGCAGTATGCCCTGCAGAAGGGGTATCGCCTGGGCTTTGTTACCGGCAGTGACAGCCACGCCGGCACACCCGGCTATTGCCACTGGGTATTCTCCTCCCCCAACGAGGGATACCGCGGCGGCCTCACCTGCGTGATGACCGACAAGCTCACCAAACAGAGCCTGTTTGATGCGCTCTATCACCGCCAGACCTACGCCACCACCGGCCAGCGGATCCTGCTGGATTTCACGGTGAACGGCGTCCCCATGGGACAGGAACTCTCTCTCGGCGAGAATCCTGTCCGCCAGCTGAAGGTCAGCGTTGTGGGTACGGATGAGATCGACCGGGTGGAGATCATCTCCATGGGCCGCACCATCTGTACCGAAGCCGGAAACGGCACAGAATTGAATTTCACCTTCACCGACACTGCGGTGCCGGCGGAGGGATGGACTTACTACTATGTGCGGGTCCATCAGAAAGATAAAGCCCTTGCCTGGTCCAGTCCGGTCTGGGTAAGTGAATAAAAAGGAGAGAGTTTTATGTGTGAAAAGAAGCAACTGAAAACATGGCAGATTCTGCTGACTCTGCTGGTGTCCCTGGCAGTGCTGCTGTATCTGGTGGCAATCCAGAAGTCCAATCCCGGCGTCAGCCTGATCACCGCCGGCATGGTAGCTATCGGTCTGGGTCTGGCCTTCGGCCTGGACTGGAAGACCTTTGAGTCCAATATGGGCGACACCATCAAGTCCATGTTCATGGGCATGCTGATCATGATGTTTGTCGGCATCCTGATCGGCTCCTGGATGAGCGCCGGTACGGTACCCCTGATGATGTACTACGGCCTGAAGATCCTGCCCGCCCCCATCTTCCTGATTGCAGCCTGCCTGCTGTGCTGCGTCATGTCCCTGATGACCGGTACCTCCTGGGGTACCATGGGCACCATCGGTGTTGCCCTGCTGGGTGTTGCTGAGGGCCTGGGCATCCCCGTGGCCTATGCCGCCGGCGCCATCGTTGTGGGTGCTCTGTTCGGCGACAAGCTGTCCCCCCTGTCCGATACCACCATCGTGGCACCCTTTGTGTCCGGCGCGGACATCATTGACCACATCAAGTCCATGCTGTGGACTACCATTCCCTGCCTGGTGGTGTCCCTGATCCTCTACGGTATCCTGGGCGCCCAGTTCCAGGGCGGCACCGTGGCCAGCGAGAACTATAACCTGATCCTCACCACGCTGGAGGCCAACTTCAACCTCAACCCCATCCTGCTGCTGCCCCCCGTGGTGGTACTGGTGCTGATCTTTATGAGAAAGCCCACCCTGCCCGTGTTCGCTGTGGGCATCCTGCTGGCTGACATTCTGGCCATCGTGGTACAGGGCAGAACCCTGCCTCAGGTCTTCGCCGCCATGACCAACGGTCTGGGCGCCTCCACTGAGGTGGCTCTGGTGGACTCCATGATCAACCGCGGCGGTATGCTCAGCATGATGACCTCCGTTGCACTGATCATCGGCGCTGCCGTGTTCAGCTCCGCCCTGAAGGCTCTGGGCGTGTTTGATCTGCTGGTCAACACCATCCAGTCCCTGGCCAAGTCCCGCAAGTCCCTGTTGGGTCTGAGCTATGTGCTGCACCTGGTGCTGGCCTCCCTGGTGGGCGTGTATCTGGTGACCTTCGCCATCGTCGGTCCCGTTCTGGGCCCCACCTTCGACAAGTACAACCTGGCCCGCCGCAACCTCTCCAGAATGCTGGAGGATACCGGTACGGCATTCTCTCCCATCGTTCCCTGGAGCAATATCTCCATTTTCATTCTGGGTACGCTGGGTGTCAGCTCCTTTGACTATGTGCTGTATGCCCCCCTCACCTATCTGGGTGTGGTGTTCGCTGCCTTCTATATCATCACCGGCATCGGCATCTACAACAAGGATGGCGTGCTGCTGACCAAGGAGAAGAAGGAAACTCAGATCGAGGCCTGATCGTAAAATCAATACCCGCCGATGTTGACCATCGGCGGGTATTTCGTTTATAGTAAAAGCGAAGAGAACCCACGACCGTCCGACAGAGAAGAAGGAGGATTGGAAAATGGAGCATATTGTTTTAGAGACAGAGCGCCTGTATCTGCGGCAGTTGACAGAGGATGATTACGAGGCCTTGTGCGGGATTTTTCAGGATGAGCTGACGGTTCGTGCCGCCTATGACACCCCGTTTTCCGATGAGGAGGTCCGTGCCATGCTGGACCGGCAGATGGCCCGCTATGAAAAGTACGGCTTCGGCCCATGTGCGGTGGTCTTGAAGGAGAGCGGAGAGATGATCGGACAGTGTGGCCTTTCCTGGCAGTTGTGGGTGGATCGGGAGGTACTGGAGCTGGGCTACCAGTTCCGCCGGGATCACTGGCACCGGGGCTATGCCACCGAGGCGGCCCGTGCCTGGAAGGAATACGCCTTCACGGTGCTGCGGGCCGATGAAGTCTGCTCCATCATCCGTGAGACCAATACAGCCTCCCAACAGGTGGCTATCCGCAATGGCATGGTGAAGAAAGATCGCTGGGTGAAGCCTTACCGGGGTATCGATTTGGTTTGTGACCGCTTTGTGGCGGTACGGGAAATGAAGGAGTAACTATGGAACTGGTGGTAAAACATTTTGAAGAATTATCAGCCCGGGAACTGTGGGAGATCTACCGTCTGCGGGTGTCCGTTTTTGTGGTGGAACAGGAGTGCCCTTATCAGGAGGTGGATGACCATGATCCGCTGGCCTGGCATGTGTGTATGCGTGACGAAGGGGGGCTGCAGGCCTATGCCCGCGTTCTGCCGGCCGGAACGGCGCAGGAGGAAGTCTCTATCGGCCGTGTTATCAGTCAGCAGCGGCGCACCGGCCTGGGCACGAAGATCGTGCAGGAGGCCATTCGGGTGGCAGAGCAGCAGCTGGGTGCAGAGCGGATTGTGCTGGAGGCCCAGGTGTATGCCAAGAGCCTGTATGCCAAGCTGGGCTTCCATGAAGTGTCGGAGGAATTTCTGGAGGATGGTATCCCTCATGTGCGGATGCTGCGCAGCCGGGAGGGATGACTATGGAAAATTGTCCAATGCCCTTCGGTGTTATGCCGGACGGCACACCGGTGCTGCAGTATACCCTTACCTGCGACCTGCTGTCCTGCGACATCATCACCTACGGCGGTGCGCTGCGTGCGCTGCGGGTGCCGGATCGGGCGGGCCGTACAGTGGATGTGGCGCTGGGATTTGATACGCTGGAGGATTACCGCAATCAGCCGGGACAGTACATCGGTGCTTTGGTGGGGCGGTATGCCAACCGCATTGGTGGCGCAGCCTTTTCCCTGGACGGAGTTCGATACACGCTGGCCGCCAATGACGGACAGAACCATCTGCATGGCGGTGTGATGGGGTTTGACCGCCAGGTCTGGACCGTGGAGGCGGCAGGGGAGGACTTCCTGACCCTGTCCCTGCTGAGTCCCGACGGGCAGGAGGGGTATCCCGGCTGCCTGCGGGTGGAGGTCACCTATCGGTTGGATGGGGAAGGACTTACCATTGCGTACCGGGCCGTCTGTGACCGGGATACGGTCTGCAATCTCACCAATCACGCCTATTTCAATCTGTCCGGCCATGACAGCGGGCCGGTGACGGACCAACTGATACAGATCCGGGCGGAACACTATACCCCTACGGATGCGCACTCCATCCCTACCGGGGAGGTAGCGCTCGTGGAGGGGACTCCCATGGATCTGCGGCAGCCGGTGCGGATCGGAGAAGGGATCGGCGCAGCATTTGACCAGCTTCACTGGGCTGGCGGCTACGACCACAACTGGATCCCGGATTCTCCGGCGGGACAGGTGAGGTGCTGCGCCGCGGTCCAAAGCCCTGTCAGCGGCATTACCATGGAGGTCTGGACGGATCAGCCCGGTATCCAGTTCTATTCCGGCAACTATTTGGGGGATGGCCCCCGCGGAAAGGACGGTACGATATATGGCCGCCGCTGCGGTCTCTGTTTGGAGGCCCAGTGCTGGCCGGACAGTCCCAACCGGGAATCTTTTCCCAGTCCCATTCTGCGGGCGGGAGAGACGTACCGGCAGACCACCCGATACCGGTTTACAAACCGCGTGGACGAAATATGAGAAAAGGACGCTGCAGCGATTGCTGCAGCGTCCTTTTGTGTAAAAACGGTGGGATAGTTAAAAAAATAAGACCTGAAATTTCTTCAGATCTTCACAAAACCCATTGACAAAGAGGGGAGGATTTGGTAAAATAAATCGCTTATTATCGGATGTTATGCCCATTTTCCCACTTTTCTTGTATGGACATCATAACAGAGCGGTGCGAAAAAGGCAAGTAGGGGAAGAGGAAAAGAATCAACAAATCCGTGTGTATCATTCGATGACTGACAGTTGGTAAGAAAAAGTTTTGATAAAAAGCGAAAGAAAGGCGTGAGTATTGAAAATGGCCAAGGATAAGTACTACGGCAAAACTCTCCGCAAGAATTTTGCCAGACACGAAGAGGTCATGGCGATGCCCAACCTGCTGGAGATCCAGAAGAAGTCCTATCAGTGGTTTCTGGAGACCGGCCTGCGTGAGGTGTTCGCAGATGTGGACTCCATCAGTGACTATGCCGGTAATCTGGAGCTGAGCTTCATCGATTACAGCATGAACGAAGCGCCCAAGTACAGCGTGGAGGAGTGCAAGGCCCGGGATGCCACCTATGCTGCCCCCATGAAGGTGAGCGTGCGTCTGCACAACAAGGAGACCGGTGAGATCAAGGAGCAGGAAATCTTCATGGGAGATTTCCCCCTGATGACCCAGTCCGGTACCTTCGTCATCAACGGCGCCGAGCGCGTGGTGGTCTCTCAGATCGTCCGCTCCCCCGGTATCTACTATGGCAAGGAGATTGATCTGAAGACCGATCTGCCCCTGCTGACCTCCACGGTGATCCCCTACCGCGGCGCATGGCTGGAGTATGAGACCGATACCAGCGAGGTGTTCTGGGTTCGCATCGACAAGAACCGCAAGCTGCCCATCACCTGCCTGATCCGTGCTCTGGGCCTGAAGACTGACGCTGAGATTCTGGATCGATTCGGTGATGATCCCCGCATTGTGGTCACCTTGGAGAAGGATTCCTGCAAGACCTATGAAGAGGCCATGCTGGAGATCTATCGCAAGCTTCGTCCCGGTGAGCCCCCCACGCTGGATTCCGCCGAGACCCTGATGCAGAATCTGTTCTTTGATCCCCGCCGCTACGATCTGTCCACGGTGGGCCGCTATAAGTTCAACAAGAAGCTGACTCTGTGGGCCCGCGCCCGCGGCCAGAAGCTGGCCATGCCCGTAGCTGATCCTGCCACCGGCGAGATCCTTTTCGAGGAAGGCCATGTGCTGACCGGCGAGGAGTGCCGTCAGCTGGATGCCATCGGTGTATCCGAGATCCTGGTGGCTCTGGAGAATGGCCAGACCCTGAAGATTTTCACCAACCGCATGTGCGATATGAGCCACTATGTGGACTTCGATCCCCGTGAGGCCTGCGGCATCAAGGAGCGCGTCCGTTTCGATGTGCTGCAGGAACTGCTGGGCCAGTATGAGGGTGAGGAGCTGATCGAGCAGTGCCGTCTGCACGCTGATGATCTGGTGCCCAAGCACATCATTGTGGATGATATCCTGGGCTCTATCAACTATATGAACTCTCTGGCCGCAGGTCTGGCTACCAAGGACGATATCGACCACCTGGGCAATCGCCGTCTGCGCTGCGTGGGCGAGCTGCTGCAGAACCAGTTCCGCATCGGCTTTTCCCGTATGGAGCGCGTGATCCGCGAGCGCATGACCATCCAGGATCTGGATGTGGTGACGCCCCAGAGCCTGATCAACATCCGTCCCGTGACCGCCGCCATCCGTGAGTTCTTCGGCTCCAGCCCCCTGAGCCAGTTTATGGATCAGACCAACCCTCTGGCTGAGCTGACCCACAAGCGCCGTCTGTCTGCTCTGGGCCCCGGCGGTCTGAGCCGTGAGCGCGCCAACATGGAAGTGCGTGACGTGCACTACAGCCACTATGGCCGTATGTGCCCCATTGAGACTCCCGAAGGTCCCAACATTGGCCTGATCTCCTATCTGGCCACCTATGCCCGCATCAACGAGTACGGCTTCATTGAGGCTCCCTTCCGCGCTGTGGACCATGAGACCTATCATGTCTCCGATGATATCACCTATATGACCGCCGATGTGGAGGATCAGTATGTGGTGGGCCAGGCTGCCGAGCCTGTGGATGAGAACGGCTGCCTGACCAACAAGCGCATCACCTGCCGTCACCGCGATGAGATCGTGCAGGTGGAGCGGGAGTATGTGGATTATATCGACATCTCTCCCCGTATGATGGTCTCCATCGCTACCGCCATGATCCCCTTCCTGCCCAACGATGACGCAAACCGTGCCCTGATGGGCGCCAACATGCAGCGTCAGGCCGTGCCTCTGCTGAAGCCCGAGGCTCCCATCGTTGGCACCGGTATGGAGCACAAGATCTGCCTGGATTCCGAGGTGGCTGTGCTGGCTGAGGGTGACGGCGTGGTCTCCAAGGTGGATGCCACCTCCATCACCGTCCGCTACGACAGCGGCGAGAGCAAGGATTACAAGCTGGTGAAGTTCCTGCGCTCCAACCACGGCACCTGCATCAACCAGAAGCCCATCGTTTCTGTGGGTGAGCGGGTCCATGGCGGCGCCGATCCCACCGTGCTGGCAGACGGTCCCGCCACCGAGCAGGGCGAGATCGCTCTG
Source organism: Oscillospiraceae bacterium (assembly GCA_015067765.1). Classification (GTDB taxonomy): domain Bacteria; phylum Bacillota; class Clostridia; order Oscillospirales; family Oscillospiraceae; genus Vescimonas. The sequence continues at coordinate 24,542 of SVLV01000012.1, read as the reverse complement.
GGCCGCAACATCCTGGTGGGCTTCATGACCTGGGAAGGCTACAACTACGAGGACGCCGTGCTGCTCAACGAGCGGCTGGTGAAGGAGGATGTGTATACCTCCATCCATATCGAGGAGTACGAGATCGATGCCCGTGACACCAAGCTGGGGCCCGAGGAGATCACCCGGGATATCCCCAATGTGGGTGATGACGCCCTGAAGGATCTGGACGAGCGCGGTATCATCCGTGTGGGCGCCGAGGTCCACTCCGGCGACATTCTGGTGGGTAAGGTCACTCCCAAGGGTGAGACCGATCTGACCGCTGAGGAGCGCCTGCTGCGCGCCATCTTCGGTGAGAAGGCCCGCGAGGTCCGCGATACCTCCCTGAAGGTGCCTCACGGCGAAAGCGGTATCGTGGTGGATGCCAAGGTGTTCACCCGCGAGAACGGCGATGAGCTTGGGCCCGGCGTCAATCAGGTGGTCCGCATCTATATTGCCCAGCGCCGTAAGATCCAGGTGGGCGACAAGATGGCCGGCCGTCACGGCAACAAGGGCGTCGTGTCCCGCGTGCTGCCTCAGGAGGATATGCCCTTCCTGCCCGACGGTACGCCGCTGGATATCGTTCTGAACCCCCTGGGCGTTCCCTCCCGTATGAACATCGGTCAGGTGCTGGAGGTCCATCTGGGCTATGCAGCCAAGACCCTGGGCTGGAAGGTGGCCACCCCCATCTTCGACGGTGCCACCGATAAGGATATTGCTGAGGCTCTGGCCATGGCCGGCCTTGACCCCGAGGGCAAGAGCTGGCTGTATGACGGCCGTACCGGTGAGCGTTTCGATAACAAGGTCACCGTGGGTTATGTGTACTTCCTGAAGCTGCACCACCTGGTCGACGATAAGATCCATGCCCGTTCCACCGGCCCCTACTCCCTGGTCACCCAGCAGCCTCTGGGTGGCAAGGCCCAGTTCGGCGGCCAGCGCTTCGGCGAAATGGAAGTTTGGGCTCTGGAGGCCTACGGCGCCTCCTACACCCTGCAGGAGATCCTCACCGTCAAGTCCGACGATGTCACCGGCCGTGTCCGTACCTACGAGGCCATTGTCAAGGGCCACAACGTGCCCACTCCCGGTGTGCCTGAGTCCTTCAAGGTTCTGATGAAGGAACTGCAGTCCCTGTGCCTGGATATCCAGGTGCTGGATGAGGACGGTCAGCTGATCGAACTGAAGGATGATGAGGACGCCATGGATACCTTCAACCTGGCCCGTATGGACGCAGAGAACGAGCGGCAGAACCGCTACGCCGATGAGTCCGAGCTGGCCGATGCAGGTTTCGACTATGTCGCAGAGGAAGAGGTAGATGCCTCCTACAACAGCGACGACGATGAATTTTAAGGATAGGAGGAGCAAGATCATATGAGTTACGCAACGTTTGACGCCATCAAAATCGGTATCGCTTCTCCGGAAATGATCCGTGAATGGTCCTTCGGCGAAGTGAAGAAGCCTGAGACCATCAACTATCGCACGCTGAAGCCCGAGCGGGACGGCCTGTTCTGCGAAAAGATCTTTGGACCCACCAAGGACTGGGAGTGCCACTGCGGTAAGTACAAGAAGATCCGCTACAAGGGCAAGATCTGCGATCGCTGCGGCGTGGAGGTCACCCGTGCCAAGGTCCGCCGTGAGCGCATGGGCCACATTGAGCTGGCTACCCCCGTCAGCCACATCTGGTACTTCAAGGGTATCCCCTCCCGTATGGGCCTGCTGCTGGATATCAGCCCCCGTATTCTGGAGAAGGTGCTGTACTTCGCCGCCTATATTGTTACCGATCCCGGTGAGACGCCTCTGATGCAGAATCAGATCCTCTCCGAGAAGGAGTATCGCGATTACCGCGAAAAGTATGAGGACGATTTCGACGCCGGTATGGGCGCCGAGGCCGTCAAGAAGCTGCTGGCCCAGATCGATCTGGAGGAACTGTCTGCTCAGCTGCATGCCGAGCTGAAGGCCGTCTCCGGCCAGAAGAAGGCCCGCGTGGTCAAGCGCCTGGAAGTGGTGGATGCCTTCCGCCTGTCCGGCAACAAGCCCGAGTGGATGGTCATCGATGTGCTGCCCGTCATTCCCCCTGAGCTGCGTCCCATGGTGCAGCTGGATGGCGGCCGTTTCGCCACCTCCGACCTGAACGATCTGTACCGCCGCGTCATCAACCGCAACAACCGCCTCAAGCGCCTGATGGAGCTCAATGCTCCCGACATCATCGTGCGCAACGAAAAGCGCATGCTGCAGGAGGCTGTGGATGCCCTGATCGACAACGGCCGCCGCGGCCGTCCCGTCACCGGCGCCAACAACCGCGCCCTCAAGTCCCTGTCCGATATGCTGAAGGGTAAGCAGGGCCGCTTCCGTCAGAACCTGCTGGGTAAGCGCGTGGACTACTCCGGCCGTAGCGTTATCGTGGTCGGTCCCGAGCTGAAGATCTATCAGTGCGGTGTGCCCAAGGAGATGGCTGTGGAGCTGTTCCGCCCCTTCATCATGAAGAAGCTGGTGGAAGATGGCAGCGCCAACAACATCAAGTCCGCCAAGAAGATGGTGGATAAGGGCCGTACCGAGGTGTGGGATGCTCTGGATGAGATCATCAAGGACCATCCCGTCATGCTCAACCGTGCACCTACCCTGCACCGTCTGGGTATCCAGGCCTTCGAGCCCGTGCTGGTGGAGGGCCGTGCCCTGAAGCTGCACCCCCTGACCTGTACCGCATTTAACGCCGACTTCGACGGCGACCAGATGGCCATCCATGTTCCTCTGTCCGCCGAGGCACAGGCTGAGGCCAGACTGCTGATGCTCTCTGCCAACAACCTGCTGCGTCCTCAGGACGGCGGCCCCGTGGCAGTGCCCACGCAGGATATGGTGCTGGGTTCCTACTACCTGACCTTCGAGCGTTTTGAGAACGGCTACTCTCAGCTGGCCAACGATGAGTATTGGCCCGAGGGTGTGGACTTTGCCCTGGCTGGCAAGAGCTACGATGAGCTCACCGAGGAGGAGAAGCAGAACGTCCATCTGAACATCTATCGCGATGAGGACGAAGTGCTGATGGCCTACAATGAGCACGTCATCGGTATCCACCAGCCTATCCTGGTCCGCGTGACCAAGGAAGTGGACGGCGTGATGACCTCCAAGGTGGTGCGTGCCACTCCCGGCCGGATCATCTTCAACCGCAATGTACCCCAGAATCTGGGCTTCGTGAAGCGCTACAATGAGGATGGCACCCCCAGCGAGAAGTTCTTCGACTACGAGATCACCGAGACCTGCGGTAAGAAGCAGCTGGGCAAGATCGTTGACCGTACCATCAAGCAGTATGGCTTTACCATTGCTGCCGAGGTGCTGGACAACATCAAGGCCACCGGCTACAAGTATTCCACCCGCGGTTCCATCACCATCTCCATCGCCGACATGACCGTGCCCGCCAGAAAGTACGAGCTCATCGCCGAGACTGAGGAGCGCGTGGTGGATATCGAAGAGCAGTACAACATGGGCTTCATCACCGACGAGGAGCGCTACAAGCTGGTGGTCCGCGAGTGGGAGAAGACCACCAACGACGTGACCGATGCGCTGACCGCGAACATGGACCGCTACAACCCCATCTTCATGATGGCCGATTCCGGCGCCCGTGGTTCCATGAAGCAGATCCGTCAGCTGACCGGTATGCGTGGCCTGATGGCCAACACCGCCGGTAAGACCATCGAGATCCCCATCAAGGCCAACTTCCGTGAGGGTATGTCCGTGCTGGACTACTTTACCTCCTCCCGTGGTGCCCGTAAGGGTCTGGCCGATACCGCTCTGCGTACCGCCGACTCCGGTTATCTGACCCGCCGAATGGTGGATGTCTGCCAGGATGTGATCATCCGTGAGGACGACTGCGGCGTGGAGAAGGGCATCGTGGTGTCCGAGATCAGCGAGAACGGTCAGGTCATCGAGAAGTTCTCCGACCGTATCCGCGGCCGTTTCCCCGTCTGCGATATCTGCAAGCCTGGTACCGATGAGGTGCTGGTGCCCAAGACCAAGATGATGGATGAGAGCGATGCCGCTCTGCTGGAGAAGTTCGACATCCATTCCGCCGAGATCCGCACCGTGCTGACCTGTAAGGCACACAGCGGTATCTGCGCCAAGTGCTACGGTATGAACCTGGCCACCTCCAAGCCGGTTGGCCCCGGCGAGGCTGTCGGTATCATTGCTGCCCAGTCCATCGGTGAGCCCGGTACCCAGCTGACCATGCGTACCTTCCACACCGGCGGTGTTGCCGGCGGCGATATCACCCAGGGTCTTCCCCGAGTGGAGGAGCTGTTTGAGGCCCGCAAGCCCAAGAAGATGGCGACCCTGGCTGAGATCGGCGGTAAAGTCCGCTTCGAGGAAGCCACTAAGGGCAGCCTGCTGAACATCATCGTCACCGCTGACGATGGCGATACCCGCACCTATGCTGTGCCTCACACCGGTCTGCAGGTCCGTGACGGCGATGTCATCGAGAAGGGTAAGCAGCTGCAGGATGGTGCCCTCAATCCTCACGACGTGCTGCGGATCCGCGGCGCATCTGCCGTTCATAACTACCTGATTCAGGAAGTTCTGAAGGTGTACCGTCAGCAGGGCGTTGATATCAATGATAAGCACATTGAGGTCATTGTCCGCCAGATGATGCGCAAGGTCCGTGTGGAGGATGCCAACGATACCAACCTGCTGTCCGGCGCTATGTCCGACGTGCTGGAGGTGGAGGATGAGAACGCCAAGATCCGCGCCCGTATCGCCGCCGGCGAGACGCGCGAGGATGGCGAGGAACTGCAGGAGGCTACCTATACCCAGCTGCTGATGGGTATCACCAAGGCTTCTCTGGCTACCGATTCCTTCCTGTCTGCCGCATCCTTCCAGGAGACCACCAAGGTCCTCACCGAGGCTGCTATCAAGGGCAAGGTGGACCACCTGGTCGGCCTGAAGGAGAACGTCATCATCGGTAAGCTGATCCCCGCCGGCGCAGGTCTGAGTGCCTACCGCCAGTTGGCCGAGGAACTGGTTCCCGAACCCGAGACCGCTGAGGAGGAGACCTATACCCCCACTGAGGTGGTGTATACCAACTCCGTGGCAGCTGCCAACGTGGACTAAGACTTCCCGATCTGTCTGATCAACCCCAAAAGTCCCGCCCGTGAGGGCGGGACTTTTTTGCCTGCGGGGGGGGAACAGAAAGAAAAAATGCCGGGTGTTCAGGGGACTGCCGCAGGAGTGCAGACAGGAATGAATATGGAAGATCTGTGCGTCGAAGCCGCCTCTGTATTGCACACAAAGTGTGGCAGATTTTCAGTAAAAACTACAATTTTTTCAAAGAAATCTACTTGACGGTGGTAAAGGCCTATGCTATAATTCTAAATTGCGCGGGAAGGGTCCTGCGGATTTTGTCATGCAACGCAGGAGGGAGCCCCGGTGCTGGAGCAGCTGTCAGCCAAGGAAAAAGTTACAGGGCTCAAGCAGACCCGCCGCGCCGTCAGCGCAGGTCGCGCACGGCAGGTGTATCTGGCCTGCGATGCCGATCCCAGACTGATCGAACCCCTGCAGGAAGCCTGCCGGGAGGCGGGTGTTCCCGTGGAAAATTCCTTCACCATGCATCAGTTGGGCCGCGCCTGCGGGATCCAGGTGGGTACCGCCGCAGCCGCTGTGGTGACAGAAGTTTGATTTTTCCGGAATAAAATGGTTATTCCGTGGAAAATATAGGGAGTGGAAAACTCCCGCAAAATCTTTAGAAAGGAGAACAAAGCATGCCTACTTTTAACCAGCTGGTCAAGCAGGGCAGAAAGAAGACTACTTACAAGTCCAATTCTCCCGCTATGCAGAAGGGCCTGAACACTCTGAAGAACAAGGAAACTGATCTGTCCGCTCCTCAGAAGCGTGGTGTCTGCACTGCCGTGAGAACTGCAACCCCCAAGAAGCCCAACTCCGCTCTGCGTAAGATCGCCCGTGTCCGTCTCACCAACGGCTATGAGGTCACCGCTTACATCCCCGGCGTTGGTCACTCCCTGCAGGAGCACTCTGTGGTGATGATCCGCGGCGGCCGTGTGAAGGACCTGCCCGGCGTTCGCTACCACATCATCCGCGGTACTCTGGATACTCAGGGTGTTCAGGGTCGTATGCAGGGCCGTTCCAAGTACGGTGCCAAGCGTCCCAAGAGCAAGTAAGCTACCGCAATCTTTTGTTTGAGCTTTGCCGAATAGGTTTTATATATAGTATTACCTCTTTGGCAGGCCGTGCAACAGCCTGAGCCGGCTGTTGAGTACCTATGAAATCATATTATTATGAAGGAGGGAAGCAAAGTGCCCAGAAGAGGTAATGTTCCCAAGAGAGAAATTCTGCCCGATCCCATGTACGGCTCTGTGCTGGTGACCAAGCTGGTCAATAGCATTATGCTGGATGGTAAGAAGGGCGTGGCCCAGAAGGTCGTGTATGGTGCTTTCGACATCATCAAGGAGAAGACCGAGAAGGAGCCCCTGGAAGTATTCAGCCAGGCTATGGAAAATATTATGCCCAGCCTGGAAGTTAAGGCCCGCCGCGTGGGCGGTGCCACCTATCAGGTCCCCATGGAAGTTCGTCCCGCCCGTCGTCAGACCTTGGGTCTGCGCTGGCTGACCAACTACTCCCGCGCCCGCGGTGAGCGTACCATGGCTGAGCGCCTGGCCGGTGAGATCATGGATGCCGCCAACAATACCGGCGCAGCCGTGAAGAAGCGTGAGGATACCCACAAGATGGCCGAATCCAACAAGGCATTCGCCCACTTCCGTTGGTAATCCGTCGGAGATAAGGAGAACGATATGCCGAGAAAAGTTACCCTGGAAAACACAAGAAACATCGGCATCATGGCCCACATCGATGCAGGCAAAACCACCACTTCGGAGCGTATCCTGTTTTACACCGGCGTAAACTATAAGATCGGTGAGACCCATGAGGGTACCGCTACCATGGACTGGATGCAGCAGGAGCAGGAGCGTGGTATCACCATCACCTCCGCCGCTACTACCTGCTACTGGACCGGTTCCGAGCAGCAGTTCCCCCAGACCCGTATCAACCTGATTGATACCCCCGGCCACGTGGACTTTACTGTGGAAGTGGAACGTTCTCTGCGTGTGCTGGACGGCTCTGTGACGGTTATGTGCGCCAAGGGAGGCGTGGAGCCCCAGTCTGAGACTGTGTGGCGTCAGGCCGACCACTATCATGTCCCCCGTATGATCTATGTCAATAAGATGGACATCACGGGTGCTGATTTCTATCATGTGCTGGACATGATCGCTGATCGTTTGAAGTGCAACGCCGTGCCCATTCAGCTGCCCATCGGCAAGGAGGATACCTTTGTTGGTATCGTCGACCTGGTCAAGATGAAGGCTGAGGTGTACTATGATCAGCTGGGTAAGGATGTCCGCGAGGAGGAGATCCCCGAGGATATGAAGGACCTGGCTGCTGAGTACCGCGAGAAGCTGCTGGATGCCATCACCATGTTCGATGATGAGATCATGATGATGTACCTGGAGGGCGAGGACATCCCTGAGGCCAAGATCCGTGCAGCCATTCGCCAGGCAACCATCGCTGTGGAAATGATCCCCGTTGTCTGCGGTTCTTCCTACCGCAACAAGGGCGTGCAGAAGCTGCTGGATGCCATTGTCGACTATATGCCCGCTCCCACCGACATCGAGGCTATTAAGGGTGTCAATCCCAAGACCGACGAGGAGGAAGTGCGTCATTCCACCGACGATGAGCCTTTCGCTGCTCTGGCCTTTAAGATCATGACCGACCCCTATGTGGGCCGTCTGAGCTTTTTCCGTGTTTATTCCGGCGTGCTGAACACCGGTTCCTCCGTGCTCAATGCCACCAAGGGCAAGCGCGAGCGCGTGGGCCGTCTGCTGCAGATGCACGCCAACCATCGCGAGGATATTGAGACCGTCTACGCCGGCGACATCGCCGCTGTGGTCGGCCTGAAGAACACCACCACCGGTGATACCCTGTGCGATGAGAAGAACCCCGTCATCCTGGAGTCCATGGAGTTCCCTGACCCCGTGATCCGCGTGGCCATCGAGCCCAAGACCAAGGCTGGCGAGGAGAAGATGACCGTTGCTCTGATGAAGCTGGCCGAAGAAGATCCCACCTTCCGTACCTATACGGATGAGGAGACTGGTCAGACCATCATCGCCGGCATGGGCGAGCTGCATCTGGAGATCATCGTGGACCGTCTGCTGCGTGAGTTCAAGGTGGAGGCCAATGTGGGTGCACCCCAGGTTGCCTACAAGGAGACCATCCGCAAGGGCGTGGACCAGGATACCAAGTATGCCCGTCAGTCCGGTGGTAAGGGCCAGTACGGTCATGTTAAGATCCATGTGGAGCCCAACGAGTCCGGTAAGGGCTATGAGTTTGAGAACAAGATCGTGGGCGGCGCCATCCCCAAGGAGTATATCCCCGCTATCGATGCCGGTATTCAGGGCGCTATGCTCTCCGGTGTTGTGGCCGGTTATCCCGTTGTGGATGTGAAGGTCACCCTGTACGATGGTTCTTATCACGAGGTTGACTCCTCTGAAATGGCCTTTAAGATTGCCGGTTCCATGGCCTTTAAGGAGGCTATGCGTAAGGCAGATCCTACCCTGCTGGAGCCCATTATGAAGGTTTGCGCCATCGTCCCCGATGAGTACATGGGCGACGTAATCGGCGACCTGAACTCCCGCCGCGGTATGATCCAGGGCTATGAGATGCGCTCCGGTGCCCAGCAGATTGATGCACATGTGCCTCTGGCAGAGATGTTCGGTTATGCAACCGATCTGCGCTCCCGTACGCAGGGCCGTGGTCAGTATACCATGGAGCCCAGCCACTACATTGAGCTGCCCAAGAGCCTGCAGGAGAAGCTGGTTTCCAAGCGCGAAAAGTAATTCTGAAATAAGGATTGCTTTTCCTACAGAAATACTGTAAAATAGCAATGTTAGACGAAAAAACGTTGCACCAATGATTAATTGAAACTGTTAAGGAGGATTTTTTCAAATGGCTAAGCAGAAATTTGAGAGAAACAAGCCCCATGTTAACATCGGTACCATCGGTCACATCGACCATGGTAAGACCACCACTACCGCTGCTATCACCAAGTATCTGGCTATGCAGGGTAAGGCTGACTACACCGATTACTCTTCCATCGATAAGGCTCCCGAGGAGCGCGAGCGTGGTATTACCATCAACACCGCTCACGTCGAGTATGAGACCGAGGCCCGTCACTATGCACACGTTGACTGCCCCGGCCACGCCGACTATATCAAGAACATGATCACCGGTGCTGCTCAGATGGACGGCGCCATCCTGGTCATCGCTGCTTCCGACGGCCCCATGGCTCAGACTCGTGAGCACCTGCTGCTGGCCCGTCAGGTTAACGTTCCTTCCGTTCTGGTCTTCCTGAACAAGTGCGATCAGGTTGACGACGAGGAGCTGCTGGAGCTGGTCGAGATGGAAGTTCGCGAGCTGCTGGACTTCTATGGCTTCCCCGGCGATGATACCCCCATCGTTCGCGGTTCTGCCCTGAACGCCCTGGTTTCCGAGTCCACCGATCCTAACGCTCCTGAGTACGAGTGCATCAAGAATCTGATGGACGCTGTTGACTCCTGGATCCCCACCCCCGACCGCAAGGAGGATATGCCCTTCCTGATGCCCGTCGAGGACGTCTTCACCATCTCCGGCCGTGGTACCGTTGCTACCGGTCGTGTGGAGCGTGGCCAGCTGAAGCTGAACGAGAAGGTCGAGATCGTTGGCCTGCAGGACGAGAAGCGCGAGACCGTCGTTACCGGTATCGAGATGTTCCACAAGCTGCTGGACTACGCTGAGGCCGGCGACAACATCGGCGCCCTGCTGCGCGGTGTTGCTAAGACCGAGATCGAGCGCGGCCAGGTTCTGGCCAAGCCCGGTTCCATCCATCCCCACACCAAGTTCGTGGGCCAGGTGTACGTTCTGAGCAAGGACGAGGGCGGCCGTCACACCCCCTTCTTCAACAACTATCGTCCTCAGTTCTACTTCCGTACCACCGACGTGACCGGCGTCATCAACCTGCCCGAGGGCACTGAGATGTGCATGCCCGGCGATAACGTCGACATGAAGGTTGAGCTGATCACTCCCATCGCTATCGAGCAGGGTCTGCGTTTCGCTATCCGTGAGGGTGGCCGTACCGTGGGTTCCGGCGTTGTTATCTCTGTCGAGGAGTAATCCAACCCGCTGAAAAGCTGAAAAGAAAGAGCCGCAAGGCTCTTTCTTTTTTTGTCAAAAAATGGCGGTATCCAGTGGCGGGATATTGTAAATTGGAATTTCTTGTGGTATTCTAAACTAAATTAGTGGCTTTTGCGCCAAAAAACGGTGTCATTTTGTCCGGGATTTGTGCGTTCTATAAAAAGGGACCACTATCGAGAGAAAATCATGTATAGAATAAGGAGGCGTGCATCATGGCAAAGATTGCAGATGTCATTAAGTACGAAGGAGATAATTCAACCTTTATCTGGAAACATCCGGTAGAGGACTTTAACTATTTCTCCCAGCTGATCGTACATGAAAGCCAGGAAGCTCTCTTCTTCATGAATGGCCAGGCTCTGGATCTGTTCGGGCCCGGCAGACATACTCTGGAGACGCAGAATATTCCGCTGATCGGCAAGCTGCTCAATCGCCTGACCGGCGACGAGTCCCCCTTCCACTGCGAAGTTTACTTCATCAACAAGACGGAGCAGATGGCTGTAAAGTGGGGCACCGACAGCAAGGTCCAGTATGTGGAGCCCACCTATGGGTTCCCCATCTCCATTGGCGCATCCGGTGAGATGAGCCTGCGGGCGGAGGATAGCCGCAAGCTGCTGCTGAAGCTGGTGGGTACCGAGTCCATGCTGGATCAGGCCCAGCTGGTGAAGTTCTTCCGCGCCTTCCTGATGACCAAGGTGAAGACCTATATCGCCCAGACCATCAAGGCCAACAAGATCAACATCTTTGAGATTGACGAGAACCTGTCCCTGTTCTCCCAGCAGATCAAGGACCTGCTGGTCAACGATTTCGCTGAGTACGGTGTGGCGCTGGAGAGCTTCTTCGTCACCAATATCGTCAAGCCCGATGGCGACAAGCAGTTTGAGAAGTTCAAGGAACTGCACTTCCGCCAGTATGCCGATATTGCTGAGGCCAAACTGCGTCAGCAGACCGATATCATCTATGCCCAGACGGAGGCTCAGAAGGTCGTCATCGACTCTCAGGCACAGGCCACCAAGCGTGCCCAGGAGGGCTATACCTATGCACAGGAGCGCGGCTTTGATGTGGCCGCCGCTGCTGCTGCCAATGAGTCCGTGGGCCAGTTTACCAACATGGGCATCGGACTTGGCACCATGATGGGTGTCGGCGGTGTGGTTGGCGGAGCAGTAGTCGGCTCTATGAATGACGCTATGGGCCACATGGGTGTTCCCGCCGCTCCTGCTGCTCCGGTTGCCCCGGCAGCTCCCACGGCAGCAGGTTTCTGCGAGAATTGCGGCACGGCTCTGGCACCCGGTGCGGCCTTCTGCGAGGAGTGCGGTACTCCGGTGCAGGTGGCGGCTCCCGCAGCCTTCTGTGAGAACTGCGGCTATAAGTTTGAAAAACCCGGTAAATTCTGTCCCAAGTGCGGTACGAAGAGAGGTTGATGACAATGAAAAAGGGATTTAAGGTCTATGCCCTCATCTGGGCCATTGAGCTGGCTGTGTTCAATGTGGTCTGTTTCGTTACCCCCGATGAGATCGCGGGAATGCCCAAGTACGGCGGCGTGTTCTGGGCGGGGTATATCTTCGTTACGCTGGCATTTTTGGGCCAGCTGGCCTGCGGCTATAAGGCATTCTCTGCGCCCAATGCAGGGAAGATGTTCCTCAGTCTGCCTTTGATCGGGATCAGCTATGCAGCGGTGACGGCCATGATGATTACCGCCTCTGTCTGCCTGGCCTACCCCCGACGCTCCCTCCTGTGGACCATCGTGTGCTGCGTGATCACTCTGGGCGCCAATGCCATCGCGGTCGTTAAGGCCGGTGCAGCCGCTGCCATTGTCAGTCATCTGGATGACAAGGTGGCGGAGAAGACTGCCTTCCTCAAGATGTTGACGGTGGATGCCGGTCAGCTGACCCATCAGGCTGTCAATGCGGAGGCGCAGGCTGCCGTGAAGAAGGTGACAGATGCCCTGCGGTACTCTGATCCCATGAGTGCTCCGGCACTTCAGGAGAGCGAGGCGGAGATCGCGGAGAAGTTCGCCGCATTTGCCGCGGCCATCAAGGCCGGCGACGATGTGACTGCCTTGACAGACAGTCTGCTGGCTGCGATCGCGGCCCGCAATGCCAAGTGCAAAGTGTTGAAGTAAGGAGAGACGATCATGGCTGTGTATAAATGTAAGATGTGCGGCGGTTCGCTGGAGATTGAGCCGGGTACCGCTGTAGCAACCTGTGAATATTGCGGCACGCAGCAGACGCTGCCCCGCACCGCCGATGATGTGGTGGGCACCCTGTTCAACCGCGCCAATAACCTGCGTCTGAAGTCTGAGTTTGACAAGGCTGCCGAGACCTACGAGAAGGTGATTGCCGGCGGCTGCACCGATGCCGAGGCCTACTGGGGTCTGGTGCTGTGCAAGTTTGGTATTGAGTATGTGGAGGATCCTGCTACCTATAAGCGGATCCCCACCTGCCACCGTGCGCAGAATGAGTCTATCCTGTCGGATGTGGACTACCTGGCAGCGCTGGAGAATGCGACCCCCGAGCAGCGGGCCATCTATGAGGCGGAAGCTGCTGCCATTGCCGTGCTGCAGCGGGATATTCTGGCCATTGCCCGGCAGGAGGAGCCCTTTGATGTGTTTATCTGCTACAAGGAGACGGACGCTGAGGGCAAGCGCACCCAGGACAGCGTGATCGCCAATGATATCTATCACCAGCTGACCGGCGAGGGGATGAAGGTGTTCTATGCCGCCATCACGCTGGAGGATAAGCTGGGTCAGGCCTATGAGCCTTACATCTTTGCTGCCCTCCAGTCTGCCAAGGTGATGCTGGTGGTGGGTACCCGTCCGGAGTATTTCAACGCGACGTGGGTCAAGAATGAGTGGAGCCGCTTTTTGAAGATCGTCAAGGCGGACCGCTCCAAGCTGCTGATCCCCTGCTACCGGGATATGGATGCCTATGACCTGCCGGAGGAGTTTGCCCACCTGCAGGCACAGGATATGAGCAAGATCGGCTTTATGAGCGATGTGGTCCGCGGCATCAAGAAGGTGATGCAGAGTTCTGCAGCACCCGCATCTGCTGCTGCCGCCGCAGCAGCACCTCCTGTGACGGAGCTGTGGTACAACGAAGGTATCTATCGCGGCGATGTGGTGGCCGGCAAGCCCCACGGCAAGGGCCGGATCGAATATAAGAACGGTGCCGTCTACGACGGCGATTGGGCCTTTGGTGAGTACTGCGGCCAGGGTAAGCGCATTTATAACGACTCTGTCTTTGAGGGTACCTGGAAGGACGGAAAGCGCAACGGTCCCGGTGTACTGACCTGGAACAAGGGCGGATCCTTCACCGGCCAGTGGGTCAACGACAAGATGGACAGTGGTGAAGGAATCTGGCGCCATGATGATGGCGCCTGGTATGAAGGGCCTATGTCCGGCGCACAGAGAAATGGGGAAGGCACCTATCACTATCCCACCGGTACCACCTGGACCGGCTATTGGGTGGATGGCAAAAAGGGCGGCAAGGGTGTCATGAACTATTCGAATGGCGACAAGTTCACCGGTGTATGGAGAGACGATAAGGTGGTGGAGGGCGAAGGTGTTTACCACTATACGGATTCCATCTACTACGGTGTGCTGAAAAATGGCGGCCGTAGCGGAAAGTTCCGCCTGGAGTGGAATGAAGGCGGTGTCTTTGAGGGCTATCAGGATACCAACGGTGTCACCGGTAAGGGCGTGTGGCTGTATGAGAGAGGCAGTATCTATGATGGCGAGTTTGTGAACGGCAAATTCCAGGGCGAAGGTACCTATACCATCATTCCCAATCCAGCAAGCTGCACCCACAAAAAGATGGTGGGTGTGGGCACCTGGAAGAAGGACGACCTGCAGAAGGGTACCTGGACCTATTACCACGCTGACGGCTCCGTGTGGGAGGCAAAGGTGGTTCTGGGCAAGGAACTGCCCCAGAGACGCATTAAGAAGTAAGAATATCAGCAACATCCGACCCCTGAAATGAGGAGGACGTGCTATGACTGCGTATCGGTGTAATATCTGCGGCGGAACGCTGGAAGTGGAGCAGGGCGCTGCAACGGCGGTCTGCCAGCACTGCGGAACGAAGCAGCTTCTGTCCCCTGTGGCAGAGAATGTGGTGCAGGACCTGAAAAAGGTGCTGCAGGAGCTCTCTGCCCCGGAGCAGACGGTGACCGGGATCTGGTACGGCGAAGGCATCTACCGGGGCGATGTGGTGGAAGGGATTCCCCACGGCAAGGGCCGGATCGAATACAAAAACGGCGTTGCCTACGATGGTGAGTGGGCTTTCGGTGCGTACTGCGGTCAGGGCAAACTGTTCTGTGCGGATGCCACATACGATGGCAGCTGGAAGGACGGCAAGCGCAGCGGATCCGGTACACTGACCTGGCGCGAAGGCGGAGTCTTTGCTGCTGAATGGGAGGAGGACCGGATGTGCCGCGGAAGCGGTGTGTGGCGCTATGCCGACGGCAGCTGGTATGAGGGCGATATGTACCTGGGCGAAAAATGCGGCCAGGGAACCTATTACTATGCAGATGGCGATGTGGCGGAGGGCCGTTGGGTGGCTGATGAACTGGATGGTGACGCGATGATCCTCCATCCCGATGGCACCCGGTTTGTCGGCGTGTGGAAGGACGGAACCTGTATCGAAGGCGAGGGTGTCTTCTACAACCCGGATCATATCCTGATCGGCACCATAAAGGCCGGTGCGATTTGGGGAGATTACCGGATTCAGTGGCATGCCGGCGGTGTGTTTGAGGGACATCAGGATGAGGACAGGCGCGCCGGTAAGGGCATCTTTCGATATACCGATGGCCGAACCTACGAAGGCGAGATCGTTGACGGCTCCTTTGAAGGGGAGGGCACGGAGACCAGCTATCCCAAGGAATACGGCATCGAAAAGGTTGTCTGTGCCGGGACCTGGAAGAAGGACCGTCTATGGAACGGTACCCGTACCTCCTACTGCGCGGATGGGTCGGTTGTCCGGTCCAAAATCCTGCTGGGCAAGGAAGGGAAACCCAAAGCAGTCAAAAACTGAATCAATCAAAAAGCAGGGCTTCGGCCCTGCTTTTTTGCGGAGATTTTCTGTCGCTAAAATCTCGACAAAATTTTCTGCCTGTGGTATGCTAAACGGGATCTGGTAGAAAAGGAGAGAAACTGGCATGACAGATCTGATGACGGTGCTTCTCGTATTTATTATAACGCTGGTGGCCTCCTTTGCGCAGGCCATCGGCGGCTTTGGCTATGTGATCATCAGCATGGCGCTGCTGCCCCTGTTTTTGCCGGTGCACCAGTGTCTGGTGATCTCACAGGTCAGCGGTGTGCTGATGAGTGTGTGGATGCTGTGGGGCAAATTCCGCAAGCTGGATCTGCGCTATATTGCCCTGCCCACCATTGCGGCCAGTGCCTCTGCGGTGGCGGGCCTGTGGTTTTTGAAGGCCATTACGGACAGTGTATACCTGCGCCTGCTGGGTGTGGTGCTGATCCTGTTGGCCCTCTGGATGTGGAAACTGTCGGCCCGGTTCCGTATTCGGGCGACGCCTCTGTCGGCGGTCCTGTGCGGCGGATTTTCCGGACTGCTCTGTTCCCTCTTCTCTGTGGCCACGCCGTCCCTGATCCTGTATTACAGTGCCAACATGGAGGAGAAGGACGACTATATGGTGCCGCTGCAGGCCACCATCGGCATTCAGGGCCTGATCTGTATTCTGGGCCGCATGGGGCTGGGTCAGTGGCCGGAGGGCAGCTGGGGTCTGGTGGCGGTGGCCACGTTGGGTGGATTTTTGGGCAAGATCCCCGGCAGCATGATCTATGACCGGATGAACGTGGATCTGCTGAAGAAGGTAATTTACCTTTTTGTCGGGGCTCTGGGCCTGTATATGCTGATCAAGTAAGAAAAACAGGAGCCAACATGGCTCCTGTTTTATTATGACTGTTTGGGGAACTGCAGACCGGCCTGAAACCCGTTTTCCCCGGTGAGGATCACATCACCGCCGATGATTTGCCCTTCGTGAAGGTAGAGATTTACCTGCGCGCCCTTCTCTGCTGCCGGGTGGTTGCAGACGGTGTAGGTGTATCGGGTCACCTGCTTGCCGCCGTACTGCTGGAAGGGCAGCCCATTTTCCTGCTGCAGCTTCAGATAATCGCCGTATTCTCCCTTCAGATTCTCCGGCAGCTGCAGCTCCAAAGTCTCCACCGGCTCCGGTTTCACCTCCCAGCCCAAACCGGTCAGGTAGGCCAGACGCTCCTCATTGGTGCTGCCGGGCACAGCTGTCCCCGGATCACTTTTTCCCCAGCAACCGGAGAGAATCGCGGTAGTCACCAGTACCAGCGCCACCAGACACATCAGCAGACCGGCCCGCCGCTTGGGAAATTTCACATGCACATAATACATATCCCATCACCTCACAGCAATGGATATTCCCAGCCGGAGGAAAATATGATACAATAGGAATACTTTACAGCAGGAGGAATGGGTATGGAACGGTTGGACAAGATCCTCAGCGGTACGGGGCGATGGTCCCGGCGGGAGGTCAAGGATCTGGTGCGGCAGGGCCGGGTGCTGCTGGACGATGCACCGGCAAAGGCACCGGATCAGAAGATTGATCCCCGGCAGACCCGTCTGCGGGTGGATGGGGAGGAGATCCTCTATGAGCGGTTTACTTACCTGATGCTCCATAAGCCGGCGGGCGTCCTGTCTGCGGTGGAGGACAGCCGTCAGAAGACGGTGCTGGACCTGCTGCCGGAGTACCTGCGCCGCCGAAACCTGTCCCCGGTGGGACGGCTGGACAAGGATACGGAGGGGTTGCTGCTGCTGACCAATGATGGGGATCTGGCCCACCGACTGCTGAGCCCCCGGCATCATGTGGACAAGGTCTACTACGCCCGGGTGGAGGGCGCGCTGGAGGAGAGTGACGTTGCGGCCTTTGCCGCAGGGATCACGCTGGGGGATGGCTTGGAGTGTCTGCCCGCCGGATTGGAGATACTCTCCCCTTGTGAGGCATTGGTGACCCTGCAGGAGGGAAAGTTCCATCAGGTGAAGCGGATGCTGGCCGCCCGGGGGAAACCGGTGGTGTATCTGAAGCGGCTGAAGATGGGCCCCCTGACTCTGGATGATGCGTTGGTGCCCGGTGCATTCCGCCCGCTGACGGAAGAGGAATGCGGCAATCTGCAGAAAGCCGGTCTGTGATTTTGTGGGCAGAACCACAAAAAAACGGGCAGAAATTTGGTGAAAAAAGAAAATTGTGCTTGCAAAATCGTGATTATGACGATATAATGTAAAGCATAGCTGAACAGATTGCACAAATTACCTATAATGTCGGTGAGCAGGAGGGACATGTTATGTCCGGACGTATTTTTCAGAATGTAGTGCTGCAATTTAAGGAGACCACGGATCGTACCATCGGCGTGATCGACTCCGAAGGTACCGTAATTGCCTGCAGTGAGCTGACCGGGATCGGCAAGAAGTGGCCCAAGCATGTGGAGGCCATTGAGGCAGCCGAGGGCGGCTGTGTTACCCTGGAGGGCAAGACCTTCAAGGCAATGCCCGCATGGGGAACGCACTTTGACTATGCCGTGTTTGCCAGTGGGGATGACAGCGTGGGCCGCACCGTGTGTTCCATGGCTGTGGTGGCGCTGAATTCCGCCAAGAGTTACTATGAGGAGAAGCACGACAAGGGCTCCTTTATCAAGAACATCATCTCCGACAATATCCTGATCAGTGATATCTATATGCGCGCCAAGGAGCTGCATGTGCCCGCAGAGCAGTGCCGCGGTGTGTTTGTGATCCGTCCGGTGGATCACCGTCTGGATGCCGTTCCGATGGATGTGATTCAGAGCCTGTTCCCCGACCGCCAGAACGATTTCGTTCTGAGTGTGGGCGAGGAGGATGTGGCACTGATCCACCAGCTGCCTGATGGATCGGGTACCCGCGAGTTGGAGAAGGTAGCCGCTCAGATCGATGAGGCCCTGCGTGTGGATGGCGAGAGCCGCGTGTTTGTGGGTATCGGCACGATCGCATCCCACCTGCGTGAGCTGGCCAAGTCCTACAAGGAGGCACAGATCGCTATCGAGGTGGGCAAGGTCTTCGATACGGAGCGCTTTGTCATCAACTACGAGAATCTGGGTATCGGCCGTCTGATCTATCAGCTGCCCACCACCCTGTGCGAGATGTTCCTGCAGGAGGTCTTCAAGAAGAATCCCATTGATGCACTGGATCAGGAGACTCTGTTTACCATCTACAAGTTCTTTGAGAACAACCTGAATGTCTCCGAGACCGCCCGTAAGCTGTTTGTCCACCGCAATACGCTGGTGTACCGCTTGGAGAAGATCAAGAAGCTGACGGGTCTGGATCTGCGGGAATTTGATGATGCCATTACCTTCAAGGTCGCTCTGATGGTCAAGAAGTATCTGACCAGCCGCGGCATTGAGGCCTAAAAAGAGCAAACGGTCAAGCCGAAAGGCTTGACCGTTTTTTGTTGTAATCGAGCTGGGAGCGATATCGGAAAAATATTGCCGGAAATGGAAAAAAGTGGCAGTATAGTTTACGGGGATTTCCCATCTTTTTCTGTTGCCATTTTGTAACACATTGTATATAATGTAGAAAGAAATGTGAAATTAGGTTTTTCTGCCACAAGATGTGGGGAATGGACGAATACGAGGATGTGACGGAATGATTCGACTGCAGAATGTAGAGAAAATGTATGACAACGGGACAAAGGCCCTCAGGGATGTGTCCTTTACCATCAATGACGGGGATTTTGTATTTCTGGTGGGCCCCTCCGGTTCCGGTAAATCCACCATCATCAAGCTGCTGACCGGTGAGGTGGAGCCCACGGTGGGCCGCGTAATGGTCAACGGGTTTTCCATGAGCCGCATCAGCGACAAGCAGATTCCCTTGCTGCGGCGCACGCTGGGCGTCATCTTCCAGGATTTCCGCCTGATCAGTTCCAAGACGGTCTATGAGAACTTGAGTCTGGCCATGCGGGCAGTGGGTGCCTCCTCCCGGGAGATCAAGAGCCGCATCCCCTATGTGCTGGAGCTGGTGGGTTTGACCGGTAAGGAGGAGCGCTTCCCGGATGAACTGTCCGGCGGTGAGCAGCAGCGCGTGGCCATTGCCCGCGCACTGGTCAATAACCCCACCACCATTGTGGCGGATGAGCCCACCGGCAATCTGGACCCGGGCCGTTCTCTGGAGATCATGACCCTGCTGGAGCGCATCAATGCACTGGGTACCACCGTGGTAGTGGTCACCCATGAGCGGGGGCTGGTCAATCACTTTGACAAGCGGGTCATCACCATCCAGGAGGGTGAGATGATCGGCGACGGTACGGGAAGCTATGAGGTGGCGCGCGCATGAGACACGATTTTAATTACTTTTTCAAGCAGGGTGTGGGAAACATGTTCTCCCACGGATTCATGTCTTTCGCCGCAGTGGGTATCACCGTGGCCTGCCTGCTGATTATGGGCACCTTCTCTCTGGTGGCCTATAATGCCAATGAAAACCTGAAGGACCTGCAGAGCGAGAACGCGGTGCTGGCCTTCGTGGATGAAGCGCTTACCGATGAGGAAGCCAAGAACCTGAAAACGAAGCTGGAAGCGGTACCCAATGTGAAGGACTGCACCTTTGTCTCCCGGGAAGAAGCCCGCGACAACTATGTGAAGCAGTACGACGAGGATGACCTGTACAGCGATCTGGAGGCCAACATCTTCCGTCATCGCTATGTGATCCACCTGACGGATCTGGAGAAAATCTCCCAGACCAGTGATGACCTGAAAGCGGTCAGCGGTATTGTGAAGGTCCGGGCAGACGAGGCCATCTCCAAGGGCTTTGTCACCGTCAGCAACATCGCCAGTGTGGTCAGCATGGCCCTCATCGCCATCCTGCTGATCGTGTCGGTGTTCATCATTTCCAATACCATCAAACTGACCACCTTTGACCGCCGGGAGGAGATCGCCATCATGAAGATGGTGGGCGCCACCGACAGTTTCATCCGCTGGCCCTTCGTCTATGAGGGTCTGCTGATCGGTCTGCTGGGCGCAGTGATCGCTTTTGCCCTGCAGTGGCTGCTGTATGCCGCCATCACCCAGGGCATCAGCACCTCCGATACGCTGCAGCTGCTGCGTGTGGTGGACTTTGGTCAGATCTGGGGCCCGGTAGCCGCCGTATTTGTGGTGGTGGGTATCCTGGTGGGTGTGGGTGGCAGCTTGACCGCTATCCGGAAGTTCCTGCGCGTGTAAGGAGGTTATATGAAGCAACTGAAAAAATGGACCGCTCTCCTGTGTGCAGTGATGATGGCCATGACCATGGTGGTGATCCCGCCGGTGGAGATGACCTATGCCGAGACCCTGGCAGAGCTGAACAATAAGCTGGCAGCCGCCAATGCCAAAAAGGCGGAGTATGAGGCACAGATAGCCGCGCTCAAAAATGATGACAATTTTGAGGGCGCCATGGAGAAAAAGAAGCTGCTGGACCGGCGCAACAGTATCCTGCAGGAGCAGATCAATCTGGTGCAGGAAGAGGTAAAGGTGCTGACCAAGCAGATTGAAGAGAATGAGGCGGAAGAAGCCCGACAGTATGAACTCTTCTGCAAGCAGGTGCGGCAGGAAGAGGAGCGGGGCCCCATCTCCTATTGGTCTGTGATCTTCAAAGCTACCGGCTTTGCCGATCTGCTCAGCCGCATGGATTTCATCAGTGAGATCATGGAGTACGAGCAGGGGCTGATCAACTCTCTGAGGGAGCTGCGCGCCCAGCTGACTGCGGATAAGGATGAGCTGAAGGTACAGGAGGCGGATCTGCTGGTTCGTCAGGATGAGCTGGAAAAAGAACTGGCAGCAGCGGATGCGATTGTCGCCAAATATGAGGATGAGATCCAGGGCTTGAAGCAGTTGATTGCGGAAGAGGACCGGATCGCGGATGAAGCCAGTGAGGACATCAAAAAGTACCATCAGCAGAACGGTGGAAGCGACGGCGGTACCCAGGGCGTGCTCAGCGGCCTGATCTGGCCCACCGATTGCCGCTACATCACCTCTAAGTTTGGCCCCCGTAATACCGGCATCCCCGGTGCCAGCACCAACCATAAGGGTGTGGATATCGGCGCGGCCCGCAAAACCAATATTTTTGCAGCACAGGCCGGTAAAGTGATCCAGTCCGGTTGGTACGGTGGTTACGGATACTGCGTGACCATCGACCACGGTTCCGGCGTGACCACCCTGTATGGCCATATGTACCAGTCTCCCTATGTGCGGGTGGGTCAGTCGGTGAGCCGCGGCCAGGTGATTGGTCTGTGCGGATCTACCGGTGTTTCCAGTGGTGCCCATATCCACTATGAGCTCCGTCTGGACGGCACCCCCATCGATCCCATTACGTATCTGCCCGGTTACATTCTGGTGTAAGGGTTCTGCCAAATGCATGAAGTACCCTCCCGCTCCATACAATGGAGCGGGAGGGATGTTTTTGCTGGGCTATATTATGTGGCATCCGACGGGACGGCCTGCCGTTCACTTGCGTCAAAGCGATCTGCTGGGACTCCCGGTGGCCTGTCTGGAGATTCAAGGCCGGGCGGGCTTTTTTCTTGCGCGTAAGGTGCGAAAAGCGGTGGGACGAATGAGGTTGGAGGGTGTGCGGCAGGGCTGTTGGATGCCGGATTTGCCGCCCCTGTGGCATGAAGGGATCGTGCCTGTGGAGGTGTGGTCTCTGCGCCGTGCGCTGCTGCCGCAGTTGATTGCCTGCGCGGAGCGCCAGTGGGGATTAGACCTTATGCGGGGGACAGTATGGGTGACGGCAGAAGAAACAAATGCATCGGTCTGGCAGGCGGCGGAATTTTTGGCGCAGCACTGCCGCTATGTGCGCCTGGATACCGGAATGGGACAGGCTGCGCTGGAGAGCCATATGCAGCGGCGGTATGGATTGGCTCCCGGAGGACGGGGCATGCTGCTGCAGATCAGTTTTGACGGACAGGGCGGTCTGCGCACCATCTGTCTGGACCGGCAGGCGGAGCGGCAGCAGCGGGTGTTCTATCAGCCGCCTGCGGGGTGGCCGGAGACCGTTCCCCTCCAGGAACAGCTGCTGGCGGCTCTGTGGCAGGCGGGAAGATTGTCTGTGGAGGAGATTTGCGTGAAAAGCATAGGCCCGATGCTTGACAGAGCCGCGGAAACTCTCTATAATGCAACATGACATATTATGTGATTATGCCATTTTCTGCCTTTTGGCAGAGAATGGCCGAAAGAAAGGAATCAACAGCATGGTGAAAGAATTTAAGATGAGCCAGGAGCGCTATGAGGAGCTCAAGCGCGAACTGGATTACAGCAAAACTACTCGCGCCGACGAGATCGCAGAGCTGATCAAAGAGGCCAGAGGCTTCGGCGACCTGTCCGAGAACAGCGAATATGATGAGGCGAAAAACGAGCAGGGCAAGCTGTATTCCCGCATCGCTGAGCTGGAGGAGATCCTGCTGCATGCTGTGATCGTAGATGAATCCGAGGCGGATCTGGACAAGGTCTCCATCGGCTGCATGGTGACCGTCACCAATCTGGATACCGGCAAGCTGCTGCCTGTTTACAAGGTGGTGGGCTCTCAGGAAGCCGATGTGATGGCCCGTGCCATCAGCGAGGATAGCCCCTTCGGTAAGGCTCTCATGGGCCGCAAGGTGGGCGACGAGGTCAATGTGGATGCACCCCGTGGCGTGATCCGCTACCGGGTGGAAAAGATTGAGCGATAAGGAGGACTGCAACATGGCAGACCAGATCAATCAGACCGAACAGCAGCAGGATCTGAATCAGCTGCTGCAGGTCCGTCGGGACAAGCTGAAGGTGATGCAGGAGGAGGGCCGCGATCCCTTCCATATCACCAAGTTCGATGTGTCCCATCATGCCCAGGAGATCAAGGAAAACTTCGATGCCATGGAGGGCATGGAGGTTACTATTGCCGGCCGTCTGATGTCCAAGCGCGGCATGGGCAAGGTGTCTTTCTGCGACCTGCAGGACAAGTCCGGCCGCATCCAGCTGTACGCCCGCAAGGACGAGATGGATGAGACCAACTACAATCATTTCAAGAAGTACGATATTGGCGATATCGTGGGCGTGCTGGGCGAAGTGTTCCGCACCCAGCGGGGTGAGATGAGCGTGCGCGCCAAGGAGATCACCCTCCTCAGCAAGTCCCTGCGTCCCCTGCCCGAGAAGTTCCACGGCCTTACCGATAAGGAACTGCGCTATCGTCAGCGCTATGTGGATCTGATCATGAATCCCGAGGCCAAGCGCTGCTTTGAGATCCGCAGCCAGTTTGTCTCCTACCTGCGCCGCTATTTGGACGATCTGGGCTTCATGGAGGTGGAGACCCCCGTGCTCAGCCCCATTGCCGGCGGCGCCAATGCCCGTCCCTTCATCACCCATCACAACACGCTGGATATCGATATGTATATGCGTATCGCTACCGAGCTGCACCTGAAGCGCCTGATCGTGGGCGGCATGGAGCGGGTGTATGAGGTGGGCCGTATCTTCCGCAACGAGGGTATGGATACCAAGCACAATCCTGAGTTCACCACCTGTGAGCTGTATCAGGCCTATACCAATCTGGACGGCATGATGGATATTCTGGAGGGCATTCTCTCCGGCGCCTGCTATGCCATCCACGGCACCTATCAGCTGAAGTGGCTGGGCAATGACATCGACCTGACTCCCGGCTGGCGCCGTCTGACCATGGCGGATGCCGTCAAGGAGGTCACCGGTGCGGACTTTATGGCCGTTCTGGGGGACGCCGATGCAGCTGCCCAGCTGGCCAAGGCTGCCCATGTGGATCTGGAGGGCGTGCCTCACACCTGGGGCAATATCCTCTATGAGACCTTCGATCAGAAGGTGGAGGAGACTCTGGTGCAGCCGGTGTTCATCACCATGTATCCTGTGGAGGTCTCCCCCCTGGCCAAGCGCAGCCCTGAGTGTCCTGCGCTGACGGAGCGCTACGAGGCCTTTGTCTGCGGCTGCGAGATGGGCAACGCCTTCTCCGAGCTGAATGACCCCATCGACCAGTACGAGCGCTTCAAGGCACAGGCAGAAAAGCGTGCCGGCGGCGATGAGGAGGCCGATATGATGGACGAGGATTTCGTGCTGGCTCTGGAGTACGGTATGCCGCCCACCGGTGGTCTGGGCTTCGGTATTGACCGCTGCGCCATGATGCTCTGCGGCACGGATTCCATCCGCGATGTGATCCTGTTCCCCACGATGAAGCCTCTCGACTAAAAAACCCAGTAAAATCAAGGGTTTTCGGCATCTCAAATCCGAGTTGACAACAAATTGACAACAATCTTTCATATTATTTTGAAGGATTGTAACG